>CBDVCK010000206.1:0-6995 GCA_965372465.1 uncultured Thermoplasmata archaeon | reverse complement strand
GGATTCGATGCAAAAACAAAATAGGTCGAAAAAACGAGGTTCAGGCAAAAATCGTTGCACATAATATCAGGATGCTGGCTGCATCATCCTATATGATCCAAGTTTGACTTTTGCAACAGGGCCATATAATATAATTGTGGTATTTAAACTCACCTGAGAGGGTAGCATGAATCCATTCAATTTTGATATTTCCCCGGTAAAAACGGATTTTATATACAAAATAATATTTTCCCTACAACACTTAATATGCCCCTTCTTTAATAATGATAAGTAATTCCCAATATCTTGCCGTTCTTTTTATATCGATTCACGTTTTCCACAAACTCTGCCCAGGCAGGTTTTTCCTTTTGTCCATCACGAAAATGGAGGCCAAAGTATTTTTCACAGGGAAGCCCGGAATGCCTTGAGCTGTACTCGTACCACATTATCCCTCCAAACCAAGAAACCTCCTTGAAATATTTGTCGAGAACCTGGAAAACCTCCTTGGCATGATTGGCCTGGTGGGCTTCGCTGCGTCCAAAAATCCCTGTGCAGAATCCCGTCTCCATTATCATCACATCCTTCCCCCATAGATTGTGATACCTCTCTAGATCGGTTGGGTAATCTTCTGGTGTTCCCCCGTGCCATGTTGACCTGTAGATATCCATTCCCAGTATGTCGATTTTATCCTTCAGTTCTTCTTTATATTTCGTAATCAAGGGCTCATCTCTGACAATGGCGATCTTAGGGATGGGGACAGGTCCTTTTAACTTATAAAACAAATTAACTGCCAATTTGGCTTGGGGATTTGCATTCTTGACTGCATCGGCTCCGATTTTCACGATATCAACAGCAAGTTGTTTATTGACCGACGGAATGGGATTGTGGATTGGATGGTTCAGTTCGTTGTCTATCTGCCAGATTTCCACATATTGATCAAGGGTGGAGGCTGCGGTCTTGGCATGTCTTTTCCACTTCCTCCCCCAATTTGAGTTCGGCAGATATTTTTCAGTACCCATACCGAGGCCTTTTAACATGGTCTTGCTTTTTATTACTCCGATTACTTTGAATCCCATATCATGGGCTTTTTCAAAAATAGCCAAAGATCGATCAATAGGCTTTTTTACATCCAGTCTGACCCAATCCACACCTTCTTCCTTCATCTTAAGAAGATGCGAATCATACTCATTCAGATTGTAACCTCCTTCATCCTCAAAATAGAAATTACACTACCACCTTTTTTTCGGTATCGTTAATCTTCAGCTCGTCAAGGTTATGGATATTATTTGGACCTATGGTTTTCAGGTTAATATTATTGAGTCTTGCGTATTTCATTTTGGAGCACAGATCTATTACAACCTGGACATTCTCATAATCCTTGAAAAGGTTGGATATCAGATATATATTTTCCAGAGCAATTCCCTGCTTTTCGTAGACCAGGAGATCCCGTAAAGCCTTATCCAGGAATTCCGAGACGTTATCCTTTCTTGTTTTCATATCCACATCGAAAGCAAAATTCTTTATTTCGATTATAGTGTACTTTCCAGAGTCGGTTTCGATTACTATGTCCTTTTCTGTATCAACCGGAATGTCCTTTAAAGAAACGTTGGAAAGCCACTTTCTTCCGCTCTGGGCCATCTTGAAAATGGTCAATGCCCCGAGCAGGCCTTCGCTTGTTTTCAAAATATCATTTACCTGGGGTATGAAATAATAAAAGGTTCCCGCTGAAAGATTCCTGTTGCATATGGGGCATTTTATCTGGGGAACAATAGAATGATTTAGCATATAAAAGGAATAGAGTTTATGTTTTTCATTTTCGCAAAAGAAGATGGAAAAGAGAGGTTTTATCACCTCGTAATCATTTTCGAGCTTTTCCACCACATTCTTGTACTTATTTTCATCCAAACCGGAATTGGCAATCATCTTGGCCCTATTGTTCATACCAAAATCTATTATCTCTTTCTTTAAGGGGTCAAGAAACTTTGAGATTAGTAGAACAGGGTCATCGGTTAGAAAACCCTCAAAAATCCTAATACTTTTCTTTGCTTTTTCTTCGTCCCCTAATTCCGAAGCTAAAACTTGACTTATGATCATACCGAGAATCTGCTGCTTTTCTTGCTCCTGGTATGTCATTGAATCGGGTTGCAGTTCGTTGGCTGCGAGGATTTTTTTGTATTTTTCATTGAATTTCTCAAAAAATCCGTCAATTGCGGGAATTGCCTGTCTTATCATATTTTCTGAGCTCACATGGGTTCTATTCTCCTCTTCTGTATCCACCTTATCCCAGGGCAAATCCTCTTTCGCTTTTTTCTGACGATTTATACTGAACAATAAAGGTATAATAAAATGCTCAAAAGGGGAGAGGGATTTATGGTAACCACTCAGTAGATTGAGAACATCACTGTCCTCATGAACCTTTACAATGAACGTATTCGCCTCAAGTGATCCCATGAGTTTTGCAAAAGTCGATAAATGATTTCCCGAAGATACGGTCTCCAGGGATTCCCCATTTTCGGTCTTAATCTTACCTAGATTCATATGATCGATCCTCCTATGAATTACTTTAGTTTATTAATTCATGATCTCCAACATCACGGAACTCAGTCTCAATATCTCTTTTAATGAAAGTGATAACTAAGTCCAAACCTGAATCTAATCTGCGATATATAAGGCTAACTCATGTTATGCAATTAAAATTATCAATGTTGGATAATTGCCGGCATAATTACTTATAATACAAATATCGGTCTAATTGTGCCAGGTGATGCTTTGCCAACTTTGCTATGTCCAATGACTTTTGCCTCCGGTAAACCAGATAATTGCCATCCACTGGATTGTGCTTGGTTTATGGATGAGAAATGCGCAATTCTCCAAATCGGAGAGATATTGCGGAATCAGAAGCGATATCCCTAAAAATCTTAGGTCAGGGGAAGTTGCTTCTCAATATTGCTAAATTCAATATTATTCATAAATTTCCAATGAAATACAGGATAATATCCCCGCAAATCTTATTTATAATCAACCATTGTCCTTCATCCGCAGAAAACCGCAGGATATCACCATTTTCAAATGGTGGAGGAATGCAAGGTGCGGTTTTCGAGTGATGATACCCACATTTTTCAAATGTGGGTTGTTCATTCCAATCATTTCGGTGAATTTATGGATATCTCAGATGAAGTTGATTTCGAACTGGCCAAAAAATTGACTTTAAAGGGTCTTTGCTATCATTGTCTAGGAAGACAGTTTGCAAAATTAGGGCACGGTATGAGCAACATGGAGAGAGGATTCTATTTAAATAATGAACTTATCACAAATGCAAAAGATAAAGAAGCAGAGCAAAACCTGATACATAAACCACCGGAATGCTATCTTTGTGAAGATCTTTTCGAGGAAATTGAGAAATTCGCCGAGCTTATCCAGAAGAAACTCAAGCCTTACGATTACGAGACATTCCTTGTTGGCTCCAAGATAGATGCAGATATCGTTGATAGGGAGGAAAGACTGTGGGGAGAGTTCGAAATCCAGAATTACGAACCCATCAAGGCTGAAATCAATAGAGAGGTTGGTAAGCTTCTTGAGGCAAGGCTGGATAAACAAGTGGATTTCGAAAAACCTGATATCGTTGCCATCCTGGACACGCGATTCAATAATATCGAACTTCAAATATCTTCTCTATTTATCTATGGCAGGTATAAAAAGCTCGCCCGGGGGATTCCCCAGACTAGATGGGACTGCAAAGAATGTTGGGGTAAAGGGTGCAAGAAGTGCAATTTCACAGGAAAATTATATAAGACGAGTGTGGAGGAAATCATTGCCAAGTACGTCATGGAAGCCACAAAGGGTGCGGAGCACAGTTTTCATGGTATGGGAAGAGAAGACATTGATGCCAAAATGCTGGGAAATGGTAGACCCTTTATATTGGAGATCAAGATACCTTTATGGCGGCATCTTAACCTGGAGATGTTGGCAAAGCGTATCAATTCCAGTTCAAAGGGAAAGGTGGAGGTATCGGATCTGCGTTTGTCCTCAAAAGAAGAGGTTGTGGCACTAAAGAATGCAAAGGTTTTAAAAACATATTCTGTTGAAGTGGAATTTGCAAACCCTGTAGAAAATGAAAAACTTAAAGAAGTAGAAGTTGCATTCAAGGGCAAGATAATCGAACAAAAAACCCCGAAGAGGGTTCTACATAGAAGAGCCGATAAAATCCGAAAAAGAACGGTCAAAGATATAAAGATACAGATCATTGATGAGAAAAAAGCTAAATTTATAATCCTTGGGGAAAGTGGCATTTACATCAAGGAGCTGATTCATGGGGATGAGGGAACAACAAATCCCAGCATCGCTGAACATCTAAATGAGAAATGCCAGATAAAGAGCCTGGATGTCATTCATATACATGATGAAATCGGAGGCATAAGAAAATGGTAAGAAGGTCAAAAGGTACACGCTCAAAAACTAGGCGAATATTGAGAAAGAGACCCAGAGAAAGAGGCCTTCCTCCAATTACAAGAATAATGCAAACATTCTCTGAAGGGGAAAAGGCAAGCGTTGTAATCGATCCCAGCGTTCATTCCGGACAGCCCCACAGAAGATTTTACGGGCTTACGGGTACCATCGTGGGAAAACAGGGGAAAGCCTACAAAGTAGAGGTGAAATCAGGCAATAAGAAAAAAATATTAATAATCAAGCCCGAACACCTAAGAAAACAGGTTGCATGAGGGGGATATTGTGGAAAATGTTCAATATATATCATTAGCCGAGGTTAAGAACCTTCTTGAAAAGGAGCAAAAGAATAGAGAGCTCACCTACGAGCAGAATCTGGCCTTGGAGCATGCCAAGCATTTCTCTCAATTAGGGGTTACAAAGGCTAATAAGATGGCTTCCGAACTCATGAAGATCGAGAGAATATCCGAGCCCTTTGCATATAAAATCGTGGATATTCTCCCAATGCACCCTGATGAAGTGAGAGCTATTTTTGCAAAGGAGAGATTCACTTTAGAGGAGAATGAAATAAAGAAAATATTGAAGATCGTTGAGGAATATCGATAAGGGGGCTGCGCATTGGAGGATTTTGCTTATATTTTGGATTACTTACCACAGGGACTACCTGACGAAAAAAGATATAAACGGGGACCTGTAGCCTATGGTATCGGTGATTCTCAATTTAAACTCCTTGAGCTCAGTCCAAAGGAAGATGCCTCACTGCAGGTGGGTGAAAAGGTTTATATCGGTCGGGAAGCTGACAAGAGGATGAAGATACTTCATGTAAAACGGAGAATCGGTTACGATGATTTGACCAATGCAGCCCAAAGTGAACTACCTTTTATCCTTCTCGAGATCATCAAGGCCGATCCCGTGAGATTCTTGAAAGTTTATAATGACGCACAGGCCATTACCACAAGACTTCATATGTTGGAACTGATTCCCGGATTGGGTAAAAAGACCATGTGGGCCATTATCGAAGAGCGCAAAAAGGGTTCTTTTGCGAATTTTGAGGATTTGGAGACAAGGGTGGGCACATTGCACCATCCGGAAAAACACCTTGCCAAGAGGATTGAACTTGAACTTTCCGATCCTCATCAAAAATACCATATTTTTGTTGCTAGATAATAAAAAAACGATATTTTCCTCCAGATATCCAATTTCTTACATTCCAACATAGTTATTATTATATATGTATAAGAACATTATAAGTTTCGGACCTAAATATTCAGCATAAGCTCAGTCTGATTGGTGATACTATGGATAAAAAAAAGATTTTTGCAGTGTCGGTTGCATCAATACTAATGATTGTTGCTATTGCCTATATATTCTCAGGGGAGGAGGGCAAGGCCGAGCATAAACCCACAATCGATCTTCCAGGTCAATACATGATCCTTGTTGATGAACACCAAACCATGGAGGATATGAGGTTCATTGCAGCACTTTCCCCGATTGTCGTCCGTGAAGATTACAATCCCATGTTCATTTTGGAGAACGGGAGTTTAACCGACCATCAACTCTGGACCATTGAGCATATGACCATTAAAGATGTCCCAAAGCTGCTTTTCACGAATTCTGATGACGTGGTAACCAATGTGGAGTCCCAGGTGGAAGGAGTTTTGGTGTACGAGAAAAACGATGATATCCTGAGGGATTTCAAGGGATTTGACGGCACAATCAGCGTCGCCTCATATAAGGAAGCACTATGGGTTGCTCCCCTGGCGAATGTAGAGAACAAGATGATTGTAGTAGGTAAATCCACCTACCAGTATCAGGAGGATGTCTGGGGAGAGCTGGATGCAAAAGGAATAGATGCAAATTATGTGATTGTTACGAATCCGGATGATTATAAAACAGATGAGTTCTATACAGAAGGCATCGCGTATAAACAGGATGGAAACCCTGTGGAACCGACACCCTACAGTGCCACATTCCATATTCCGAGTTTATCGGCTGTGGCAGCGGAAATGGCTGCCTATCATCAAGCATATGTTTTAACTGATATCGAACCAAGTACCGAGGAAATAGGGTACATGGACCCTGATCTGAATTCGGTTGCAATAGGTACGTTCCTCAAATTAAAGAAAATTTATGAGGATTATGGGCCAATGGAATACATCTGCCTTGTGGGCAGTGCCGAAGCTGTACCCCAGTTCGAACTGCCTGATGAAACAGGTGCGGAGGGGGATGCAGAGGGCGATGCCCTGGTAAGCTGTGACGCCCTGTTCGGTTTCATGGAAGATGACATGTATTACATGGATACCGCTGTGGGAAGAATTGTTAACCTCAATGTGGCAGGGGCCTCGAACCAGATAGTAAGGACCTTGGGCATTGACTACATCGTTGATGAGGTTACAGTGGATTACTCTATGGGCGGCTCACAGGTGGTCAATTGGCGCACCAAGGCATCTGTATGGAACGGATTCGAGGTTGCTGACAAAAGACTACAAATGACCCCAGGGTTATATGCGACTGACGATTTCGAGGATGAAGGATATTCTGTGGAGTACATGAGAACAACAGGTAACGAGGGG
>CBDVCK010000205.1:0-6995 GCA_965372465.1 uncultured Thermoplasmata archaeon | reverse complement strand
GAATACCCCAACCGAAATCTATAAAAGACTGGATTAGGATTTGGAGGTAATTCAGAAAGATAGGCGGGGATGCCAATGAAAAAGGATTTAATAACAATAGGAATTGTAGGTATGTTGGTTACGGCAGGATTCCTTGGGTTCATACTCCTGGAGCCTGGACCAGTGAAAGCAACGACGCGTTATGTGGGTGGAACAGGAGGAGGTAACTTCACGTTCATCCAGGACGCCATAAATGCCTCAAGTGATGGAGATACGGTTTTTGTATATAATGGAACATATAATGAAAATATCCTTGTAAACAGGTCCATAAACCTCATAGGCCAGCATTGGAGCAATACCACGATTTACGGCAATGGAACAAACGATGTTGTTAGGGTCATTTCCTCGTGGAGCAATATAACAGGTTTCACAGTAACCAATGGCGGTTCCAATCAGGACGATGCAGGAATCGAACTGGACAATGTGACCAACTGTAATCTAACTTATTGCAACATCTCTTCCAACAACGGCAATGGTATCTATCTCAACTCGTCATCTTACATATTTATTTTGAACAACGACATATCGGGCAACAACTACGGGCTGCGTATAAATTATTCAACAAACATCACGATATATCACAATAATTTCATTGACAACACTATCCAGGCTTTGGACAACAAGACAAATATTTGGAACGATACAGCCCCAAACGGCGGTAACTTCTGGTCTGACTGGTATTACCCTGATGAGGACTGTGATGGCTTCGTGGACTATCCACGGTTTATCCCATTCGATGAAACAGCCATAATAATTACAGAAATAATGAAAGATCCTGCAGCGGTTGCCGATTCTCTTGGAGAGTGGTTTGAGATCTACAACGGCGGAACCTCCACTGTGGATATCAACGGATGGGAAATAAAGGATAATGGAGCCAACACCCATGTAATAAACAACGGAGGGCCCCTGACAATCGCTCCCGGCGAATATCTTGTCTTGGGTACAACTGCCAATTATCTTGTGAACGGAGGTGTCAATGTTGCCTATGAGTATACGGGCTTTACACTGGCGAACGTTGATGATGAGATAATTCTCATGGATGGTCTGATTGAGGTTGATAGAGTAGAATACGATGACGGAATAAATTGGCCGGATCCAACCGGTGCCTCAATGGAGCTTTTTGATTATAGAGGGGATAATAATGACGGCTCCAACTGGCAGATAGCTACAGTACCCTTTGGCCTCGGTGATCTCGGAACACCTGGAATGGATAACACAGGAGTTACCCATGGCTATGATAATTTACCTTTTACTAACATCAATGGCTGGGCATCGGGGTGGTTCAACAAGACAGCTTATCCAAATTACGCCCCCAGTGGTATGCCTGATTTCGACCAGAGGCAGCAACCATGGCAGGTTATTAATGTGGGCCTAGATGGATTATTAAATTCTGTTTTGGGTGGTGACGACATTCAACTTCCTGGTCCTTATGTACCATACCAGATAGCTATTGTCCCTGGACCAAATCATGTCATAGATAGTGGTCTTGTGCCTGATGATATCCTTGACTTCGCCTACTGCGGACCTACAGCGGTTGCAAATTGTTTGTGGTGGCTGGATTCGAGATTTGGTAACCCCACAGGAACACCTGGGGATGGTATGGATGATTATCCACTGGTTTGGGATATATTGGGTCTAACCGATGATCATATCGAAACAAATGTCCCGCTTCTAATTGAGGAGCTTGCAACTCGTTTCAATACGAACATGGATGGAGCCACCAATATCTCAAACATGGTATCCGGTCTCAATCAACTGCTGATTGATAGGAATTTGAATACCAATTATCTTGTGTACAATGAATCCTGGCCCACCTTCGAAAATGTAGCCAAGGGAATTAAGAACTGCTCCAATGTTATTCTCCTCATTGGGTTCTACGATGATTCTGGTAATAGAATAAGTGGGCATATCGTGACTTCTTCAGGAGTGGACGAGGGCAATTTCAAGATCGGAATCAGCGACCCCATTCAGGATGTAATGATTCCTATAGCCGATTATACTGTTCACAACAATGCATCAAATGTTTCTCATGATATGTACAATGCGACCCTGGCCCTACCTTTTGTCCCAGGAATGCCACCACAGGCCTTTTTACTTGAAAGCCTAACTTCTGGTTATGCCGCTCCCATGCCTCCCATATATTATGGAGTTGTGGAAAATGCCGTTTTTATCACTCCGTTCTTCCCCACCGTGGACTATATTGAGATTACAGATGTGCCTGGGGGTTCAGCATTGACCGGTGCAACAGTTCCGGTTGGGTTTACAGAATGGGGCAACTGCTCTCTTTACAATAATACAGTTGGTTATTTTAGAACTATAAACGCCAACTGGACCGTCCAGGGTGGTACCTCCTCTCTTCAAGGTCCCACGCCTGCGGTTTTGAATGGAATAAATGTGGGGACAACCGGAGGAACAGTATGGCTCAATGTAAGCTATGGCTTATTTACTGACAGCATCCAGTACGATGTGCTTGGACCGACTGTTGATTACATAGAAATCACAGATACCCCTGGAGGATCCCCACTTTCCGGTGGCTCGGTTCCAGTGGGCTTTTCGGAATGGGGGAATGCCTCCTTATATAATAATACAGTAGGGTACTTAGGAACAGTAAGTGCTAATTGGACAGCTGAAGGCGGTACTTCTTCACTTCTCGGTGGAACGCCTGCGGTTTTAAATGGGATCAATGTGGGTACAACCGGAGGAACGGTTTGGCTCAATGCAAGCTATGATGTTTTTACGGACAACGTCCAATACGATGTGCTTGGACCGACTGTTGATTACATAGAAATCACAGATACCCCTGGAGGATCCCCACTTTCCGGTGGCTCGGTTCCAGTGGGCTTTTCGGAGTGGGGGAACTGTTCATTGTATAACAATTCCGCAGGGTATTTGGGAACCGTAAGCGCCAACTGGACTGCAGAAGGAGGCACATCATCGCTTCTCGGTGCCACGCCTGCGGTTTTAAATGGGATCGATGTGGGCACAACCGGAGGAACGGTTTGGTTCAATGTAAGCTATGACGTTTTTACCGACAGTGTCCAATATGATGTACTTGAGCCAACTGTGGATTACATCGAGATTACAGATTTACCTGGTGGAACCCCACTCTCAGGCGGCTTGGTATCCTTAAATTACCAGGAATGGGGAAACTGCTCCCTTTACAACAATACGGTTGGTTATTTGGGAACCGTAAGCGCCAACTGGACAGTTCAAGGTGGAGCATCATCCCTTCTCGGTGCAACGCCTGCGGTATCCAATGGAATCGATGTTGGGACAACACCGGGTGATGTATGGCTCAATGCAAGCTATGGAATATTTAATGACAGCGTTCAGTATAATGTTTTATCAGCTACCATCGACTATATTGAAATCACATATACTCCGGACGGGACACCAAATACGGATAAACCAGCCAATGCCGGATATCAGGAATGGGGTAACTGTTCAGCATACAACAATACATTAGGATATATTGGAACTGTAAGTGCTGATTGGACGGTAGAAGGAGGCACAGCCGTTCTCCTTGGGTCAACCCCTGCAGACGGTAATGGAGTCGATATGGGCTCAATTGCGGGAGACGTATGGTTCAATGCAAGCTATGGTGGTCATACAGACAGTGTTCAGTACACTGTGAACCCACCAACGGTAGATTATATTGATATTACTGATATCCCAAACGGAACCCCCCTTCCAGGAGGAAGTGTACCTGTGGGTTTCCAACAATGGGGCAACTGCTCTTTATATAATGATACGATAGGATATCTGGGTCTGGTAAGTGCGAACTGGACCGCTGTGGGTGGGACCTCATCACTTCTCGGCGCCACACCTGCGGTTTCCAATGGAATCGATGTGGGCATCATTGGAGGAACAGGTGTTTGGTTAAATGTCAGTATCCAGGGACATTTTGATAGTGTATTATATGCCGTGAGTTTCCCGACAATTGACTATATCGACATCACAGACGGACCTAACGGAACCCCCCTTACAGGGGGAAGTGTTCCTGTGGGATTTGTGGAGAACGCCAACTGCTCGGCTTACAATAACACAGCAGGCTACATTTATATAGTGAATGCAGATTGGACTGCATTTGGTGGCACCTCATTACTCCTTGATCCCACACCTGCCTTTGGAAACGGAATCAGTGTGGGATTAACTGCAGGAACGGTATGGCTCAATGCAAGTTACAGCGGTCACAACGATAGTGTTCAGTATAATGTAATTCTCCCGACTGTGGATTATATCGAGATCACCGATACCCCGGATGGTACTCCTTTAACTGGAGGTATTGTGCCTGTTGGATACCAGGAATGGGGTAATTGCTCGGCTTATAACAATACTGTAGGCTATATCGGGGAGGTAAGCGCTGACTGGACAGCAAGTGGCGGCACGGCTTCCCTGCTTGGTGCTACCCCTGCGTTCTCAAATGGAATCGATGTGGGAGTAATACCAAATAGTACAGTATGGTTAAACGCAAGCTATCTTGGACACAATGACAGTGTCCAGTACAATATTCCACCCCCACTTGACTACATTACAATAACCGATATCCCTGATGGAGTTCCATTAGCTGGAGGAGATGTCCCTGTTGGTTTTTCAGAGTGGGGCAACTGCTCGGGTTACAACGATACTTTGGGCTTTATAGGGACAGCGGATGCGAACTGGACAGTTGAAGGGGGAAATGCATTTATTCTTGGTACGACACCCTCAATCTTAAATGGCATTAATGTTGGCAATATCTCTGGTAAAGTTTGGCTCAATGCAAGCTATCTTGGATTAAATTACAGTATAGAGTATAACGTACTTCCACCTGCGGTGGATTATATTGAGATCACGGATGCACCGAATGGGGCACCTATTTCAGGAGGTACAGTTGATGTTGGATATCAGGAATCAGGCAACTGTTCAGCCTATAATAATACAATGGGTTACATAGGTGTAAGGAGTGCAGATTGGACTGTCCAGGGTGGAGATTCATCACTTCTTGCTCTCTCTCCAGCTGATACAAACGGCATCGATGTCGGCTCAATTGCAGGAGATGTTTGGCTCAATGCAAGCTTTGGCGGCCACACCGACAGTGTGCAATACACGGTCAACCCGCCTGTGGTGGACTACATCGAAATCACCGACATCCCTGACGGAACAACGCTTACAGGTGGTTCTGTGGAATCCGGTTTTTCAGAATATGCCAACTGCTCTGCATATAACGATACTGTGGGCTTTATAGGGACAGTATTGGCAAACTGGACTGCAGTGGGAGGGGATTCATCACTTCTTGGACCATTAACACCTACCACAGGAAATGGAATCGATGTAGGTACAACAGCTGGTTCTGTTTGGCTAAATGCTACATATAACGGTCATACTTCAAGTGTCCAATATGATGTGAGTGGTGTAACTGTTGATTACATTGATATTACAGATATCCCGAACGGTACCGCCCTCGTTGGAGGGATCATACCGGTTGGTTTCTCAGTTTGGGCCAATTGTTCTGCATACAATAATTCCATAGGATATGTCGGTACCGTGATCGTGGATTGGACCGTTGAAGGCGGAGCGGGTTCGCTTCTTGGTCCCACACCTGCTGTCACAAACGGGGTTGATGTTGGTAGTACAATAGGAGTTATTTGGCTCAATGCAAGTTACCAAGGACATACCGACAGTATCCAGTATATCCTGAGTTTGCCCTATGAACCGCAGAATCCGGATGCAGATTCAGGGGAATCGTTCATCAACATCACATGGACTCCTCCCGCTTCGGAAGGAAGTGCACCTGTTACAAGTTACAGAATATACAAAGGGACAGCATCAGATAATTTATCCTTCCTTGCAGAAGTTGTAACTTTACTTTATTACAACGATACAGTGGTGACAAACGGTGTTACATATTACTACAGGATAAGAGCCAATAACAGTCTAGGAGAAGGAGCGCTTTCTGATTTGGTAATAATTACAGCAGGCTCTGTACCTTCAGCACCTATAAGCTTGACAGCCACAGCGGGAATAACATATATACAACTTTCCTGGAGTGCTCCTGTTTCGGACGGGGGACTTAACATTACTAATTATCAGATATACAAGGGTACAACATCGGGTGGGGAGATAGTATGGAAATTGATAGGGGATGTTACAGATTACACCGATACCCTTGTGACAAATGGTACAACATACTACTACAGGGTGAGTGCTTTTAATAGCCTTGGGGAAAGCCCCTATTCCAATGAGGACAGTGCCATGCCAGTGGGGCCACCAACTGCACCATCATTTTTAACTGCAGTGGCTGGGGAGTCCTATATCAATTTAGATTGGGGTGAACCTCATTCCGATGGTGGTTCAGTCATCGTAAATTATAGAATATATCGGGGTGATGAATCTGGTTCAGAGACCTTCCTTATTGATGTTGCACAAGATATAAGGTTTTACAATGACACATCTGTTGTAAATAACAACACCTATTATTATTTAGTAAGTGCTGAGAACATTGAAGGAGAAGGACCATTTTCAAACCAGGTAAATGCCACTCCTTTTATACCACAGGAGCCAGAAAATCAGATTCCAACCGTCTCCATATCTTCTCCATCGGAAGGTCTATCGATCAATGGGACATTTGAGATATCGGGAACCGCTTCTGACAGCGATGGCACAGTCCAGATCGTCGAGATAAAGATCGACAATGGTGATTGGAATACTGTATCAGGAGATGAATCTTGGAGCTATAATCTTGATACAACCACATTATCAAATGCAGGGCATACAATTACAGTGCGTTCATTCGACGGTACCAATTATTCAGAGGAGGTCAGCTTAACATTCGAGGTAAATAATCCAGAATCCAAACCTGCAAAGTCCATTCTTGAGGAAGGGTGGTTCTGGGGTCTTCTAGCATTGATAGTTATAATACTCCTTCTCCTATTCTTCGTTGTTTTTATAAGAAAAAGATCAGAAGATGAACTTGTAGA
>CBDVCK010000204.1:0-7002 GCA_965372465.1 uncultured Thermoplasmata archaeon | reverse complement strand
ATCAACAATACAAAGGTTACAGGTAATACGGTGGGTGTATTTGTTTTTGATTGGGGTGCAAATGATCTGATGATGACCAATAACAACATATCAGGTAACAGCCAGTACGGAATATTTGTACAAAATGGACCAGTGGGGACATTAATTTCAGACAATAACATATCAAATAACGGCATTTATGGTATTTATCTTGATAATGCTCCATCCACCATAATTAGAAATAACAGTATATCGGGAAACGATTACGGGATCCATGCAAGCTGGTCATCCCAGACTAAAATTGAGAACTGCAATATTTTTTCCAATAACATAATGGGTATTCGATTAGGTGGTAACAATTACAAGGTAAACAACTGCACAATAACATCCAATACCGATAGAGGCATATATCTGGATGGAATCTCCGACAGTAAGATTTATGGAACAAAAATCTCGAATCATAATTACGGAATCTATGCAAGAGCTGCAAGTAATACAATGATTACAAATTCTAGCATTTCCACAAGCTCTTCTTATGACATCTATATGCAATCAAATTCACAGTTGACATTATTGAATACCACATTCAACAAGTCAAGTGTATATTACATGGACCCCGACTCTGAATTAACAGTGAAATGGTATACCCATGTTTACGTGAATGACACCCTGGGAAGTCCAATTGTGGGATCAGAAGTCATAATTAAGAATGCCACAGACGTTGTGATATTCAATGGATTTACTGAAAGTGATGGATACATAAGGTGGATTGTAGTAACCGAATATCTCGAGAACCAGACCCGCAAATTGGATTTAACTCCACATAATGTCACGAGTTACAATTATACTCATATTGGCTGGGCCATCCCTAAACCCAGTTTGAATGCAAGCAAAACTGTGAACGTAACGTTAAGCGCTTTAAGACCTGTAATCGATTATATAGTAATTGAGGAGAGTATAAACGGATCCTGGGTTGGAGATAGTCAATATTTAATCGAAGATACAGATGTTTTCTACGCAACAGGTTACAATTTAAGTGTAGGTTTTGTCGGATTGGTCCGTGCTACCTGGAGTGTGAACAACCCTGCAGTGGGAAGTGTGGTTGTAGGACCAGGGGGCTCAACCACATTCTCAGCTCTGGCCGGCGGAGTATGTCATGTGACAGCCGTTAATGGAAGTTTAACTAACCGAACAGGAGATATTTCGGTATTCTGGCTTGTGGAGAATCTCGATTTAGGAACTGTACATCCCACCATTCAGAAAGCAATCAATGCCGCAAATCCTGGGGATAGGTTAAGGGTAAAAGCCTGGGAGTACCATGAGAAAGTGATTGTGAATAAGACCGTATCCTTGATAGGTGAGAACAAAGCAACCACGATAATAGATGGTGATTGGAGCGGAACCACTCTTCGGATAACAGCTGATTGGGTGAATATTACAGGGTTTACCATAACAAATGGCAGTGGGGGTGGGCTAAGCGTGGAAATGTGCTATGATACAACAATTGATGACTGCATAGTGGAGTCCAATGGTGGGCAAGGCATTATAATCGGTTCTGCTGAAAGAACAACAATTACCAATACCAAAGTCACATCTACAGGCTACGGCATTTATATGTACGGGTGGGGGACTAAATATACAACCATATCCAATTGTAATATATCAGCAAACAGCCAGAATGGAATATATATACAGGATGATCCGAGAGATACCCTGATTTCTGATTGCATTATTGCGTCAAATGGTGTATTTGGCATAGAATTATGGAACATCTGGGGCAAAACAGAGATAGTTGATTGTAATATTTCAGGTAGTCTAAGGGGCATGTATCTGCAGAATTCACAATCCACAACAATAATTGGTAGTGACATTTGGGGTAATGATTACGGTATTGAAGCAATCAATTCACCAATTACGATTACGGATTGTAACATCTATTCAAATAACGCTAGAGGTCTTTATCTCAGGGGTGCAGGTTCCGAATACAGGGTCAATGGCGGGACAATCACATCCAATAATAATATTGGTATATATCTTGAATCAGTTTCGAATTGCAATATAATTGGAACAATTATCTCGAACCACAAATTTGGAGTAATTGGCGAGGGTTCCACAAATACCCTGATAATCAATTCCAGCCTTTCGGCAAACAGTGTTTATGATATCAATCTGACATCCAGCGGTCATTTGACATTTGTGAATTCCACATTCGATGAATCCAGCGTACGTTATGGCGATTCGATATGTAGCATAACAGTGGGCTGGTACCTGAATCTGAATGTAGAAAACTCCATTGGCAGCCCAATTTCCGCAGCCCAGGTGTGGGTTAATAATTCTAATGGTGCAAATATCTTTTCTGGTTTGACTGATTCAGAAGGATTCAGAGGATGGATCATATGTTATGAGTACAGATCAAATCGTACAGGTCATGTAAGTGATTACACGCCGCACAATGTGACTGTGGTTGCAGCGGGTTACAAGAGCGGATATGTGGCCCCGGAACCCTTTATGGGCACCTCCCGGGAATATACGATCATTCTGACAACTTCCGGTTTGGTACACAATCTTGACACAGATGAGTACTTCACCACAATCCAGGCAGCCATAGATGATACAGATACACTTGATGGGCATACGCTGTTTATCTTAAACCACATCTACAATGAGGATATAATCGTCGATAAAGGTGTTAATCTGGTGGGAGAGAATAGGGATAATACAATTATTTTCGGGAGCGGAGGAGCAAGTAATGTGATGCTCATTTCAGCATCTGGCGTTACCATTGACAACCTTGCCATCCAGAATGGAGATGTCGTTGTGAACAACACGGGCAGCGTCATCTTCACCGGAACAACTGTTCAATGCAATGATCTGACTGTTTCAGGTCAATTTGACATGATGGAGGAGACCAATATCCTAGAGACTTCTGGAAACAACCTCATTATGGGGAGTGAAAACCTTCAAAATATATCTTTCATATCAGGTGGAAGAATCACTGTCGGTGCAGGGGGGTTCTTTAATGTTACCAACACAACAGTGCTTATGGACTGCTCCTTTAATGGAGAATTTTGGATTCAGGTTGACGGATTGGGGGAAATGAACATACAGGATTTGGATGAAAACAGATGGACCATGGAGGATAATTCTCATATCACATCCAACACACAATTCGGATTTATGTTCCTTGTTAAACCTAATGCAATCTTCAACTTCCAAAACAGCGAGCTGAGTAAATGCGGATGGGATGTAAGTGCCAGAGGCCTTGTAATCGAGACAGATGGCGTTACCATTGACGGCTGCACATTTACTGATAATCACTATGCTCTGAGCTTTATATCATCCACACCTTCAACAATTGCAAATTCCACAATCGATGATTCCAATACCTATTCTGCGTATTTGGACTCGGATTCCCAGGTAACATTTCTGAATACCACCTTCGAAAAAGACATGGTTGATTTTAATGATTTCGCATCCTCTCTTTCGGTAACCTGGTACCTGCATGTTAAGGTACAGCAGACTCCTTCATTACCTGCATCGGTCAGGATCACCAATTCAACTTACGAACTTGTTCTATCAAAACAAACCGATAACTATGGATTGTTGAACTGGATTATCCTTACAGAGTACATAGAGAACCAGGTAGGGCGCAACATTTACACCCCATATATCGCATCTGCAGAATCCGGAGGTCTTTCAGGTTTCGAGAATCTTATAATGGAAGCCTCCAGGTTCATTACAATATCTACGACATCACCTCAACCTGAAGTTGATGTTGAGCTTATTACAGGTCTTCAATATTCCAGCAACAATGTGGACTACGACATTATTGCTTCAGTTTCGGTTTCCGGTCAACCCCGGGCCCACACACCAGGCACAACCTTGCTTGTGAGCATCTTTGATGATGACATGAACAAGATGGTTGATGGCGATTTAATGAGTATTCTCGACACCGCAATGGGGTTGTACACCTACACCAATATCACCTCTGAAGCAGGTGTATATTTTGTTATTGTTCATGCCAATGTATCTGGCATAAGTTCGGTTTCCATGATTTCATTTGAGGTCGTTGACTGGATAGATGATCTTGCCCGCATAAATGACACTCTCTCGGGGATGAATTCCAGTATTGGAGATCTGCAGGACGCCATCGATGATCTAAATCAATCCCTGCCTGCACAGATTGATGACCTTGCCACACAACTTACAGGTGTGAACGATTCCATTCAAAGCAAATTATTAAGTCTTAACGAAACCAATATCTTGAGTTATTTAGAGGGAATGAACGCAACTTTGGCAGCTGACATTTTGAACCTTCTTTCAAGTATAACAAATGATATCATCGACATGAACTCCTCGCTCTCTGGTCAACTTATAGGTCTTTTGAATAATATGACAACAGACCATAATGCTTTGAGAAATTGGCTAGAAATCGTTTTGGCAGAAATCGATGCAAACCTGACAGCAACCAACTCTACATTGCAAACTCAATTGGCTGACCTGCAGAAAACCACTGATGCGTTTTACGATTCGATACAGGAGAATCTTACAGAGGTATTTAACTCCATTTCACAGCTTGAGACAAATCTTAGCTCCCAGCATAATGTAATATCTAGTGCTATTACGAATTTGAATGACACAATTATTGGTGCACAGGACCTCTCGAAAGCTGAAATACTTGACAGGATAAACGATTCCATTGCCCAAATTCAATCCCTTGATACCATAATGACAACTCATGATTCAGATATTCAGTCGATTTTAACCTCCTTGTCCAATCTTGTTCAAAACCAACATTACCTGACAAAAACCGAGCTTTTGGATGAACTTGATAATCTTCTTGGGCAACTTGTAAATGTGGATACGAATATAACAGTCCATGACACCGATGTTAAAGGAGACATTTCAACTTTATCTGATTTGATATCTAATTTGGAAAGTCTCACACTATCGGAGATAATAAATATACTTGCAGACCTTGAACAGAATCTAAGTCAAAAGGATGATACAATTGCAAGTGACTTGGTCGCAATCAGTCAATCAGTTGATGATTATCAAAATGTAATTAATGGAAAACTAGACGCAATCGATAGCACTTTGAATGACTTGGACAATCTGGAGGATATACTTGAGGACCTTCAAACTCTGAATCAATCATTGGATGCCGCTCAGGATTCAATAGATGAGATTCCCACTGACAAGCAGGAGGAGGAAGGATTCGGTATGGCAGAAGGTCTCCTTATCCTTGTAATAATTCTTTTGATAATCATTCTGCTAGTATTGCTTATGGGTAGAAAGGGGGAAGGGGGAAGTGCTTTCCAATCCTCTTCAGGTAGAGAGGCAAAAGAGGCCCTTCTGAATGTGCCCGAAGAAGAGGAAGATGGGCAGGCCTGGGAAGAATCAGAGGAAGAAACTGCAGATGGGGATGAATCATCTGAAATGGCAGGAGGAGATTTTGAATGTCCTGAATGCGGGGCAAGTGTGGGATTCAGTGAAACCGAGTGTCCTTCTTGTGGGGAGGAGCTGGAGCCAGGTGAAGAGGATAAATAATTATGAAATAACTTAAAAAATTCGAAGAAGGTATCGATATGGAAAGAGAGATAATATTATGCCCGGATTGCCATCTGGAAATTGCTAAAACCGACACAGTTTGTCCCAATTGTGGTTATGATCTGAAGTACGAAGAAAAGCATTGATTATCGACGGGCGAAACATCCCTGCTTTGACTTTGAAGGTTTTTAATAAAATAATCGGTTAAGGTCATAGATTAAATATGTAAATCTTATATTATAACTAGCTTAACTAGTTTAGGTTAGACTTAAAAACATATTTTAAATAAAACCACTGTCCGACAAAGTCGATATATTTATATAGGATAACTCATATATAGTGTCGGACAAATTCTTATAGTTGTCTGACGTCAAGGGATGGGATGTCTAGTGAAAGTTGCAATCTATCTTAGGGTATCCACAATGGAACAGGCCAAGGAAGGCTATTCTTTAGGTGCACAACTGGAAAGGTTGAGAAATTACTGCAAAGCAAGGGAGTGGGAGGTATCAAGAGAATACATTGACGACGGTCATTCCGGAAGGAGTATCAAGAGGCCAGCTTACAAGAAGATGATGGAGGAGAAGGACGAGTGGGATATGATCCTTGTGGTCAAGATGGACCGCATCCACAGAAACAGCAAGAACTTCATGGAGATGATGGACAATCTGAGAAAATGGGGAAAGGAATTCTCAAGCATGCAGGAAAGTCTGGATACAAGTACCGCAATGGGACGCTTTGTTGTGGATATTATTCAGAGAATTGCACAGCTCGAAAGTGAACAAATTGGTGAGCGTGTATATGTGGGTATGAAGCAGAAGGCATCTACCGAGGGTGGAATATTGGGATTTGCACATCCCTACGGCTATGATTACCAGGATGGAAAACTGCTTATAAATTCTGACGAGCAGGAAGGTGTTGAGCTTATTTTCAGGCTGTACCTAGAAGGGTACAGCACGACTGATATTGCCTGTGAGCTCGATAAGATCGGGTATAAAACAAAAAAGGCGGGATGCTGGTCAGCAAGAACCATAGGGAAGATACTGAAGAACCCTGTCTACTGCGGGTATCTCAAATGGGAGGAGCTTATCTACCCTGGGGATCACGAGAAGATTATCACAGTCATAGACTTTAACGAAGTTCAAGAGATGATCTATAGGAATACAAGGAATGCAAAATTAAAAATCAAGCCAAGAAAATTGAGCATACCCAAAGATGAGCTTATGCCGAAAATTACGAGTGAGGAACAGGACATAATTGATCTGGAGGAGGAAAATTCTCTTGAAGAATGCAAAGCTGTTTCAGCCTGATACCCTCTCTGCGCAATATCGCTGCGAAAGGTGCTGGACATCCAATGATATCAATTTGTATCCGAAATCTCAATTTCTTGATGATGATACCTCAGGTTTTGTTATCCTCTGTGCAAGATGCAGAAGTGAAGCTCCAATTGAAGTATCAAGAAAAGTATTTGAAGAC
>CBDVCK010000203.1:0-7002 GCA_965372465.1 uncultured Thermoplasmata archaeon | reverse complement strand
TCATACAGGGTCAATCCTGAGGGGGAGATTATGGATTGTAACGACACTGCAATTAAAATCCTTGGCTACACTAGAAAAGAGCTGATTGGTAAGCCCCTTTTCAATATCTATGCAGAAGAATCCAAAGCAAATGCAAAGAAATTCTTCAATGAATGGCAGGATACAGGTAAGTTAAGAAACAAACAATTAAAGATTGTTGCAAAAGATGGGAAAACAATAGACATAGAACTGAACGTTAATACTATCTATGATTCGGATGGAAATGTTCTTTCTTCGATATCATCCCAGAGAATTATTGCGGATCGTAAATAGAAAAAATAACACCGCAATCATAATTAAAATATATATCGAAATTATTGACTCAGTCAAAACATATTTGAACAATGAGGCGAGGTAAATGTTAACAAAACATTATACATTAAGGCTACCATTCAAAAAAATATTTTCATATTTCTTAATCTCAATCATATCCATTACCTTCGTATCAACAAATATCATTGCCCACGATCCCACCAGCATAGAACTGGAATACGATTTTTTCAATCAGAAACTGGATGTCACAATCACGCATTCTGTTGCAGACCCGAACAATCATTATATTGAAACCGTTGATATTCTTAAAAATGATTCAGGCTATCTCATATTAAACTATACAAGTCAGCCCACACTCTCAACATTCACTTATACCTACGACGTTGCAGCACAAGATGGTGACGACCTGGAAGTGACAGCCATTTGCAGTATCTCGGGAAGCATAACCGGAAGCCTGATAGTGGATGCTCCAGCCCAGGATGAGATCGTAATAGAGACAAGCCCCACTCCAAATACTGTAAACGAAAACGCGCAAGTTAACTTCACTATTTCCACATCTGCGGCAGGGCAACCCCTTGATGGTGTGTCATTGGAAATTGATGTGAAATCAGGCTCTGCATCGGCACAACAGAGAGCCTCAGCAGGTGAGTATACGTTTACGTACATCGCCCCTGATGTCACAAGAAATCTTCATGAGGTCATTGATATCACGGCAAGCAAGGAAGGCTACAAGGATGGTGATCTGAGACTTGAGTTTACTGTAACAGAGTATCAGGATACTGGCGGAAGTTGTCCCCCCACTTTGGATGGATTCATAAATACAGAGGAATACGAGTTTTCAGCTTCCTTTGACGGCGGCAATTTTATACTTCACTGGAAGGTTGTAAATGATACAATACTTCTTGCAATGGAAGGAAGGACAGATGGATGGGTGGCGGTTGGAATAGAGCCTTCTGACAAGATGAAGGATGCTGACATGATATTTGGATGGGTCTCTGATTCGGGGGCCGCAAGCATTCTTGACTGCTTCTCCACAGGCACCTTTGGTCCTCATCCACCCGATACGGAAATCGGTGGTACCTCCGATATACTATGTTACGGAGGCAAGGAGAGCGGTGGTAAAACCGTAATCGAATTCAAACGTCTTCTTACCACTGGGGATACCAAAGACCAAAATATCCCTGCGAGTGGAGAGATCACCATAATATGGGCAACAGGTCCCAATGATGATTTTGAATCCAAGCATGACAACCGGGGTTACGGAAAACTGGATACCGGGACAGGGGATTATTCCGAAATCGATATTCCAGAATTTTGGATATTCCATGCTTCCGTTATGGTCATGGGTTTTCTTTTCATGACCATAGGAATCGCAATTGCAAAAGTGGCGAGAAAGAAGGACTGGTGGCTTAAAGCCCATAAGGCCATGGGAATATACGGTGCGGCTTCAACTGTGGTCGGTCTAATAGTTGCCTTTATCATAGTCTCCATGTCTGGAGAGGATCACTTCAAGGTTCCCCATGCATTCATTGGAATTTCGGCAATCATCTTTAGCGTGCTCACTCCGATTTTGGGTTTTGCCCAGTTCATGGTCGAAAAAGGTTTTAAGAAGGTTCAGGCAGCCCACAGATGGTCTGGACGCATTACTTTCACCCTCATACTGATAAATATATTAATCGGCCTATCCCTAGTAGTATAATCTAGTAAAAAAATGAGAATTTCAATAAAAAAATGGAGCTTTAAAGAAAAATGAGAATTTTAAATATATAAAATCCTCCAATCTGGTTTTAAGTCTTTAAAAACGCTTTTAAAAGCAAATTTGCCTCAATACTTATTTTGATAAATTGCTCGTAACTTTTAATAGTGAGCTACCGGATAAAACACTGTCCTCGAGCTTATGTGCCTGATATCCTTGTAAAAAATCCGAGGTAATAAAAGTGTTAAAAAACCGTGCAATTAACCTCATTCCCGTGATTTTTCTTGTAATCCCGGCTATTTTCGGTTTCCTGAATATTATCGGGGTATCAGACGCAATAGATGTCACAGACGGTTCACTTGATGATTGGGATACAGCTCAGGTTATATTAAGTGATGTTGAAGGTGATTCCCCCGTTTCCATGACAGATTTGGCATTGGTTTCATTCGATTACGATGATACCTGGCTTTATGTTCGCTGGGATATATATGATAACTTGAGTTACAAGTCAGGCGTGTTGTATGATATGGGAATCAATCTCACGGCTACAGGGGTAGTTTGGGATATCTTTGTCTCAGCAGAAATCGATAAGGTTGGTGGCTTACCCGTTGTGTCAAATATTTCAATACGAGATCCAAATGATAATCATTTGTGGAACGCTTCTGACGATGGCAATATGACCGAGGACGGTATTCTGTACCTTTCCCCTACACCAGGACTTCCCCCGAACAATCTTTCTGTGGAAGCACGCTTTCCACTTGCGAGCCTTGGGATTACATCAGGAGTGATCTTTAGCCAATTTCGATCCCATTCCTCCAGTCAGGTGGACTCTGCTGTAAAGGATTATGTTCCTGATCTTGCAGGGAATTATACAATCATAATAATCGACAATCTCCCACCTGATCTTGGGAATCCAATGGATACTCCCGACCCCCAGGAGAACGGAGGTTCTGTAAACATAACAGTGGATGTATTTGACGACATCTATGTTGATTCGGTATGGGTCAATATCACATATCCGGATGCGACATGGGTAAATGTCTCAATGGCCAATGGCACGCCCAATCAGTGGTTCTTTACAACAACATATGATATGCTCGGCATCTACTCCTACACTATCTGGGCCAATGATTTGGGGGACAACTGGAACTTATCCGGTCCTGCAACCTTCACAATCCAGGATACGGACGGTCCCTTCTTCGACAACCTTAATGATTCCCCTGACCCCCAGGAGATATGGAGGCCCATCAATGTAACAGTGGATGTCTGGGATGATATCGGACTTGGTTTGGTGTGGATAAATTTTACAAGACCCAATGGTACATGGTTGAACACAAGCATGATATCCGGAACCCTGAATGAATGGTACCTAATGGTAATATTCAACCAACTTGGTAACTATAACTACACGATCTGGGCCAATGACACCCAGGGCAACTGGAATTCTACAGGGTCTGGTACGATATTGATGGCTCCTGTTGTAAGTCCAGAATTTACAAATGTCACCCATTTCCCTAATCCCCAGGAGAACGGAGGAAATGTGAACATAACAGTAGACATAATTGACAATGTCGGGGTAGTGGAGGTTTGGATCAACATCACCTTACCTGATGGAACCCACCTCAATACAACAATGGATACAGAATCTATTACCGAGTGGTTCTACAATTCATCGTACCCTGACATCGGGGATTATCCATATACGATTTGGGCCAATGACACGGACGGAAACTGGAATAGAACCACAGTTGAAATCTTCACGATACAGGATACGGATGGACCATACTTTTCAAACCTATTGGATACTCCTGACCCCCAGGAGAACGATGGTGCCGTAAACATCACAATAGATATAACGGATGATATCGGTGTTTCCCAGGCAAGAATCCAAATCGACTTTCCCGATAGTACAACTATCAATGTTACAATGTCCAAAGGTCCACTTGATCAATGGTTTTACAACTCGAACTTTGCCCAGCTCGGTATTCACACATACACGATATTTGCATTGGATACCAGCGGCAATTCAATAGGAACCCTTCCTCAAACATTCACAATCCGTGATACGGACGGTCCCTGGATAACCAATCTTGAAGATATCCCCGATCCCCAGGAAAATGATCAGAACGTGAATTTATCAGTGGATGTAACAGATGATGTGGGCGTGGATTCTGTTTTTGTCAACATCACATTCCCTGACAGCATCTGGCAAGTTGTCCAAATGCTGAAAGGCACAGGCTCTCAATGGTATTTTTCTGCCTTTTACGATCAGGTCGGTATCCATTCGTACGAGGTCTGGGCCTATGACACGAGCGCAAATATGGATTCCACAATCACCCAGACATTCACGATACAGGATACGGATGGACCACAGGTTGAAGATCCCATTGTAACACCCGATCCCCAGGAGAACGACGGGGACGTGAATATTACAGTGGATATAACGGATGACGTTGCAGTTGACGAAGTCTGGGTCGAAATTGAATATCCCAATGGAACTACAACTAATGTTTCCATGGAACCCGGAACTCAGGATACCTGGTATATTTCGGATACATTCACAGATCCGGGATTATACAATTTCACTGTATGGGCAAAGGATCCCAGCGGAAACTGGGTAAGTCATTCGGATTCATTTACAATCATAGATACAGATGGTCCGCAAATCGATAACATCCAGGATTCACCTGACCCTCAGGAGAGGGATGAACAAGTGAGGATCACAGTTGATGTCACAGATGATATCGGAGTAGAAGAGGTGTGGCTCAATATCGTATTCCCAGACGGCAGGAGAATCAATGCAAGTATGCAAAAGGGCGAAGGAGACAGTTGGTACTACGACCACTCATTTCCGAAAACTGGTGATTACACATATACTGTATCAGCTGTTGACGAAAGCGGAAACTGGGAAAACTCGGAGACCGAGACCGTCACAATAGAGCATCCTAGAGAATTGGTGATGCTGCTCATGTTGTTCTTCTGGCCTATTCTTTTGATACTGTTCACACTATTTGTGGCAAGAAGATATCAGTTCACAACCCGCTATAAGAGAGATACCGCACACCATATTTCGAAACTAATGGAGCAATACGCAGCCCGGCCCGAAGGAACCAACGGTCATCCCACAATTAAGGATTATATCAACCTGTCCCAAAAAACCGGCATTCCACTGGAAGAGTACCTTGCAGCCTCTTCTGCTACGGAAAGTGGGATGCAGGGTGATATGAAATATCAAACAATTGAAATTATTTCGGAATTAAAGGAGTTTATTAGATAAATGGAGTCCAAGTTAATAAAAAGGTGATATTATGGAAAACGAAGAAGAGCATCAAGAAAACGCGGATTTGGAAGACCCCGATGAGGGTGAACCTTTACCTCCTCCCGATTATAGCAGGGAACCGGAGCAGGAAGATGTGAGTGAAGCTTTCTCTTGCCCCATATGTGGAGCCATTACACAAGCCGATGCAACATCCTGCACAGGCTGTGGTGCGGTATTTTCCAGTGAGGAAGAGGTTACAGAAACAGAGGATGCACCGCAACCACAAACCGAAACGGAGGGAATGGAGGATCCTGAAAACCAAGATGTACAACCACAACAAACCGAGGAAGAGGGAATACAAGAACCTGTTTCCCAAGAAATATCACAAACCCAATACGGTATGGAAGGAATGCAGGACCCTGCAGCCCAGGAAGAAGGACATGACGACGCCCAGGCACAGCAAAGAATCACCTCTGCAATGACTGATTACGAGGGCAGACGAAAGAAAAGGTACCTCACAGGAGCCTTGTGCCTTGGTTTGGGTTTGGTTTTATTTGTTCTGGTTTGGCTTTTGGTAGTAAACCAGGTTCTTGTTGAGGAAACAGACAAGGTGTTCGGTCTTGATGTCATTCTAATCCTGCTTGGAGCAGGGATATTGTTCATATTGGGACTGTTTCTGGTTCTGACATATCCTTCCTCATCGCTTTCGGAGATCGTGTCTTTGGAACCTGCAAACCCGCAACCCACAGGTTACAATCCAGGACAGGGTGGACAGCCTCTTGCACCTCCAGAGTACGGTACACAATAAGTCAAGAATCTGGCGCAGTCATACTGTAAACATCATACCTGTTAGATGATATCATGAATAAAATATTGAAGATGACAGCATTTCATGCAGCCCCATATTTTTATCAAATCTGATATTAATGGCCAAAAATAACGGAATAGAAACATTTTTTAACTTCTACGAGATTGCACTTTTCTATAATTTCACTTGATAAGATGATTATCGTGTCAGACCTCAAACCCTTTAAATGGAAAATCTGTCTTATTGGCGAAGGCGCTGTTGGAAAGACCAGTCTCATAAAAAAGTACGTCTTTGACCAGTTCGACGATACCTACAGTGTCACCATCGGAACCAAGGTTATAAAGAAGGAGATCAAGATCCATCATCCCAAACTGGATAAAGAGGTTGATGCCTATCTTCTGATATGGGACCTCATGGGCCAGCAGTGCTTTTTGGACCTTCTGAAGATGTCGTATTTCTTTGGAGCCCAGGGATTCATCGCAATGTGCGACATCACAAGAATGGACACCTTAAAGGAGCTGCCCCATTGGGTGAAAACAGGTTTGGATATCACAGGAGAAGTGCCTATTGTATTTCTCGCAAACAAGTACGATATGGTTGAGCGGCAGGAAGTGGACTTTGGCGAGCTTGAAAAGCTCACAGGGCGATATGAAAATGCCGTTGCCTACTTATCCAGTGTAAAAACAGGGATGAATGTGGAGCTCGCTTTTAAAACCCTGTGCGAGAAGATGCTTGCAAGAACGCTTCACTAGTATTTCATAATCGGAAAGGGGAGGGGGGGTAAATGGGGAATAAGATAAAAACAAAGGATTTATTCCTTATAATCGGGATCATTGCGGCATTATGGGCGATTTTTCTGGCTCCTTTTACAATATTAACTATTTTTGGACTTCTTCATTACAAAGGAGGAGCAGGTTCTGGCTTGGG
>CBDVCK010000202.1:0-7005 GCA_965372465.1 uncultured Thermoplasmata archaeon | reverse complement strand
TTACAATAGCCATATCAATTACTGAAATATAATTATACGAATCAAAGTCCCCCCAAGGCAATGATGATGATGTAGTCAGTACAACGTATACTTCATAATTTGAACCATTCACATCTATGGTGGTGATATCAATGACCTCGGTTGTTTCCTTCATGGTTAATCCATAATATGGGGTTTCATACTCCCATCTACCCCCAACAATCCATTCGGGTAGTTCTGCATCACCATTTACTGCAGGAGCCCGCATCAGTAGAAAAGGAATGACCCATAGAATCACTATTGCTATCCCCGACAATTTTTTCATTCTATCACCTTGGAAACTCGCATAATACAAATAATTTCGAAGGTTAAATAATTTATTGATGTTTTAATGGAGTTTCGTGATAATCTGCTTTAAATCAATAATAATCTTCCTCCTTTAGGTGTTTAATAAGCATGAGAAGAACCTTACAACCACAATCTTTTTATCTATTATGGATATACCAAATCCCCGACAAGGCTGGGCATCTCAATGATAGAAATCGATGAGGAACTCTGCAAAGGGTGCGGCATCTGTACTGATTTCTGCCCCATGAAGGTGCTGGAGACATCTGATAAGATCAACAAAAAGGGCTACTATCCACCAAAAGCCACAAAGGAGGATGAATGTCTGGGCTGCAGACTCTGCGAGCTTCTATGCCCTGAATTTGCCATATTCATCATAAACGAGTAGGTCGGAAATCATGGATTATTATGCAAAATACCTGAAAAATTTCGAAGGAAAGACCCTTTTCATACTTGGTGATGAGGCCATTGCCTACGGAGCCTTGTTTGCTAGGTGCAATTTTTTCGGCGGCTATCCAATCACCCCCGCCTCCGAGGTTGCCGAGCTCATTGCAAGATTACTTCCCAATGTAGACGGTTACTACGTCCAGTTCGAGGATGAGATTGCAAGTATCGGGGCTGTGATTGGTGCGGCATGGGCTGGTGGAAAATCCATGACTGCAACTTCAGGGCCAGGATTTTCCCTCATGCAGGAGAACATCGGCTATGCTGTAATGACGGAAACGCCTTGTGTTATAGTGGATGTGCAAAGATCGGGCCCTTCAACAGGCCAGGCCACAAAACCTGCCCAGGGTGATGTGATGCAGGCCAGGTGGGGAACCCATGGGGATCACGAGATAATCGCCCTTGCTCCTTCCTCTGTTCAGGAATGCTTTGATCTGATGATAGAATGTTTCAACCTCTCTGAAACCTATCGAACTCCGGTTATACTTCTTACAGACGGTGAAATCGGCCATCTCAGAGAAAAGATGGTGATGCCCGAATTAAAGGATGTCAAGATAGTAAAAAGGCCCGAGGCCAAGGATAATAAATCTGTATTCGGTGGAAAACTTGTGCCTCCCATGATGGAATTTGGGAAAGGTGGATTCATCCATGTCACAGGCTCAACCCACAAAACAGACGGCATGAGGGATGTGGACTCCCAGGATGTTCATGAAGAACTTATTACAAGAATCTACAAAAAAATCGAGGCGAACAGGAACAAAATCGTGAGGGTTGAGAAAAAGCATATGAAGAATGCGAAAGTTGCGGTTGTATCCTACGGTGCATCTGCAAGACCCAGCCTTGGAGCAGTGGAAAAGGCAAGAAGGAGTAAGAAGAAGGTAGGTCTTTTAAGATTGATTACCATCTGGCCCTTTGCGAGAAAGGAAATTACCCAACTGGGAAAACAGGTTGACACGATCTTGGTTCCTGAAATGAACCTGGGGCAGATCTCACGGGAAATCGAAAGATTCGTGGACTGTGAGGTTGTATCGGTCCCGAAAATCGGAGGTATTGTACATTCAATTGACGAAATATATTCCAAGATAAAAGAGGTGATCTAACGGAAAAACACAAGCACAGGCTCATGAAGTATCTTAGAGAAGAGATATTTCCAACAAAATTCTGCATAGGCTGCGGTTGCGGCACTGTCTTAAACTGCTACGCCCATGCAATTGACGAGCTTGGCTTGGACCCTGAAAACATTGTATCTGTAACAGGCATCGGATGCTCGTCCTGGATTCCTTCTCCTTATCTCAAATGCGATACTCTACACACAACCCACGGAAGACCCCTTGCCTTTGCAACAGGTGTGAAAATCATGAAGCCGGACATGGATGTCGTCGTGATTGCAGGGGATGGAGATATTGCCGGAATCGGGGGTAACCATCTAATTCATTCTGCAAGAAGGAATCTCGATATCTCTGTCTTTCTTGTGAACAATTTCATCTATGGAATGACAGGAGGCCAGGTTTCTCCCACAACCCCCATGGGCCATCCGACCTCAACAACACCTTACAATAACATAGAGCACCCCATGAGGATTGCCGAGCTAGTGGCTGCAGCAGGTGCAAGTTATGTTGCCAGGTGGACCACTTATAACGTCTTTCCCTTGATGGAGTCCATGCAGAACGCCTTCAAGAAGAAGGGTTTCTCATTTATCGAAATTCTCTCGCCTTGCCCCACTGCCCATGGTAGAAGAATCGGAATGAGGGAAGGGCAGGATTATCTCAACATGTTCAAGGAGAAAAGCATCAAGATAGAGAAGGCCAGAAACCTCAGTGAAGAGGAGCTTGAGGATAAAATCGTGATAGGAAAATTTGTGGACAGGGAAAGAAAAGAATTCACTGAAAGCTTAAGACAACTGAATCGGGAGAGGCTGGGAAAATGAACATTCGATTCTCTGGATTCGGAGGACAGGGTATAGTGCTTTCTGGGTTTATATTGGGCAATGCAGCCATAATCGACGGCAAAAACGCGATTCAGACCCAGTCCTACGGAAGTGAATCCCGGGGGGGAGCCTGCAGAAGCGATGTCATAATTTCAGATAAGAAGATAAACGAACTTTCACCTCCCGAGGTTGATGTGCTGGTTTCCATGTCACATTCTGCATTTGAGAAGTACGTTCCCATGCTTAAATCCGGAGGAACTCTGATTATTGACACTGATTTGGTGTTTCCTGAGAATGTTAAAAAATTCAAGTACTTTGGAATTCCCGCAACTGATATAGCATATAAAAAATTCGGAAGAAAGATCATTGGCAACATGGTTATGATAGGCTATGTTACCGCCATTACAAAGATCATATCGAAAAAGGCTGCAAAGGAATCCATAAAAAACAATGTTCCCAAGGGAACCGAGAGTCTTAATTTCAAGGCCTTTTCCGAAGGCTGTAAACTGGGTCAAAAGGAGGGTAAAAAATGAGAAAGGAGATTCGAATCGCTGGATTCGGAGGACAGGGCATTGTACTTGCAGGAAGGATTTTAGGCGAGGCCGCAATCAACTCAGGCCACAAAGCGGTTCAGACACAATCCTATGGTCCCGAGTCAAGAGGTGGTGCTGCACGCTCCGAGGTTGTAATCTCTGATGGTGAAATCGATTATCCAAGGGTTGTGGATGCAGATATTTTAGTGGCTCTATCACAACCTGGTTATGACAAGTATCATGATGATATAAAGAAAAATACAAAAATAATTGTAGATTCGGATTTGGTCGAGGGGGCAGTAAAATCAGCCAAACTGGTTCCCTTCACAAAAACAGCTGATTCACTTGGAAAGAAGATCGTGGCCAACATTGTCATGCTGGGATATATAACAGCAACAATTGAAATGATTCCAAAGAAGAAAATGGTAGATACCATAAAGAACAACATCCCCAAGGGAACCGAAAAAATAAATTTAAAGGCTTTCGAAAAGGGTTACAGCCTTGGCATGAAAGCAAGGGGGCGATAGCATGAAGGGTAAAGAGATTCGGGCTTCCGAATACAACAAAGTCACAAAAGTCCTGGGAAAGCAGAAGCAGTTCATTCAGGGGGATACAGCCGTTGCTTACGGAGCGGTGCTTGCCGGCTGCAGGTTCTTTGCAGGTTATCCAATCACTCCAGCTACTGAGACTGCCGAGATCTTTGCACGGATCATGCCAAAAATAGGTGGCGCTTGTATTCAGATGGAGGATGAGATTGCAAGTATAGGAGCTGTGATAGGTGCGGCCTGGGCAGGTGCAAAGGCCATGACCACCACATCCGGACCCGGGTTTTCCCTGATGCAGGAGAACATCGGATATGCCTGCATGACCGAAACACCATGTGTTATTGTGAATGTCCAGAGGTCTGGACCTTCAACAGGCCAGCCAACAGAGTCGGCTCAAGGTGATGTAATGCAGGCCCGGTGGGGAACCCATGGGGATCACGAGATAATCGCCCTTTCTCCCAACTCACCCCAGGAGAGCCTGGATCTCATGATAACCGCTTTCAATCTAGCAGAGAAATACCGCAATCCGGTAATTGTTCTTACCGATGGTGATGTGGGTCATATGAGGGAAGAGGTTGTGATTCCCAAAAGAAAGGATCTGAAATTAATTAAGAGAAAGACGCCCTCGATTGACAAAGACAAATATAAACCATTTAAGGCGGGAAAGGATAAGATTCCCGAGATGGCCAATTTCGGAACCGGATATCACACATATGTTACAGGTCTGACCCACAAGGAAAACGGGTTACCTTCCACTGACGATAAGAACATTCATCATGCTCTAATTAAACGACTTACCGATAAAATTTCAGATGACAGGGATAAGATCACATTGGTTGAGAAGAAATACCAGGGGGGCAGCAAGGTTGGCATTGTGAGCTACGGAATTTCTGCAAGAAGCACAATGAGAGCGGTTAAGATGCTGAGAAAGGCGGGAATTAAAACCGACTTTCTCAGGCTCATTACAATATGGCCTTTTCCGATTAAAGAGATCGAAGCACTGGCAAAGAAGGTGGACACAATATTTGTTCCCGAGATGAATCTGGGGCAGATAAATCATCCCATAGCAGAGTTTTCCAGGGGAGATTGCGAGGTTGTGTCAATTCCAAAGATAGGTGGTGAGATGCATTCTCCATCTGAAATCGTGGATGCTGTGAAAGGAGGTGTCTAGCTTGTTCAACAAGGCCAAGGTTATTCGGGAAAAATACCTTGAGGAGACGATGTACCCTTCCATTTTCTGCCAGGGCTGCGGAATAGGAAACGTGCTGAACTATGCACTCCGGGCAATTGACGAATCCAAAATCGATATAGATGATGTTGTTTTCAGCTCGGGAATCGGTTGCTCCTCGAGAATGCCTGGCTATATCATTGCTGATGGATTGCACACGACCCACGGTAGGGCACTTGCCTTTGCTACTGGTGTGAAGGTCGCAAAACCCGATTTGCATTTGGTCGTATTTACAGGTGATGGTGATCTGGCTGGAATCGGAGGAAACCATTTCATCCATGCAGCAAGAAGGAATGTTGACATGACTGTAATTGTGATCAACAACTGGAATTATGGCATGACTGGAGGACAGGTTTCACCCACGACACCTTTGGGGGATTTCACAACCACGACTCCTTACCGGAATATTGAGGAGCCCTTTGATCTATCAGAACTTGCCATCATATCTGGCGCACCTTATGTGGCCAGGTGGCCCATGGGCTATCCCTATGAAACAGTGAAATCCATTAAAAAAGGTTTGAAGAAAAAAGGATTTGCATTTATTGAAACCCTTGTCCCTTGTCCAACCGGTTACGGAAGAAAGAACAAACAGAGGATTGCAAAGGAAGCCTGGGACTGGTACAAGGCCAATACCATTGTAAACAGCAAGTGGAAGATGCTATCTGACAAGCAGAAAGGGGAGAACAAGAAGATATTGATAGGAGAGCTGCAGGATATCGAGAGGAAGGAATATACTGAGGAGTGGGGGAAACTGGTTAAGAGTTTTGAGGGGAAATAGAAAGTCCACCCCAGAAACAATCGGAATTTTTATATCCTGGCTTGTTTATACATTTTATTGATGATTAGGAAGGTAGTCGCAATTTGGATGAGTCTAACGCTCATGTTCTGCTTTGTTGTGATTATTGATATTGCTGTGGATTTTAGTCCGCGGGTGAAGGGGGCCACTCTTTATGTGAACGAGACTGGAAGCGGAGCGTATTCGAGTATCCAGGAAGCGATAAATGCTGCAAATCCCGGGGATACGGTCTTTGTTTATAATGGGACGTATGTTGAGAATGTTGTTGTGGATAAATGTATCAATCTCACAGGTTTGGATAAGGATATTACAATCATTGACGGTGGTGGGAGTGGGGATGTTATTCATGTTACTGCTGATTGGGTGAATATTACAGGGTTTACCGTCACTGGAGGCGGCTCTCAAATAATTGATGGGGCAATAGAGCTAGATTATGTTGAAAACTGTTATGTGGCTTACAATAATGTCTCTTTAAATGGAAGAGACGGCATACGACTCCAGAATACAAATTATAGTACAATTATGAACAACACTCTCAATAGCAATCCAGAAGATGGAATCAGACTCGAAGACTCATTTGACAACGTTATTATAAACAATAATGCTTCATACAATTGTGCTGGGTTTGGATTTTGGAAATCAGTAAATAATTTCATAGCTAATAATACAGCCTCATTTAATTCGAGGGGGGGTTTCTCGTTTGGATTCTCATCCCAATACAATACCATTAAAAATAATACTGCTATTTCAAATACATTTTTGGGCATAGCTTTTGGTAAATCTTCAAATAATACCATACAAAACAATCATGTTTCTAATCATGATTATGGTATACGCATTGACACTTCTTCGCACAACTCTATCGTTTACAATAATGCTTCAAACAATGATTTTGGTATTTTTATAGAATATTCAAGTAAAATCAAGGTCACAAATAATATTGCTTCTTTTAACAATGTCTCTGGTATTCACATCTCTGGTTCAACTAATATCAATATTTCAAACAATGAAATGGTGAGAAATGGAATATTTGTTTATGGAGATTTACTTGAACATTGGAATACACATAAAATAGATACGTTAAATACCGTAAATGGAAAATCAGTATATTATTGGAAGAATCGAACAAGTGGAATTATCCCCCCAGGAGCAGGAGAAGTAATTCTTGCCAATTGTACAGATATCATAGTAGAAAATCAAGAAGTAAC
>CBDVCK010000201.1:0-7027 GCA_965372465.1 uncultured Thermoplasmata archaeon | reverse complement strand
CCCGCCAATTCCTTTAAGTTTCATCCTTGCGGACGTACTCCCCAAGCGGCAGGCTTAACAACTTCTCTCCGGCACTGGGCGCCCTCGTAGGACCCCCAACACCAAGCCTGCAGCGTTTACACCCTGGACTACCGGGGTATCTAATCCCGTTTGCGCCCCAGGGCTTCGTCCCTTACCGTCGGATCCGTTTTGGTTGGACGCCTTCGCCACTGGTGGTCCCCCCAGGATTACAGGATTTCACCCCTACCCCAGGAGTACCTCCAACCTCCCCCGGTCCCAAGTTTAGCAGTCTTTCCGGAATTCGGACAGTTGAGCTGCCCGATTTACCCAGAAATTTACTAAACCGGCTACGGACGCTTTAGGCTCAATAATAACGACCACCACTCGGGCCGCAGGTATTACCGCGGCGGCTGGCACCCGTCTTACCCGGCTCTTACTTCACCAGCTTTTTAGGCAGGTGAACAGCCAACACATTGTGCTGGCACTTGGAATTCCCTCATCGCGGTTTCCCACATTGTGAAGTTTTCGCGCCTGCTGCACCCCGTAGGGCCTGGACTCGTGTCTCAGAGTCCAACTCCGGGCAACCTCTCTCAAGGCCCGTACCCGTCGAAGGTTAGTGGGTCCGTTACACCCACTACAGCCTGATAGGTCGCAGATTCATCCTTGAGCGCCGGAGCTTTCAGCCTTGAAGCATTCCAGCATCCAAGATCTATGGGGTATTATACTCAGGTTACCGAGCTTATCCCCCACTCAAGGGTAGATTATCCACGTGTTACTGAGACGTCTGCCGAGATCCGAAATCTCTCGACTCGCATGGCTTAATCGAATTCCAATAGCGGTAGCCTCCGGCAGGATCAACCGGAATTAATTATCCGCACATTGTTATTATTGGCAGGTTATCTGGTATCATCAAATCGTCGAGTGTCGGATTCAAGAGATCACGACTGAATACGCCGGGGATCTTGAATCTCCATTTTGTCGACAGCAATAGAAAGGGGTTGGTCATCGTAGGAATTCTATTCCAAAACTCCAACCCGCGCCGCAATTGCCGCCACCCATATTTTAAAGGTGAATCGCCCTTATATAATTTGCGGTATATAAGTGTTGGGTTGGATATTTCCCTAAAATCGCTTACAAAGGCACTTCCCATTCACATTCTGTCGTCGCGTGGATCCAATAACCTCTACCTGGTTCGAAGGTATCTGTTTCTTCCATCTGTTTCCATCTCTGGTTCTGGGTATTGAAGGTCCAGATTGCATCGATTTCTGAGTCGAAGGTGAGGTTGTTTAAAGCATCGGTTCGATTGTATCTTGTGAGGGAGGGGTAGCCAACCATGTTCCAGCCTTTTTGAAGTGTTATAGATTGGTTCACAGTAATTTGTGTTCCAAAGTACTCAAAGAGAACACCATCAGGTTCTGTAATGTGGATCCAGAACCCAATCTTGTGCTCGATATCATTCAGGTCGTTCAAATAGGAGGGCTTTGAAGTTTGGTTATGTTTCCAGGGACCTAGGGGGTCGTTTGCATTATACCATTGAACGGCATCGTAGGACCCGGAGATTGTGGATAAAACAGAACCAAGATTTGAGATGGATTGAATTCTAGGAATCGAGATTAAGTTCCAACCAGGATACAAGAAAATATAATTTCCTGTAGGTGTCATCAAAGGATAGTTATCAATAGAATCCGAATCTATTGAATAATTGGTATCTCCGATTCCATCGCTTCCCGGAAGGTCTTGGTTCGGTCCCTGGAAGTTGTCCACACCACCGTAATCCGACCAGTAGTTGCCTCCCGATGGATAGGTGTCGTTCCAGGTATTGTTGTGCATATTATCATAGGCCTGAATTACGTTGTCGATGAGGTTGTTGTGGTAGATAATGTTCTCGCTGGAATTGTCGAGATAGATGCCTCCATTCTGGTTGTTTGAGATGAGATTACTGGTTATGGTATTGTGTGTCGAATTGATGAAATGTATGCCTTTATCATTATTGAAGGAAATTGTATTATTAAATATGGAATTATCATTTGAATGATATAAATAAATCTGATCATGGAGGTTTCTTGAACAATTATTATCAATTATCGTATTATTGTTTGAGTCATATAGGAAAACCCCCTTATACCAGCTGTTAAGGAATTGATTTTTTTCAATATAATTATTATTCGATTCTTGTAACTGCATTTCGTTGAATCTAAAGGCATTTACAGAATTATTCCGAATCATTTGAAAATTACTTTGGATAATGTATATGCCTGTATCCCCGGTTGCCTGGTTGTTTACGGAATTATCGAAAATATTATTTTCAACGGTATTATTATTACTGTAATAATACAATTGAATACCCCGAAATACTCTTGAGAACTTATTATTTCGAACTGAATTGTTATTGCTATAAGAAGAAATCAATATACTATCCATAGTTGAGGATATGAGTGTGTTGTTATAAATCCGATTATTATTGGAAAAACCGATAACGATACCCGCAGAATTATTACTCAGATTTTGATTTCTTATTATTATATTTGTGCTGTTTGCCAAAATGATTTCTCCGGTATCGATGGGAACAATACCACCATTTACATTTTTCCAGTAACGGACTGGCTTACCATTTACCGTATTGTTCAATGGGATATTGTGTGTATTCCAGTGTCTAAGTTCATTTCCTTGAATATAAATGCTATTCTCATACATAGTGTTATTATAAAATTCATTATATCTTGAAAATCGCATATTAATACCTATCACTTTATTCATACTAATATTATTATCTATAAAACTATTTTGATATGCTTTTGTCATACTAATTCCGTAGGTATTTGATATAACTGTGTTATTAAAAATTGAATTATTGTAATTAGTATCAGTACCGTAAAATGAAATCCCATGGCCATTAAAGCTCAAGGAATTATTATAAATGCTATTGTTAAAACCGCCATTAAGGAATAAACCATATCCTGTATTGAATCGGAAAATATTTTTTTTAATTATATTAAAATTACCCCCTAGCTGAAAGCCCTGCCCATTATTCTCACATGTATTGTTTTCAATAACATTATAATTCGATTGGGACATCCAAATTCCGGCGAAATTATTTGAATTGCATATATTATTTTCAATAGTATTGTAATTTCCTTGAAATTGAATACCGATGCTGTTATTTGAAGATAGATTATTATTTGCGAGGTGAAAGTTTGCTACCCCATTAGCTTTAATTCCCGCATCTGACCAAATACTACCACTACCAGATGCACTAAACCCAGTTACATTCACCCAGTCCGCTGAAATATTTATTACATTTCCAGTTCCATTACCATAAATTATCGTATTCTCCCTACCTTCCCCTGTCAAATTGATCGTCTTATTCACAACAACATTCTCATAATAAGTCCCATTCTTAACATACACCGTATCCCCCGCAGTTGCATTATCAATCGCCTGCTGAATAGTTGTATAATTACAATCCACCCCAGGCGTGCCATCGTCATCCACGATAATGGTGACTGCAGATACCTTCAATCCCCCCTCTGGACCAATCATTACAAGCCCTATTAAATTCGCACAAACCAACATCCATATCGTCAGAAACGACATGATTGCTTTTTTCATACCCTCACCTCTTACTTGCTCTTAAAGGGGATTTCGCTTAATTTAAGTTTCGATTACAATGGTACTTCCCACTCGCATTCTGTCGTCGCGTGGATCCAATAACCTCTACCTGGTTCGAAGGTATCTGTTTCTTCCATCTGTTTCCATCTCTGGTTCTGGGTATTGAAGGTCCAGATTGCATCGATTTCTGAGTCGAAGGTGAGGTTGTTTAAACCTTGTGTTCTGTTGTAATTTGTGAGGGCGGGGTAGCCTACCATGTTCCAGCCGGGTTGTAGAGTGATGGTTTGACCTTGAGCTATTTTAGCTCCAAGGTATCTGAAATATATTCCATTCGGGTTTGTAATATGGATCCAAAAACCGATCAAATGGTCTAATTTGTCCAAGTCATTCAAATTGCCTAGCTTGGAGGTCTGATAATGCTTCCAAGGATCATTCAGGTCTGAGGAATTATACCACTGCACAGCATCGTATTCACCAGTAATGGATTGAAGAATTGCTAATAAAGAAGTGTTCTCCTGAATCAAGGGAAGCGAGATCAAATTCCACCCCGGATAAAGATATAAATAATTGCGCGGGGCAGGTTCTATAAGTGGATAATGGTCAATTGAATCGGAGTCGATGGAATAGTTGGTGTCCCCAATTCCATCGCTTCCCGGGAGGTCTTGGTTTGGACCTTGGAAATTGTCCACACCGCCGTAGTCAGACCAGTAGTTGCCGCCTGATGGATATGAGTCGTTCCAGGTGTTGTTGTGCATGTTGTCGTAGGCCTGTACTGTGTTGTCGATGAGGTTGTTGTGGTAGATAACGTTCTCGCTGGAATTGTCGAGGTAGATTCCTTCCGGGTTGTTTGAGATGTGATTGCCAATAATAGTATTTCTAGTGGAGTTGATGAAATGGATGCCTTCAATATTGTTCGAGGAAATTGTATTATTATTAATAATGTTTCCATTGGAATACAATGATGATATCCCAAATCCATTATCCGAGCAGTTGTTCTCTTTGATAGTATTATTTTCCGATTCCTGAATAATTATACCATAATACCCGTTATTAAAAAATTGATTTCTCCATATGTAATTATGGTTAGAGTTCAAAAGAAAAAGTCCTTGTGAATAGTGATCATTTCCGGTATTATTTAGAATTTTATTATAATCACAATATGAAATAAAATATAATCCCGTATCATCGTTTGAGTCAAATGAATTATTGTCGAAGGTATTGTTATTACTGAAGTGATATAATCGTATGCCTCGCAATCCATAAGAAAAAGTATTATTTCTAATTTTATTGTTATTGCTCCAATAAGATATCAATAATCCATCATCGGTAGAGTTTAAACATGTGTTATTTTCAATTAGATTCGAATTTGAGAAACCTAATAATATACCTGAAGTTCCGTTGCTAAGGTTTTGATTCTTGACGATTACATTTGAACTATTTGCTAAGATTATCTGGCCTGTACCAGATGGAACGATACCTCCAGTAGCATTTTTCCAATAATAAACTGGTTTACTATTTATAGTATTATTCAAAGAGATCGTGTGTGTGTTCCAATGCTCAAGTTGGTCACCAAGGATATAAAAACTGTTTTCAAACATAGTATTATTATAGAATTCGTTATAATCTGAGCCGACCATGTATATTCCCCGTCGTATATTATTTGAGATATTGTTGTTATTAATAGTATTGTGCGCTGAGGATGTACGAATAAAAATTCCGATTCCATTAAATATGAGAGTATTATTTTGAATCGTGTTATCATTGGCAAAAGAGTAAAGTTGTAAACCATTAGATATATGAGAATCTAGGGTGTTATTTTCGATACGATTTTCTTGCGTGCCACCTAGATATATGCCATTATAATTAGAGAATAAATAATTGTTGGAAATAAGATTACTACTACCACCTCCCACATAAATACCTGAAAATAAGCCACTATGTACATCATGATATTTGATTGAATTATTATAGAGAATGTTGTTGTTTGAATAGTAAAGTGCAATTCCTCTGAAATTATTTGAAATGACAATATTATTTGCGATAAAATTATTATTGGAATAATTCAGTTTTATTCCATGTTCATTATTATTTGATACATTATTATTAATCATCTTACAATTTTCAACAGATTCAAGATAAATACCAGCTAATCTGATGTTTGGGGTAGGGTGAGAATTATTACCGCTATTAGTTACTAAAAATCCCGTTATATTTACCCAATCAACTGTGATAGAAACCACGTAACCCACACCCGTCCCATCAATTATCGTATTATCCCTATCCTCCCCCGTCAAATTAATCGTCTTATTCACAACCACATTCTCATAATACGTCCCGTTCTTCACAAATATAGTATCTCCCACACTTGCATTATCGATGGCCCACTGAATTATAGTATAATTACAATCCACCCCGGGTGTGCCATCATCATCAACAATAATTGTATCTGCAGATACCGGGATATTTTCCTCTGGGCTGATTAATATAAGACCGACTAAATTTGCACAAACCAACACCCATATCGTCAGAAACGACAAGATAGCTTTCTTCATTCCCTACCTCCTTCTGGTTCTGGATAGGGGTCTCTATTTATCTAATTTTCGTTTTCTTTCCCCTCCGACAAGAAAACTCACCCAAAAAGAGAGAAAAAGCGAATCTTATTTGCGGTATATAAGGGTTCCCTAAGAAATTGGCTGACTTTCTTTCCTTTTTCGAAATTTATTCATCCAATTCGGAAAGCATCTTGTTAATTAGCGGTTTGAGGTCTGGGATATCAATTTTTATCGTATCCCAGACAACTTTTAGATCTACTCCAAAATATCCGTGTATCAATTTATCTCGCATACCAGATATTTCACGCCAAGGAATTTGAGGATATTTGTTTCTCAATGGTTGCGGTATCTTTTTGGCTGCTTCCCCTATAATTTCAAGTGCCCTTATCACTGCAAAAACCGTTTTATCATCGCCCTGGAAGTCCTCGAATGTCAGTCCGTCTACGAATTGCTCGATTTTCAATATGGAGTTTAAAATATCCTCTATATAATCTCTGTAATCTTCTTTCATATGTACATAACCTCTTTTAATATGTTTTTTCCGATTCTCGGCTTCAACGCTTTCCTCATCACAAGATCCACTTTTATACCTAAAAGATCGCTTAAATAATTCTCCATTTCAATAAATTTCAAAAGGGTTATACCATCATCAAAATCAACCAATATATCTAGATCGCTCTTTCTTTCCTTCTCCTCTTCTCTCACATAAGAACCAAAGATCCCTATCTGTCTGGTCTTATATTTCATTTTGAGGATTTTCTCATGCTCTTTAAGCATTTTCTTTATCTCTTCTAGAGTTTTCATTATCTTCGCTTCCAATCATTCCATAGACTTCTTTAATTCCTTATATAATTTCCCTCCCTTTG
>CBDVCK010000200.1:0-7052 GCA_965372465.1 uncultured Thermoplasmata archaeon | reverse complement strand
CCCTGCTGCAAATTTTTCTTCCGCAATCATACTGAACGAGGTTCTTTTCAATCCAAGCTCTCCCAACGATGCTTTTGTGGAGGTTTACAACAGAGGTGCAATAGAAAGGGATATCGGAGGCTATAAAATCCTATGCGATTCAGAGTATATCATCCCGAGTGGAACGGTATTAGATGTAATGGAGCGTTTCTTTTATATGCTCCAACCCATGGACATGGGCTTCTTTTCAAATTTGACTTCCACGGGGGACAATGTCTATCTCTATGATACAAAAAATACCCTGATAGACATGGTCGGTTGGAGTTCCCAGCATAACCTTGGCGAATCCATGACCAGAGACCCGGAAGGAAACGGCACCAGGGACGGATACGACGATACATCATCCACTGCCGCAGGATGGAAATTCAACCGTGCACCCACCGTGCGATTAATAAAAATCGAAACTGTGGATGGCAAGCCTGCTATCAGTTACGGGCACTTTGGAGAATATGCCATATTCAATCTGACCATCTTTAACTTCCAGGCAATAGCGGATACCATCGATCTTCTAAATTCATCGCAAGAAGGATGGACAGTGGAATTTTTCGATGAAAACGGAACCATCAAGATTTCAGATATCACAATTGGACCGGGAGAAACCAGTCGGATTATGGTTATAGTAACTATGCCTGATACCATCCCGTTCCCTGTTATGGACAATATTACAATTTTGATACGTTCCACGAACAGCCAAATAATTGGGGATACCATCATTTTAAATCCAAGGGTGTATCCCTTCCTCAATCTGACAAAATCCGTTGATCCTGATCAAATCTACCTGAATGGTACTGGACATGATGAAATAGCCACACTCACTTTAAATCTAACGGGAATGGGTGCGCAAGTGGCTGTCCGTAAATACCTTGACACGGTCTTCTGTATCGATAGTTCTGGAAGTATGGTGTGGAACGATCCATTCAATGTGCGCATAACAGAATCTCAGATTTTCGTCGCAGATAACTTCGAGGGGCTTGATCGGGCTGCGATTGTCGATTTTGACTTTTATTCAGACCTCTTACCGGCAGGTCCCCTACCTAAACCACCTAATCCAGGCATGAATCCGCCTGCTCATCATCTAGGTGATGTAGATTATGCACAAGTAATAGCCAATTTCAATGATATCGACAGTGATGGGGGCACAACTCTATCGATGGGACTTAATCTCTCCAATGAGGAGCTCAGATTGTACGGATCGCCAACGGATCATATCCTCAATATGATAGTGATTACAGATGCTGAAGATCTACAAGCTGGGGACATCACAAATTCTTTGGCTGAAGCCGATATTGCAGCAGCCAGGGGTGTGGTAATCTTTACCGTTGGATTAGAAATTGACGATCCTCAGGAACTACAACTTCTCGAGGACATAGCCAATATCACGGGTGGCATATACTTTTATGCACCTAATCCCAGCTTCTTCAGTTCCATTTATGAGAACATCTCAAGCTATCTTGCCGATCTTGCTGTCTGGGATAACGATACCACTGATCCTGACCCACTGGTAAGGGATGTGTTACCTCCATATATCGATTATATCCCTGGAACCTTCAATATAGTCCCAGATGTCATCTATGTAGACCCTGCAACCCAAGAAACAATTTTGGAATGGAATATATCCTGGATAAAACTAGGGGAGACTGTGTCAATAACCTTTGATATCGTGTCAAATGAAGCAGGATTAAAAGACACCAATGTATATGCCAAGTCAAGGGCACACTTTACCAGGTGGGACAATACAACAGCGACGGTCTTATTCCCGCTAACCCAGGTCTTTGTTCTGCCACCGACACCGCTTCCACCCAGGCTTTACATCGAAGTGGCACCAAATAACGATGATATTTACCTATACTGGGATGAACCAATGAGCCCGGCAACAGATCATTATCTGATATACAGGGATCCTTCTCCAACAGGTTTCGACTTCTCCGACCCTGCCTGGAAAGACACTTCCGTAGATCTCGATAACGGTCTTAACCTCAATAGAAGGTCATGGAATGACACAGGGGCAGCCGATTCAAGTAATCCTCAGTATTATTATTGTATAAGAACCGTTAATGATCTAGATGAAACGAGTTATACATCCAGGACGGTTGGAAAATGGACCCTGGATTACCCTGCAGGTACCTCCACATTCTCTCTTCCATTGGAACCTCTTGAGACCATATCACCAACAGCGGATTTCTATCTAATTGACATGAATGCAAATTATGTTAGATGGATGAACTCCACGACTCTTAAATGGTTGAAGCATGGTGATGGCGAGGTAAACGACGCACAACTTGAAGTCGGAAGGGGTTACGAGGTAGATTTCTTGGCACCCACTGAATACACGTTCGTCGGAATGCCTGGAGCCATGATAAGATACAATACAGCTACCTTCGTAGGTTTTGACTACAATTCAGATGCCAGAAACCTGGATGCCACAGCGGATTCGATAACAGCTGATGTGGCCCTTACCTGGACACAACCTTCAAGCCCCGGTCTGGCACAATATAATGTATACTATTCCACAACCAGGAATGGTTTCCATGGAACCGAGGGTGTGGACTACACCTTTTTAATTTCAACTTTCCCAGGCAATGAGATGGCGGTTCACCCCGGTGTTGCATTACCTGGTACCCAGTACTATTACATGGTGATCCCTGTCAACTCAACAGACTTTGAGGGAACAACTACATACAGCATTGGCGTATGGACGGCTAGTTATTCCGCAGGATATGACACAATGGGGATACCTTTGATATTATCAAGTGTTCAGACAGTGGATTGGTACTGCGATCAGATAGATAACGTCGTGGGAATGAACTACTTCATCGATTCAGGTCAAAGGTGGGGCTGGCACTCAACGATTATGCCTGAAGGAGCCTTTGATCCCACTTTGGATATGGTGGTGGGCTATCAGGTATCCACAACAGCAACAACAAAATACTCGTTCATCGGGATTTAGGGATTTGATTATAGATATCCCATCCCTTCTTTTCACGTCAACTCTCAGTTTGAAATAAAAACCCCTTCCCTTTATTCTTCAAAGTTGAGAGCTAGGGGATTAATACACTCTATCTTAACCAATAACCATGTGGATTTTCTCTGCACTGGGCAAAACTCTAAATAGGTGCACAACTCTAAATGTTTCGAACTGTATATTCAATACGCAATAACATGATGAACACATAGACAAGACTTCCTAGTACAATATCTGGAATCAGGAACGATACCAACGAACATAAAATGATCGGGCATGGGGTGATAATATGCTATTTATTTCAGATAGGAAGTTACATGTTAGAATAAGAAAAAAAATGCTAAAAACAAGAGATGTATCCAATCGAAAAAGATTTTTTTCATTGACATCGAGCATGATACTCATATTAAGTATTCTGTTGGCCGGCATTTCAATATATATTCCTAATACCACTGCAGTTACTGTGGACCATAATGTAGGTAATGTTGATATCAACATGCTCACTGATTTTGGAAGGTTATATCTACCAATAACCTGGGGTACCTATCAAACTACCAATGACCCTTTGACAGGATTCGGATTTATTGGTTTAGTAATCGATCAGGATAACTACAACCATGCTCCAATGTCGGAAGATATTGCGGATTCTTTCTCTTCATTTCCGTACACCAGCCCGGATGACTTTACAAAGGTCGACGACATAACCATGATCGTCGATGATGGCATAACACAGAAGAGCACAGCTTCGTTCAAGAATACAGGTGCGGGAACACTGGATCCTGATGACATCCTTATCAATCAAACAGCCTGGACGGTTGTGAACAAGGATTGGGCGATACTTCAATGGAACTTAAAAAATTTAGACAATATAACTCCTCTAACTGGTGTTTGTATCGGCTTGGAATTACCGCTCTCTCAGGTAGGAGCAGGATTTGGTGTGGGTGGGGACAGCGGAGATGACATAGACGGTTATGACTCATTAAATGATATCTACTGGGCTTCCGATGATGGTGGTACAACAATTGGTTTTGCATCTGCCACTGTTTCAAATCCTATCACGCATCACTACTCACAGGATTATCATCCCACCACATACGATGAATACAAAGTCTATTGGGAAAATGATACCTGGTTGTACGACCGAATCCGTGCACCGAATGCTGTGGTTGGAGCTATACCTGGAAATCGAACCTCCACTGTTGGATGGAATGACATCACGATAAACGGTGGGTCCACCGAAACCTTCACCCTGGTGATTGCTGTGAGCGACACATATGGGAATATGGAATCAACACTCAATGATGCACAGAATTACTATCACGACATGATGAGCGGTTTTCGCATTACAGAGTTTTCAGATTCCAGCTCAGCAACCCAGCAGATCGAGGTGTTCAATTATGAACTTAAAGACACAGATTTGGCTGCAGAAGGTTATTTTCTTTCCCTGGATGGTGTGAATCCATTATCCGGGACATGGAATAAAAATCCGCTTCCAAACAACGAATATGCACTTTTTACACTCACAGCAGGAACCATGGGTCCTGAGGGTGATACAATTGGTATGTACCAGGATTTGGGAGGAGGAAACATCGTTTTGATTGATGGGCCTTGGTCATACGGGCAGGAAGGTGTCGTGCCTGACCCTTTGAATGGGGAGTCTGTTGCAAGGCGATACGATGTTGTTTCGGCCAGATATACAAGTGATTGGCTTCGCAGCTCTTCTTCTGGTCCTACTTGGGGAGTGCAAAATGATGTCACAACAATTAATCCGACACCTAAGGTCATACTAAATGAAGTTATGTTCTATCCGAGCATTGCTGATGGAGGATATGTGACAATTATTAATAAAGACCCATTTTTAAGCATTAATGTACGAGATTACTATATTGTCTGCGATACTGTGTATCAACTGTCCGGTTTTGGGGATATTTGGCTTGATCCTTTCAATACCCTTATCATCCGGTATTCGGACAATGCCCCTCTTTTTGACAACATGGATTCGCAGGGAGACAATATTTATCTTTACGATAATAGCGGGCAGCTTCTCGATATGGTGGGATGGAACACCCCGCATCTTCATGGGATGAGTGCGTGCAGGCTTCCCCAGGGAAGAGGCACCTATAAAGGTTATAATGATACCTCATCAGAGGCAGCGGGTTGGCTCTTCAATAACCCGGTACAGGTCCTTATATCAGAGATATCTGACAGCGGGTCCACAACAGCACAAATCGAGGTCTACAATCCTAGGTACCCGTCTATTGACTTCAACGTCGGTTTTACATTTGAATCTTCATCCTCCGGAGTGCTGGCTGGCACGTGGTCTCCTTCAACCGTAGACATCGATGAATATGCTGTTTTCCATGTAACAACACCTGATGGATTGGATACTGAAGGGGATACCATCAGTTTATTCCAGAATGGTTTGCCAATCGAGGAATTTTCATACGGTCAGCAAGGAACTGTTCCTGACCCTCTGTCAGATGAGAGCGTTGAAAGGGTATTCGATTCAGGTTATTACACAGATGTCTGGGTAAGGAACTACACTACAGGTCCGAATTTCGGTGCTCAAAACGATGTTCCACCTGCAAATTTCAACTCGCCTTTGATATTAAATGAGATATTGTTCTATCCCGATGCGTCTGCCGATTGCTTTGTGGAACTCCACCTAAAATATGGCAATCTTGACCTCTCGGGTTATAAAATCGTTGGTGATTCAGAGTACATCATACCTCAAGGTACTGAATTGACCTCAGATGATGAATTTTTCTATTTGACACAATCAGGGGAGCCGGCTTTCTTCACTTCTTTGAACCCATCTGGCGATAATGTCTATCTGTACGATGACGAAGGTAGTCTTCTCGATATGGCAGGTTGGAGCTCATCTCATATGCAAGGAACAACGATGTGTAGGGTTCCCATGGGAGACGGTGGAAGAGATGGATTCGATGATACAAGCTCCATTGCAGCAGGTTGGGTTTTTAACTGTAAACCCTCAATACAATTGGTAAAATTGAGCACCACAGAACCTGTCAAATATGGGACCTTCGACGATATTATCTTTTTCAATTTGACTTTATTTAACAAGCAATCTATCGACGATACCATCTTGATATTCAACTCAAGTCTCAATGGATATCCCGTGTTGATACTCGATGAAACTGAAACTTACATCCTCACAGAGATATTGATCCCCGCAGGGTCCAATATCAACATCACGGTCATGGTCATTCTTCCCTCTACAATCCCATTTATAGATCGGGACAACATCACTATTACGATTCAATCCGAGAACACGACCACATATTGGGACAGTATAAAACTCCAGGTAATTATCATTCCATTTATCTGGCCTGAAAAATATATATCTCCTCCGGAAATTTACCTAAGCGGTTCGGGTCATGATGAGATATCCACAATTACTTTGAATCTCACAGGCATGGGTTCTGTGATCGAGTTTATTCGAGCACAAGAGGTTATTTTCTGTGTGGACACCTCTGGAAGCATGACCTCACAGGCTATCACTCTCATCAAAGATGGATTAATTGGTTATGTGAATGAAATGAGAACCAAAGATATGGGTGCTGTTGTGATTTTTAACGATGCTGCCTGGCTTCTTAACCCGTTGACAGATGACCACACGCAGATAAAGGATGATATAGCCAGCATTCCCAATCCGGATGGAGCCACCTACATGGGAGAAGCTCTCAAAACCGCTATCGATGAGCTGCTGTTAAACGGGAATACGAGTCATGTTCAGGTCATCATTCTTCTTACGGACGGTATTTGGAATGGAAACATAGATCCTCTCGGTCAGGCAAACAGAGCAGCAGCCAACAACATCACGATCTTTACCATAGGGTTGGAGCCAAGCTGGCCTTGGAACCTGGATGAGGCAACCTTAATAGAGATTGCGGATAGAACGAAGGGACAGTACTACTATGCAGAAAATGCAGATCAGATACCTGAGATTTATCAGGTCATCGCCGCATATATCGGTGATATTGCAGGTAGAGATACGGATATCACGGACGCAAAACCAATGGTCAGGGAT
>CBDVCK010000199.1:0-7053 GCA_965372465.1 uncultured Thermoplasmata archaeon | reverse complement strand
GGCCTTACTCTACGCGGAGCGTAGAGTCTTATTTTTTAGAATAAAAGATTCACCGCAGTCTGGACATTCGAAAACTATCGAGGCCCCTGTATCCTTTGCATTTATGAATACGTAATTTTGGCATTTCATGCACTGTTCAAAGGTCTGCCCATCCCTGTTTATATGCCTGGCCCATCGGAGCAGTGCTTTCTCCTCCTCTGATGTTGGTTCTCGTGCTGCAATCTTTTCCACCACTTGAGGCTCCGTTGAGGAGGTTACAGGGATTGGTTTTCTTTCAACCGAAGGTTCCACTTTTGGGGGTTCTGCCCTCACCATTGTTTTTGATGGAGCCCTTTCAGGTTCCACTGCAACTACGGTTGTGGGTGCAGGTTCCGAAGAAACCTCTGCTGCGACTTTCGGTTCTTTCCTTCTCGGTAGAGCCACTTTTGGAACTTTCGGTCCTGCAACCGAAGGATAGCGCCATTCGAGAAAACCGATTAAGGCACATAGGAAGAATCCTCCAACTATCATCCATAGTCCCAGGCCTGCATATTGAGAATGGCTGGACCACTCCGTGTCAAAATCATGGAAGAGGCGGATCGCATCGGCAAGATATGCGAGAAAGAATCCCAATCCCCATATCATGAGGATGAAGTGTTTGATATTCCGACTTTTTCCTTCGTGCTCAAGATATATCTCGAATTTAATATAGAGCAAAACGATTATAAATAAAGCCGAAAATAGAGGCAATAACATCCACAAACCTGTAAATTCAAAGTTGAAATAACTAATATCATTTGTTATGGTGTCATCCCCTATCCTTGACTCTGATACAGCATAAGGGAGAAATGGACCTAAGATCAACAGAATAATTGCAAGAATTCCCAACTTCTTTCCAATGGACCATGTATTCGGTTTTTCAAATTCCAGGGAAACCATATTACCTCTCTCTTTATCCCTCGAATACCTTTTCCAATATTAAAAGTGTTGGTAACCTGGTTTATTAGCGATTTATCCCCTAAATTCCTTCCAATTTCACATCATCAAAACTTTTATATAGATTCATTGCCTTACCCTATTTGTCCGACAGACGTAAGTCGAAGAAGGTCATCATGACCCCTCAAACGGACAGTGAATTCATGAGACCTGAAACAGAAAAAATAACGATACGAGTACCTACAAAGTTCGTATCCGCCTTGGATTTCCTTGTGGAAGTTGATGACTTCCCTTCGAGGTCGGAGGCAATTCGAGCTGCTATTCGGGATTTGGTCTATGACCGGGTTGAAATGGTGATGGACAAGATCAAGAAGATGCAGGAAGCAGAACATACTTTGTCTGCCATGAAGGAATTCGAAAGCGAGTTCCTAAAAAAATAGGATGGTTGGAGCGAGCCTTGTCAGAGGGATATTAACAATTTACTCGCTAATGGATAATCGGATGGGAATAAGTAAAAATTCCTTTAGTGGACACTCTAAGGTTTAGGATTACCCTCCCCCCTTAAAGGATGTCAGCAAACCTGGCATCCTCTTTTTTTCTATTCTATCTCGACATGTTAATTTACTATGATTGAAACTTATGATAAATGTAAATTAACAAAGAGCACCTTGTGGTTTATCGGATGGGTTATGGATTGCGGTTAACCAAGAAAAAGGGTTATATCTATTGTCCTCATTTGGGAGCCGGGGATTTTGATGCCAAGAGAAATAAAAGCTGATCGGGGAACCCGGATTTCATGCAAGGGCTGGAGGCAGGAAGCGATTTTGAGAATGCTTCAAAACAACCTGGAGAATGCCGAAAAACCAACCGAGCTCATCGTGTATGGTGGAACAGGCAAGGCAGCGCGAAACTGGGAGTGCTACGAAAAAATCGTTGAGAGCCTGAAAGATTTGGAAAAGGATGAGACCCTGCTCATCCAATCCGGAAAACCTGTGGGCATTTTCAGAACTTTTGCAAATTCCCCGAGGGTGCTCATTGCAAACTCCAATCTGGTTCCTGCGTGGTCAAACTGGGAGGTGTTCAACGAACTTGACAGGCAAGGCCTCATGATGTACGGTCAAATGACTGCAGGCTCATGGTGCTATATCGGAACCCAGGGCATAATTCAGGGCACCTACGAGACCTTTGCCGCGTGTGCAAGAAAGAATTTTGACGGTTCTTTAAAAGGTAAAATCGTATTAAGCGGTGGTCTTGGAGGAATGGGGGGTGCTCAACCTCTCGCAATTACCATGAACGGTGGCGTGGCTTTGATAGTGGAGGTAGATAAAAACAGGATAGAAAGAAGAATCAAGGCCGGTTTCTGCCAGGAGATAGTTGAGGATTTGGATGAAGCCCAGCAAATCGCCAAGAACGCAAAGCAGGAGGGTGAGGCAAAATCCATTGGCCTATTGGGAAACTGCGCGGATGTCCTCCCAGTGCTTGTTAAAAAGGGATTTGTACCTGACGTCGTGACAGACCAAACTTCAGCTCATGACGAATTGAATGGCTATGTTCCGGGTGGGATGAGTTTTGAAGAAGCTTCCGAACTTAGGAAAAATGATCCCAAAGAATATATCAAACTCTCCTTTGAAAGCATGGCTCGGCATGTGAAGGCAATACTAAAGTTTCAAAAAAATGGTGCTGTTGCCTTCGACTACGGAAACAACCTCAGGGGGCAGGCAAAGAAAGCAGGGGTTGCCAATGCCTTCGACTACCCTGGCTTTGTTCTCGAATACATAAGACCCATGTTCTGTGAGGGCAGAGGTCCATTCAGATGGCTCGCATTGTCAGGTGATCCCGAGGACATACTTAAAACAGACGAAGTTGTAATCAGGGAATTCCCAGAAAACGAGCAGCTGAAAAACTGGATAAAATTGGCAGAAGAACATCTCCCCTGGGAAGGGCTTCCGGCAAGGGTATGCTGGCTGGGTTTCGGAGAAAGGGCGCGTTTTGCCAAGGTCATCAACAGCATGGTTGGGAATGGTGAATTGAAAGGGCCAATTGCAATAACCAGGGATCATCTTGACTGCGGTAGTGTTGCCTCACCAAACAGGGAAACCGAAGGCATGAGAGATGGAACAGATGCGGTGGCTGACTGGCCCCTCCTGAATGCACTCCTGAACTGTTCTGCAGGTGCTGATTCGATTTCCATTCACAACGGAGGCGGAGTGGGTATAGGCCTTTCAACCCATGCCGGTATGGTGGTTGTTGCCGATGGAACAAAGGAGGCAAAGGTGCGTATTGAACGGGTGTTTACAGCCGATCCCGGAATAGGAATAGTGAGGCATGCGGACGCAGGCTATGAAAAGGCAAAAGAGATTGCAAAGAAGTGTAATATAAAGATGCCGATGCTACGTTAAATATTTTTTATATTTTCATTCTGGTGTAAATCATGGTTATAACCACATTAGTCTTAAATATAAGTTGCAAAAAATAGTAAAAATCGGGATGTGATTTTAAAATTTTCTTATTCATTTTTTTGTTATCCAGTCATTAAAAAGTTGGTGTAGAACCTGGTTATAACCACACCAGCATTAAATAGGCTGACTGTCATAGAATATCATGATACGGGATGTCAATATTTATCTCGTAATGTTTGGAGGCTTTTCTATGGGCAAAATGAAAATGAGAAAAATTCAAAATGAGAATGGTGTCTCGGAAGTTCTTGGTGATATGTTGATATTGGCCATTACCACTACCCTTTTTACAGGCGTATTTCTATTTGTATACACATTACCCACACCCGACGAAGGTTTGTATGCTGACCTTGAATCGACATTGGAATACTGCGATGACGGAGGATGGATCAACGTTACCCACATGGGGGGAGAAACATTATTCGGGGAGCACACGAGATTATCCATTTTCAAGAACACAGATGAGGAAATCAGATTCCTGAACACTCAAGGCAGTGATGATGACAATCCTACCTATGGTATTCAAATTGACCCGAACTGGGATGCGGGAGAGGTCTGGACCTATTTTTTCGGTGGTATCAACCAGAGCGATAACTTGCGGATTTCGGTTTTGGATGTAAAATCCAATATAGTGATTATGAATTCCGTATTATCGGGAAAATGGTTCAATATCCCTCCTATCATCATGGAAAGATGGCATTATCCACAGCCTGCTGTAAACGGAAGCGATGTATCAATTTTTGCAAAGGTGACCGATTACGATGGACAGTACGATTTAGATAAAGTCTATTTCAATGCATCCTTCATAAATGCTGATTTAGAAAATGTGAATATGACGGATTCAGATAATGATGGTATATTCGAAACAAAAGTGTTAATTACAAACGGCCCAGGAGAATATGAATTAACAATCACTGCAGAGGATCTGGGGAACAAGACTGAACAAAGAAGAATGAGAATAAATGTAACTGAATCATATGGGCCTATCATCGAATTCGTAATAATCGAGCCAAACAGTGTAGAGGTTCAAACTGAGTTTAAGATAAGGGCCAAGATATTGGACTTAAACCATGATTTGAATTTTTCTGATATCACCATCCAACCCGATTCGGAATTTTTCGAGGGTTACGGTGAAATTGAAACCTCCCTTGAGCTAGTTAATGAAATACCATATGGAGGAGTATTTGAGACAACCGGAGTCTCGCCAAAAGAGGCGGATAATTACAATCTGACCCTCCAGGCAAAAGACTCTGTGGGGCTCACCACAACAAAACGCATCAAATTGGCGGTATTTCAGAATGATGAATATGGGAATTATTCTTTTAACGATACGATCTGGGCCTTTCTCGGGCCTGAAAGTTTGGATTTTAAGAAATTTTATTACACCATTGATAATCCACCTACAAATTCGTCTACATATCACGTTGCAGTCTATATTCAAGAGGGACATATAGGAGATGACTGCTTCCTTCATATCAATGTTATCAACCACTACTATGAAGATGTGTTTATCGACGGCAACTCAAGACTCAGGCTTCTTCAAATAGGAGGAGCCGCCTCGAACAAAGACTTAGTCATCGTGCAGAACGGTACAAACTTCGGTGAAACAGTGGGCACCACTCCCGATGGCACATGGTACAGGATCCCCACCGCAGAGGACGGTGATTACTTCCAGGGAGGCGAACCAGTATCTTTGGTCTTTGGTCCGTTTGATATGAACTCGGCAAAAGAAGGGGATGTATTTGGTACAATTCTTGTTCTTTGCGGCAGTTACGGGTCCGAAAGCACAGACGCGGAAGATAGATACGGCCAGACCCTGCCTTTTCAGGCGATATTGATTGCATAATTACTGGTTACAGAACCTTTCCTTTGAGGTAAGTGTCCTTAGCTTCGGTTATCGTTACATCCACGAACTCGCAAAGGCTAATCTCATCATTTACTACCACAGGCAAGTAGGAATCTGTCCTTCCCATCATGGTTTGGTTCTTACCATGTTCTGCGATCAAGATGTGTTCCATATTGCCAACCAACGTCTTATTTATTTCGCGTGATATTTCCTTGTGAACCTTTGTAAGCTCTCTTGATCTTTCCTTTGCGATTCTACTGGGAATTTGAGGGGTCATATCCTTTGCTTTGGTCCCCGGTCTTGCCGAGAATCTGGTGATATTTAGAATGTTGGGTCTGAGCTTCTTTATTAGTTCAACACTCAAGGCATGATCTTTTTCGGTTTCCTGAGGAAATCCCACAATGATGTCTGTTGAAATCGTAATGTCGGGAAAGGCTTTTCTGAAGTAAGAAATCACATTGAAGAACTCGTCTATCGTGTATTTTCTTCCCATCATCTCCAGTATCCTTTCGCTTCCGCTCTGAACAGGAAGATGTAGAAACTTGTAGATCTTTGGGTCTTTATAAGCCTCAATAACTGCAGGTAAAATTGGCATCAGGGTATCGGGGTTCATCATGCCCACCCTCACCCTGAATTCGGCTTCTATTCTCCGGATACGGTCAAGAAGGGTGGGAAGATTTACGTTTATATCCAAACCATATGCTCCTGTATCTTGAGCGGTCAGTCTTATCTCCCTATATCCTTGGTTAAGTGCGGATCTTATGCTTTCTATCAGATACTCCGAAGGACAACTCTTCAAATCTCCTCTTGCCAATCTTGTTATACAATAAGTACAGCTGCCGAGACAACCGCTTGAGATGGGTATAATTGCATATGCAGTTTCTTTGGGAATTGATTTTGGTTTGATAGTCTCCTTTTGTGAGGGGATTGCAGAAGAAAATATGTCTGCAATCTCACCTATCTTTTGAAAATCCTGAGGCTTTAGAATCACTGCGTTGGGAGTCAAATCCAGTATCTGTTCCTTCTGTGCCGAGGCCATGCATCCTGCAACCACCACAGGTTTTTGGGTATTTGAAAATGCCAAAAGTCGTTTCTTCATTTTAAGCTCAGTTGTCTCGATTACCGTGCAAGTGACCAGAACCAGTGCATCGGCATTCTTGCATTCACCTACGATGTCATGGCCATTATCCCTTAGAATATCCTCCATTATCCTTGCCTCTCCCTGGTTCATGGTGCAGCCGTAGGATTCAAAGTAAAACTTCATTACTCCACCCTAAACTATATTTTTCGCACTCAGTCAAACAGCACCTTCTTTGCTGTTTTTCGTACCTTGTCCACATGCTCTGAAGGTGAGAATACCATGATCTCCCAATCGTATACGTCCCGAACCTCCAGAGCCTTTGCCAGTGGACTGTAACGGGATAATGGATTCAATCTATCCTCATCAAGTATCTTGACATTTGTAGCCTTGATTCTTGGTTCAGATATCTGCAGCTCCTTTTCGGGAACGTCTATGATGACATATCCTTTTGAAAGTCCGGCTCTTTGTGCAATTTCGTCCTCTGCAGAACGCCTGTTCTTGGATTCATTTAATGTTTTTATTACCTTCATTTCATCTTCACTTGCCTTTCCCTTGAATAAGGTCAAGACCCTCTTGAACAGCTTTCTGTATTTGAGCATAAGCGCAATATCCTTTTGATAACCGCCGTTCTCCTTCAATTTCGAAAAGAGCTCGGAGTCGTTCATTTCATGGAAATCCCCTAAAGGTTCCGAAAGATGCTCCACTGCCCTTGCCATCATCAACTCTGCAATGCGAACCGTTTTGTGAAAGTACAC
>CBDVCK010000198.1:0-7075 GCA_965372465.1 uncultured Thermoplasmata archaeon | reverse complement strand
CACATTGAAAATCACCCTCACGACTTCCGCTTCTAAAACCTACTACCCCCATTAAATCTATGGTAGGTATTCCTTTCATCATTACAATTATCATCACAATTACCAAAATGAAGAAACAAACTTGGTAATCTTTAACGGGAAATAAGTTCCCACCTTCTCCACTCTTACTGCACAGATTTTATGGCACAAAGTATATTTAGCCTAAACCTCATTTTATGATTGTTCAAGTATAGCAAGTAAAATAGGGGCGAGGTAATGGATAACGATGATAAAAAAATATATGAAATGATAAAAGCCTCCGGCGCATCTTTATCAAGGAAGGAGATCAGGTATTTGTTAGGCTTGATTGGTAACGATAAAATTCCCTACAATCCAATCGACGTTCAAGAGCTTTTGAGAGTCCTTCAGGATAGGGAGATTTCTAAGAATATCAAAGGAAGATATGATGCTGCAAGAGAGCTTTTAATTGAACTGAAGAAGGATGAACTTCCCAAGAGATGGGAGGAGAAGGGACCTATTTTAGACATAATGGCTAAATGGCTAAGCGAGGATGTAATCTATAGGCGGCTTCAGTTACTGAAGAGAGATATATTAATTGAGCAGGATAACTCAAGGGGATATCCCGCGTGGAAAGTCTGTGAAAGTGGTGGTGAGGAAGAGGAGATAGGGAAGAAAGATGAGGAGGAAAGGAGAGAACAAATCGGGACTCAGAATGTCAGGGTTGAAGATATGCACGGTGTTATAGCGGGTAGAGATGTGCAAGCTGAGAAAATCATAATAATCGACCAGAGAGGCAAAAAAACGGATATAAGTTCAACACCAAAGCCTCAAACTCCGCTTACCTTCATCCCCCACCCGTACCCCGAAGCCCCCAACTTCACAGGCCGCAAAAAGGAGCGGGAGATGCTCACCAACTGGCTGACCAAAGACAAGGAGCATCCCCTATTGTCAATGGTGACCATAGGAGGCATGGGTAAGTCTGCGTTGGCGTGGCGGTGGCTGCAGAAGGAGGTGATCGAGAAGGGGTTGGAACTGGATGGGATTGTGTGGTGGAGTTTTTATGAGAAGGGGATGACCTTTGATTCATTTGTGAGGAATTTTGTTGCCTATAGGTGGGGGAAGGATAGCACGATGCTGGGATGGTCTTCAAGCGAGTTACAGAATGCGGTCTATCAAGAATTTCAACAGAAGAGGTACTTAATTGTTCTCGATGGTGTGGAAAGAATCCTAAAAGCCTATTTTGGCCTTGGATCACCATACCAGATGGACGATAATAAAACGTTGGAAAAAGAGAAAGATTATAGAGTATGCATTGATCCGAATGCAGCAACCTTTCTTCAATATGTGGCGAATAACATCACAAAAAGCAAGACCCTACTTACGACCCGTCTTCACCCAAAAGCATTAGATGTTCAGGCCGGCTGTCAGAGAATAGACCTGAAAAGTATGGATCCAGACGATGCTGTTGAGTTTTTCCATAGTCAAGAAATAAAAGGAACAAGATCCGAAATACAAGCCGCATGTGAACCTTATGGATACCACCCCCTAAAATTACGACTTCTGTCTGGTTTGATACTTGAGGATAAAGAGAATCCGGGTGATTGCAGTCAAAGTAAATATTGTGAAATAGGTGATGTGGCACCGAAAGAACATTACATTATGGAGATTTCATACAATGCTTTGGACAAAAATAAACAATATCTCTTTAGTAGTTTGGCTGCTTTCAGAGCACCGATGGGTTATCCTGCGATCAAGGGGATAAGCAAGTTTAAAACAAAGCAAGAATTGGACAATGCTTTAACAGAATTAGTGAACCGAGGATTATTATTTTGGGATAAAGAGAAAAATAGATACGACCTCCACCCCATCGTCCGCTCCTACTGCTACGACAGGCTCAGAGATAAAGAGGGCGTGCATTCCCAGTTGCGGGATTATTTTGCGAGTGTGCCTGAGCCTGAGAAAATCGAGAGTCTCGACGATTTGCAGCCGGTTATAGAATTATACCATCATACTGTTGGTACGGGGAGGTATGATGAGGCTTATCAACTATATCTCGAGAGAATGTCGGATCAGTTCTTATATAATTTTGGCGCATACAACATGATGATTGAACTTTCGTCAGCTTTATTCCCAGAAGGAATAGATAAGCCTCCAAAATTATCCTCAGAATCATCCCAAGGGTATATCTTAAACCATCTTCGAAATGCCTACGCCTTATCAGGCCATTCTCGTCTGGCTGTTAAGATTTTACAAATTGCGATGCCCATCGCTGAGAAACTTGGGGAAAAGAAAAACTACGCTGTCGGCCTCGGCAACCTCGCCAATCGATATAGAGACCTCGGCGACCTTGAGTCTGCAGAAGCCAACCTTCGACGAAGAATCGAAATTACAAAAGAAGTTGAAGTACGGAAAGATGTTCCATCTTCTGAATTGGGAAGAATATTCTCATATACTGGTCAATTTAAAGAAAGTAATAAATTTCTTTTTAATGCTGAAGAATTTGCGATAGAATTGGGAGCTATTCAATATCAATCAGTAATCTGGTCCTACCGCACCCTCCGCGCCCTTCTCTTGAAAGATCCCAAGGAAGCTTTACACTGTGCTCAAAAAGCCCTCGAATTTGCAAAAAAAGACGAAGAAACCGATGCGAGAACCCCAAGAGACTTCATCCACGCACACTATCTCCTTGGTGCATCCCATGTCGCATTAAAAGACCTTGCGAAAGCCGAAGAATTCCTTCAACTCGCCATCACCGAATGCCGCAAGATCAACCTCGTTGAAAATGAAGCCCCTATTCTTCTTGAGCTTGCAAGATTACGGCATTTACAAAAGAACGATAATGAATCCTTGAAACTCACCACCGAAGCATTAGAAATCGCCAACCGCTCCAGCTATGTTTTCCAGCAAGCAGATATTCATTTATTCCTCGCACAATTCTATAAAGACCTCAGTGACCTTGAAAAAGTAAAGGAGCACGCCGAACTTGCCAAGCTTCGTTCACACCAGATGATCGATGTAAAAACGGGTGATTACCTCACAAAACCTGAAGATACCGAATGGAAGTACAAATCCTGTTATGACAAAGCCAAAGCTCTTCTCCTCACTCTCGAGTGAAATCCCTCACATCTCCCCAGGCGCCTCGATTCCCAAACAGAAAAGCGCATTCCTCAATACAATCCTTGCAGCATCAACCAAGGCCAGCCTCGCCCTTTTAAGAGATTCATCCTCGCAGGCAAGAACCAGACAATCCCTGTAGAACTGATTGAACAAAGAAGCCAGATTATATGCATAGCCAGCCATCAAATGCGGGCTGCGTCTTTCCGCGCATTCTTTTATGGTTTCAGGAAAGGAAGCTATCTCTTTAATTAAAAATATCTCGGATGGATGCTCAAGAAGGTCAGGGTCGTAATTCTCATAATTCTCAATTCCCAGCTCCCCAGCCTTTCTCAGAATGCTACTTGCCCTGGCATGGGAATACTGGATGAACGGAGCGCTTGCACCCTCGAAATTCAATGCATCCTCCCACTTAAACACTATCTTTTTCTCGGGTTGAACCCTGACTATGTTGTATCTTATGGCCCCGATACCCACTGCCCCTGCAATGCTTTTGATCTTTTGCTCGTCTATATCTGGCTTTCGTTTTTCAACTTCTTTTTTTGCCAGTTCCTTTGCCTCGGCTATTAGATCATCTAAGAAAACAACCCTCCCCTTTCTTGTGGACATTCTTCCCTCAGGTAATGATACAAAGGAGTAAAATATAACCTCTGGCTCCTTTTCCAAGCCCATGATCTTCAGACCCACTGCCACAGATTCGGCTTCCAGCTTGTGATCCTCTCCGAGAATGTTTATTGCATCATCGCAGTTTTCATACTTCCAGAGATGGTACGCAATGTCCCTTGTCGCGTAAAGTGAAGTTCCATCTCCCCTTTGGAAAAAGAACTTTCCTTCTCCTTTTTCCTTAAAGGGTTCCAGGTCAATGTAGAATGCACCGTCTTCATCCCTGCAGTGCTGACTTTCTTTTAGGGTGGAAATCACCTTATCCACGCTGCCGTCCAAAACAAATTGGGATTCGTAGACATAGCTATCAACAGCTACATTGATCTGAGCAAGAGAGCAAGTGATCTCCTGGTCCATGACCTTAGCACAAGCTGCTTTAACCTTTTCTGTAATCTCGAAATCTCCCCCTTCTAATTTCTTGAGCCAGTCATCCCGCACAGCTGCAATTTCACTCTCTTCTGAAACCATCTTGCTCGCATATTGATACGGTCCCAATGAATCGTCATCTTTGGGTCGTGATTTCCATATTTCGATTCCGTAGGCTAATGTAACTGCCTGCTTTCCCATATCGTCCACGTAGTACTGTGTCTCGACATTCAATCCAGCCTTTCTCATAATCCTTGCCAGGGTATCCCCGATTATAGGATTTCGTGCCCTTCCGATATGCAGCTTGTCTGTTGGGTTTGCACTGGTATGCTCTAAAATGATTTTTGTTTTTATCGAGGGTAGATTTCCGTATTCGTCATCCAATTCTAGGACAGTCTCCAACGTCATCTTTGCCAATTTTTTTGGATTAATAAAGAAATTTACATAGGGGCCAGTGTTCTCGCATTTCTCAATCAGCTCGCCAAGAGTTATTTTTCTTGCAATTTCCTCTGCGACCTTTTGGGGAGCCTTCTTTGCGACCTTTACCAATGAGAAACATGAGAAAGCAAAATCACCGAGATTTTCAGGTGGTACCTCAAGAGAAATCTCTGTCTCACCATAGCCCAGATCCGTAAGCGTCTTACCAAGCGAAATTTCGACTTCTTCTTTACACACACCCTTAGGGTTTGCGGTTTTCATGACCTCACTTCTGGATTTATTTACATCCGCCTTACGTCATTTCCACCTTGTATCTTGTGACGCCTCCAAGTCCTCCAAACGCCCGGCTGAACATCTCCCCCTCCTCTGATTCGGACGAAATAAGCTCAACTTTCGTGCCATAGGTCTCTGCAACCTTGATGAGTTCCTCTATGATATCCATATTCTTGACCATTTCAAGCGAGGATTGGCAGTTGGGGCAATTACCCGACGAAACATTCTCTTCTGTTATGGTTTGCTCCTGTGAATATCCGCAGTTTTGACATGCGGTTTTTATCCTTCGTTTTCTCATGGTCTCCGAGACAAGAAGCGTGTCTATGGCACCACGCTGCAGGGCCCGGAGAACCTCTTCCTCCCCGTATACCGCCAGTCCGCCATCAGGTTTTCTTATTTCATCTAAAAACCGTTTAATCAGTTTCTTTTCCTTCATAAGCTCTATTCCGGACAGCCTTTCTGCGGCCTTGTCCATGAGCTCCTTTAAACCGTACTCGTCCGTATAACCGGTATCAAAGGAATCGATGACCTTCTTCTTGAGCTCGTGATGCAGATAATCCCGCTCCATGAAGAATACCTTTGTCGAGCCGGGGCCGCCCACAAGAATACCTTTTAATCCATCTTCATCCAAAAATATATCATTTGCCAAATCACCCACTTTCTTGAAAAATTCATGGGCTGCAATCTCGATTAATCTTTCGAATCTTCTTTGAGATTGGCCTCCCCTGCTGTGCTTGCTGGGAACCAATGATTGGAAGTTCTTTACAGTGGAAATCCTCTTGCCCCGCAAGAAACCGATTGTGGCCTCGCTTCTGTCTATCACGATAAGACCGTAAACATCCTTTTCAGCAAGCATGTCTTCGAGAGGATCCAGGTAGAATGAAGAATCGCATCTGTAAAGGAAGGTTGTGACCTTATCAGGAGGCTCGATAATGTGGCTTACCATCTCGGTTTGATCTCCGGAAATTGACGTGTGTCCCACAAGGAAGACCATGCCGTTTTCAGGTGGCCGCTTGAATGCCTTCAACCTGTTGGTTATGGATTCTATGGCTGCCATTACGTTCTTTTTAGTGCTTTTGGATTTTATGTTGGATGACTGGGAGTACTCATTGCGCAGGTAGGATACGACCTCGTGAATCTGTCTTCCAGGCGGTATGTACAATGATATTAGCTCCGTGGCCCTGCCTGAATACGCCCGGATTTCCTCAAGTTTGCGCTTGAATTCGTATCTTGCCAGTGCTTCTTTTTCCACCATTCACTATCACCTATTACATATCGTACTTACACAAGGATATTATATTACCAAACCTATAACACCCTTGCCCCTTATGTACGTTGTGGATTTGGGTCAATTGTAATTGGGTTAATAAAGATTTGGAAGAACAATATTTCAGGTGCTATAATGGAAAGTGTGGTCATATCAATTGGAGGTTCTATTCTCGTTCCCAACGATAACGATGCTGATTACTTGAAAGTCCTTGCCTCGTTGCTTAAAAAAGTTTCGGAGACCCATAAACTCTATGTAGTGACTGGCGGGGGGAAGATAGCACGATATTACATTGCACAAGGGAGGGGACTAGGAGCTGATGAGCACTTTCTGGATGAGCTTGGAATAAAGGTTACAAGATTGAATGCATTGCTTCTTTGCAAGGTATTGGGGTATTATGCAAATCCCAAACCGGTTTTGAATATTGACGAGGCCGTTAATGCTGCGGAAAATTACAAAATCGTTGTAATGGGTGGCACAGAACCGGGGCATACCACAGATGCGGTATCCGCCATGTTGGCAGAAAAGGTTGGTGCATTGCGACTTGTGAATGCAACATCAGTTGATGGGGTTTACGATTCCGATCCCAAGAAAAACAAGAATGCAAAGAAGTTTAAAACAATGACCCATGAGCAATTGACTGAAATTACATCAAAAAGTGAAGGCTTTGCAGGGCCCACGGTTATTTTCGATCCCAAAGGCTCTAAGATCATTGAAAGGGCCAATATCCCGCTTTTTGTATGCCACGGAAGGGACCTTGAGGCCCTGGCATATGCTATCTTGGGGAAGGTATTCAAAGGTACAATAGTTGAATAAGAAGTCAAGCGGCATATCTTGGCTGCCCGAATCCGTAAAAACAAGGATTTTTCGGCTTTTTAATGAGGGTATTGAAAAAATTCTATGATAATAATTTATATATAGTATCAACTTTATTAATATCCGAAATTAATTTTC
>CBDVCK010000197.1:0-7199 GCA_965372465.1 uncultured Thermoplasmata archaeon | reverse complement strand
ACTCCAGGGTGACCATGTCATATCAGGTATGGATGTGTTCCCACTTCTCACAGCCATTGTTATATTAGTGTCGAGTGGAAGTGTTTCAGTCCAATTAACATAATTCCAAATAGTCCCGTTATATCCAGAGTCAAAAATCGAGGAAATAAAGGTTCCCGAGGGTTGGTATCCCATGATCGCGTATCCAATTCTGCGCTCACTTCCATCATATCCTGTATACCACATACGATAGGTTTCCCCATCATAAAGAACATATGGATCTCGAACCCAAACGTCATCCCAAGAACCGGGGGGTCCAAGATTTAGTACTGGATTTGCTGGATCCTTAATCCATATTATGCCATCCATTGATGTTGCATATCCAATCATATTATTTGGTCCGTCACAACCACTATACCACATATGATAAATACGCCCATCATAGTTTACAGTTGGAACACGAACATGAGTGTCATCCCAAGAACCAGGGGATCCCAAATCAAGTACTGGATTTCCTGGGTTTTTTGTCCATATAATACCATCTAGTGAGGTGGCATATCCAATTCTTTTAGGTATGTCACCGCAACCCGTATACCACATATGATATGTTAGACCATCATACAAAACTGTTGGAGCCCAAACATGTGTGTCATCCCAGGAACCTGGCATTCCTAAATCAAGAACTGGATTTGATGGATGCTTCACCCATGTGATTCCATCAAGTGATGTCGCGTATCCAATCCTGACATTTGTGCCATTATCGCCTGAGTACCACATATGGTATGTTGTACCAATAAAAAGAACTGAGACACGATCTATATTTGTATCCTCCCAGGAGCCCGATAATCCCAGATCAAGCACTGGATTTCCTCCATACTTCGACCATGCAATACCATCCAGAGATGTGGCATATCCGATCCTACCATACGTAGCAATGTCATCACCTGTATACCACATCTGATAGTTTATGCCATTGTAGATAACACAGGGGGCCCATACATAAATTTCTTCCCATGAACCAGGTGGACCCGTATCAAGGACATAATTACTCGGAATCTTTGTCCAGTATATTCCATCGGAGGAGTTTGCATAACCTATTCTGAAATTTGTACCATCAACGCCAGTATAGAACAAATGATAAGTAGAATTGTGATAAATAACATTTGGAATAGTTAAATCTCTGTCATCCCAGGTGCCTGCCAGTCCAACATCAAGAACTGGATTTCCCGAATATTTAGTCCAATTAATTCCATTTTGTGAAGTGGCATATCCAATTCTACGTGTTGTGCCATCACTTCCGATATACCACATATGATATGTGGAAGTCGTTTCATTATAGACAGTCGTGGGATAATAAGCATGGGCATCATCCCATGATCCGGGAAGACCGACATCAACCACTGGGTTTGTTACGTTCTTTGTCCAGGTGATGCCGTCTGTTGAGTTTGCATATCCGATTCTCTGGGTAGAACCATCATAACCCGAATACCACATTTGATACATTGTCCCATTGAAAAGAACTGAGACTGCATGAACCTGATCATCATCCCATGAACCTGGTGAACCTACATCAAGAACCGGGTTGCCAGGGTATTTTATCCAGCTCAGACCATCCGATGAATTGGCATAGCCTATCCTGTAAGTGCTTACAAGGTCATAACCTGTGTACCACATATGATAAACAGCTCCATCATATACAACCGCCGGGACATATACGCTTTCTTCCCAAGATGGAGTGGGCTCACAATCAAGCACAGGATTTCCCAAATATTTAGTCCATGTGATACCATCTGTTGAGTTTGCATAGCCTATTCTTCCATTATTACTATCATCACCTGAGTACCACATATGATATATGGTGCCATCATAAATTACTCTAGGTGCCCAAACCAAGTTATCCTCCCAGGAGGCGGGGGGGCCTAAATCAAGAGTAGGAGCTGTTGGGGCTTTTATCCATTTTTGTGATAGTGTCACGTTTCCAGGATCACTTATGACATCTACCTTGACTTTCGTTCCATCTTCAAAGTCAGATTGCGATGTCTGGGTCCAGTCATCTGCAAATGAATATCCAAACATTGCTAACTGTATAAAAAATATAAGAAAAGAAATTATAATTATAGTTCGTACTTGATTTTTCATACTCCCTACCTCTCCCAATTCCATCCAAGTATCTAATCGAAATTACTTAAAACTATTGATTGGACAATAAAGTGAATCGATTATTTGATTGAATATTATGAGATCACTATCGTTTCAAAAGTCGAACCGCCATCATCGTCTTTAACAGAAAGCGATAAAATTCCGGAACCCTCATATGTTAATGACGTTGTGGCAATTATATCTCTTGGATTGATTTCTGGTGATGGGTAAGGGTCGGGATTTAGAGGATTGCTGAGGTGTGTTATGGTTTTTATTTGGGTGCCATATGTGTAGGTAAGAATTAAATCATCACTTCCTGGATCAGTGATATGGCTGGTCAATTTGAATGATGCTCCTACCAAATTTACATTCAAATCTACTTCCCATGGATCCATATGATTCCAATGGTCGCTGTCCCAATATGATTTTCTGACATTGAAGGTATGGTGCAAACGTTTGGTTGATCCGTCCTCAAACTCCATGTCAATCCATACCGGATTTCCGCCCCAGACATTGCCGTTCTCCCTTGGATCATTTGGCAGATAATCAACCAAGGCAGTGTAGCATTTAGTCATATCCAGTCCTACATTGGAAATCGTAGCCTTTTGTTCATCGGGGTCTCCTGGATACCGTGTAACACTGGCAGTCCATATTTCATAGCCATCTTCAAAAAGGTGAATAGAAACAGAATGATATTTCTCACCTGCAACCCTGAGAGAAATGTTAGCGTACATATATACCTCGAAATCCAAGATTGTTGGTGCAACATTGTTTACAGTGACATTCACAAATGAAATCGTTGTTCCACCATCATCATCCTCTACAGAAATGGTCACAGAAAATATACCATTATCACCATATGTATGAGTTTGAGAATCGGTTGCTAACATAGGGTTTATATCTGGACTTGGAAAGGGGTCAAGCCCTGAACCATCATTATAAAAAGTGCTTATGATAGTACTTGAAAACCCATCACCCCAATCCCACGTAATTGTAAGGTCATCACTACCTACATCGTTACATTTGGCGGTCATTGAAACAGGCGAGTTTTCATCAATTTCATACGGTCCACCAGAATCAACTGCAGGAACCACGTTGTCTACTGTGATGTTAACCTGGATAATTGTTGTACCACCATCATCATCAGAAACAGTCAAGATTACCAAGAATACTCCATTGTCTCCCCATGTATGGGTCATATAATCCATGATGTCCATTGGATTGGCTTCTGGACTTGGGTATAGATCTGGGGAAATACCATTGTTGTAATAGAGATTTGTTGTTGTAAGTCCATAATCAATATCCCATGTAAAGGTTAGATCATCGCTTCCAGGATCTGTTCCATGTGCTTCCAAATCCAAAGGTGAGTTTTCATCTACAATGAGTGCTCCAATTATATCTACAGATGGTGCAACATTGTCCACCTTGATCGTTGTATTGTAAGTTGTCATACCGCCATCATCATCTGTAATAGTGAGAACAAGATAGAAATTACCATTGTCCCCAAAGGTATGTTCCACTGTATCTGTAACATCAAATGGATAATCTCCCCAAGGGCTTGGAGATGGATCCGGATTTAAACCATCATTAAAGTAAACATTTGTGATTGAAGGTCCAAGTTCAAATTCCCATGTGAAAGTCAGATCGTCACTGCCCTCATCTTCGGCAAAGGCTTCGAATGCAGCGGAAGAACCTTCATAAATGCTTGCAGGGATGTTGATTTGGGTGATGGCTGGGGCAAGGTTATCCACGGTAATAGTCGTGGAGTAGGTGGTGGTGCCTTCGTCGTCATCGGTTACCGTTAGAGTCAATGTATAATCGTAATTGTCACCGTAGGTATGGGTCACTGAGTCATGCGCGGAAAACGGCAGGACACCCAGAGGACTTTTTATGTTGTTTGTAAGGGGGTCGTAAACGGGTTCGGGCCCCACTCCATTAATGTAATGTGGATTTGAAATCGTGGTTCCGTACTCGAAATCCCATGTGAAAGTTAAATCGTCGGTTCCAGAATCTGCGGCCTCTGCTTCAAAAGTCAGTTCCTCTCCTTCAACTCCCGAAGGAGTTATGGTCAGTAAGATAGAGGGGGCCACGTTATTTACAGTGACAGTGGTTGTATACATTGCCAACCCCTCATCGTCATCCTCGACAGTGAGGGTAATGGTATAAACTCCATCATCTCCGTAGGTATGGCTTACTGAATCAGTGGCCGAGAAGGGATAGGTTCCCATTGGGGATTTGATCTCGTTTGTCAGGGAATCGTATACGGGTTCCGGACTTAATCCATTATTGCAAAATGTAGTGGTTGCAGAGGATGTGCCGTCACCCCAATCCCAGGTAAAGGTCAGGTCGTCGCTTCCGAAATCGCTTGCACTTGCCTGGACGTTTAATTGTGCGCCCTCATTTGATGAGTATGGTCCAAAGGTACTAATTGTTGGATTCACATTGTTCACTGTAATATCGCATGAGTCCGTATCCCATTGATCATTTTCATCGGTTATTCTGAGAGTTGCCGTATAGGTTCCGTCATCTCCATAGACATGCGTCGTGATTCCATCGAAGGCGCCGTCGGGTGCACTGGTGGGTGTCTCAACGTAATCATAGGTTCCGTCGCTTGTAAAATCCCATTCGTAGGAGATAATGTCAGAGGTATGGCCTCCCCCGGCAACCCAATAAATAGCATTTACAAGTATTTGACATTCCTTTAGACTTGGCAAACCAAGAAATTCACCGTCCTCGCTTACAACTGTATGACCTATCACATCCAAAGCCACTCTTCCCTGCCCATACTCATGGGTTGTTAGATAAAAATTTGTCGAGCCTGGAGTGGTTATATGCTGTATTACGATATCTGCTGAAACGGCTGTACCATAAGACGTATGCGCATAATAGGACCAAGGTGGAGGAGGAGCTGTTTTTGGTATTACATCCCCTACATTTCCAATCTCATATGGAGCATGAAGAATATCATGGTCCAATAAAATTTCGACATCTGGTATGTTGAAGCCTACAAATTCATTATTACTTGAATCGAAATCAACACCTGCAGGTCCTTCTAAATCAGGTCCATAGTCCCATGTATATTCAAGTGAATCATGGGTCCACACAATACCGCCATCGTTTAAAACGTAATCCTTTAACTTTGCCGTTCTTCCAATGGGTTCGAGATTCCTTTCGAATCCGTTACTCAAACCAAAAACAATGACATCAAACGATGAAAAATCACTTGGATTTCCAGTATTAAATTCAGAAAGACCAACCTGGGTGACGCCGAATTTATTTGTTGAGCCAGTGTAATCGATTATCCTCTGTAATTCATCATGTTGCCAAACAGAAACATGTAAAACATTAACCTTTCCTATCGGGCTACCGATAGAATTTGTAGCATCAAGTTCCACAATATCCCCTTCGTTTACGGTCTGGTCGGGGCCTGCATCTGCAACCGGTGGAACATTTTCAGATTGTTCTGAATAGGCATGGAAAATCCTAAAATGGTTGCCATCATGCCCATGATTCCACATTTTATAAGTTCCATCTGCTTCAGCTATAACGCTTGGTTGACCAACATTTACACTATCTAATTCACCTGAATTACCCACATCCAATGACAGTCCATATTTAGTCCAAGAAATACCATCAACTGATTCCGCATATAGAATCCTTTGACCAATACTACTGGCTCCGTTATACCACATTCTATATAACCCATCATTATCCTTGACTAAACATTGATGGCCTACAGAAGAATCATCCAGACCTCCAGGTGCACCACCAGGTTCCAATACTGGAACAGCTCCATTTGAATCCGAATATTTTATCCAATTGATTCCATCCGAAGAGGTAGCATAAAAGATTTTTAATGGGCCTGATTGGGTTTGACCCATATACCACATTTTATATCTTTCAGAAGAAGGGGCATCATCATCTATAATGACCTGCGGGGCATATGCATCTCTTTCATCTCTCTCACCTGCTGCTCCCACATCCAATACTTCACCATATTTTGTCCAGGACATTCCATCAATAGATGTGGCATATGAAGTTCTATAGGAGCTAGTCCTGCTGCGTTGACTTCCATACCACATTTTATATAATCCATTCTCTTTAATCACGCTGGGAGAATAGGCACTGGCATCATCAGCTCCTCCTGGAGCTCCTCCTAGGTCAATTACAGGAATGGCAGAACCTGCTCCATCGACATGCTTATACCAGTTTCGTCCATCCGAGGATGTAGCATAAAAAATTCTAAACTCATAATATTGATTTATTGAATTGCCACTATACCACATTTTATACAATTCATCATCATTAGTTGGATCGCTATCTGTTAAAACATCGTCATCCCTAATGGCCCCCATTGAAAGCACCCAGGGATAATCTAAATCACCTGAACTGCCAACATCGATTACTGTTATTACACCGTTTTCATCAGCATATTTTATCCAGCTTATACCATCGAAACTATTTAGCGGTGCAGGTGAAATAAAAACAGGGTTGATGGTAATTAGTAGAGATGCTATGATTGTTGATATTACTTTGGTAATGGCAAGATTTTTCATACCTCGTTCCTCCTAGTCACTTCAAATTAAAATGTAAACAGGGTGAATAAAGAGCCGGTACCCTTACCTCACCCCGTTGCCATTCCAGTTGGAATATATGTCTCTTTGATTACTTAATAATTACTGTAAATTAGCTTACAAATCCATTATTTCTATTATTCAATCCTCAAGTGGGGGAGGAGGGGGAGGGTTTTCTTGATCCTTCTTTAGTTCAATTCCTTCCTTCAATTTAGGATTCCTATCGGAACTTTTTAATTTACTTCCCACTATTGTCATGATAATATTTACAAACAAAAATACTAACACAATAATCATTAGTAATTCGATTAATATTATCTTTTCATCGATTTCTTCTACTTTGGATTTCGAATCCTGTATATCATCTTCCATTGTTTGTAATATTTGATTCAATGCAACAAGATTATTTATGATTGCATCTAATTTTGCAAGATCGTTTAAGGTAGCATTAATATTATCCAACTTTTGCTGTGTTTCAGTTTCGAAGGTATCGATATCATTTACCAC
>CBDVCK010000196.1:0-7202 GCA_965372465.1 uncultured Thermoplasmata archaeon | reverse complement strand
CGATGTATAATCTGCATAAGGAAATGAACCATCACTTTCCATTGAATGACTTAAATCAAGATTATGACCCAATTCATGAATGAATGTATAAGGAGATTGGGATGAACAGACAACAAAATCATCACCATTTATTTCTCCTCTTCCAGCCCGATTGCTGTTAAATCCACCTCCAGAATCAGCCCAACATTTATCGCAAAATATTACATAATGGAAAATATCATCTCGATTATTACTAAATTGTCCTCCATTTTTATAATCGTCATAAAAATCAGGATATTCTGGATGGGCAGGATCATCCTGCCCGAAGGTAATATATTCTTCATATCCAATACTCCCGCCTCCACCCATGCTTCCGTCATCAATGTGCAATACTATGTTTTGTGCGTCAAAGGCATCTATGACATCCTGCAAGGCACCAGTATTTGGTTTGTGGGAGTGGGTAGCATCCTCCATCCAATCAACCTCTACGAATATATCTTGTATATTTATATCCGTATTAAATCAGTGGGTCTCAGTATGGTCGTTTATTCCATCGTTATCGGTATCAAGATTATTATCAAAAGGATCCAGTGGATTGGTTTCCTCTATTAACTCTCGGTTATCATTCACTCCGTCTCCATCTGTATCGGCCATCAGTGGGCTTGTTATATAGTGGCGCGGGTTTTCGATTTGACCATTCCACCAAAAATCCCATCCTTGATTTTCACGACCGACCTCGCCATTGCTTGTATCTCCATAATATTCGTCTCCGTCAAACAGAGTGTCACCATCAGTGTCAGCACGTCCCGGAAGAGTAGTCAGGGCAATCACAGTGACGGTCAATGTATCGGTATCTCCTTCAAATCCATTACTTATCGTAACTGTAGCTGTATAAGTACCTGTTGCAGCAAATGTGTAAACAGGGTTTTGCCCATCGAGTCTTTCCACAAAGTTACCAGCATTATCTAAAATTTCCCATGTCCAAGTATATGTAAAGGAATCTCCTCCTCTTTTTGCGAATTCAGTTATTTTAGCTGCGCTAAATACAGTTGGAATATTTGGTTGAGTCGTTATATCATCACCTGCATCAACCCATACTGCATCTAAGTTCGCTGCATGAATAATTATGCTTTTTGAATCGACAGAAATGTCATTTTCCCATTTGGGTTGAATTTCATCGATAATTAGATTCGTGTCAACATCAAATAATCTTACTTCAACGTCGTTATCATAGTTTTCCCAGACAGTTACTATCTCATCATCATCTAAATTATCATCGAAATTCCCGACAACAAACTCGATGGTATATGAGTGTATGTTATCGTCTTCACTCCAATCGTCCCCTACGGTAATCCCTGTATTGACATGAGCATTGAACGTACGTATATTGGGATCGTATTCCAAGTCTGCATTTTCATACGCTATGACAATTTCTTCTTGATCGTCTCCATCAAATTCACCTGCATGAATAATTATACTTTTTGAATCGACAGTAATTTGATTTGTCCATTTGGGTTGAATTTCATCGATAATTAGATTCATGTCAACATCAAATAATCTCAGCTCAACGTCGTTACCATAGCTTTCCCAGACAGTTACTATCTCATCGTCTTCTAAATTATCATCGAAATTCCCGACAACAAACTCGATGGTATCCGAGTGTATGGTATCATCTTCACTCCAATCGTCTCCTACGGTAATCCCTGAATCGACATAAACATCGAACGTACGTATATTGGGATCATCTTGCGAGTCACCATTTTCATACGCTATGACAACTTCTAAATCATCCATATATAATAAAGTATCTGGATCTACACCTCCAAGAGTATTCCCATCATCTCCTGCTGCATTGTCATGAATAGGGGGGGAAATGTCCACAGGTTCATCATTGTCTCTGAGATCATCTTGATCTACATCATCCGCTAGAAGCCAATTCGTAAGATGTGTAGTTTCAGTCCAAACTATGTTGTAGTTAATATACACACCCGTGTCACCTCCTAAGTGCCACGTATTAGAGCTTTCATCAAGAGAATAAAGTACTAAACTATCCTCATTCACCTTTAAATCGTCATCTGAATATATAAATCGGATTATTACCGTAAAGGTATCTGAACTAGAAGTTGTTACATCGACTTCCTTGTCTATCCCTGTCCATAATAATGATGGTTCCACAATGTTGATTATAACTGGCTGAATATCATCCTCAGTGTCATATTGTATTGCCACACTTACTCCAATACGATTGTTGACTGTTATCCTATGATAACTGAAAATGCTCCCGTCATCTCTATTATACTTGACAGGATCAACATCTTGACTGTCACTTATCATATCCCCATCACTGTCATAGTCTCCAATGTTATTTCTGCCATCACCGTCGTAATCCTGGTTATAATTTGGTCCCCAGTAATCCTTCTCAAAGTTATCATCCATTCCATCCTCATCTGAATCCATATCATTCGGATCTATTTTGTATTGGTTAACCTCAACACCGTCAATAATATCATCGTTATCTGTATGATCATTCGATGGATCTGAAAAAACAGTTCTTTCAAGATTGGGAAGCCATACCCCCAACACTTCTGCTCCATCCCAAAGGCCATCAGAATCTGAATCTTCTAAATGAGGGTCTGAATAAACCGTTTTTCCTAAATTTTCAACATAAACACCATTTACCTCTTCACCATCTTTTAGATTATCGTCATCTGTGTAAGAATTATATCCCTTAGTTCCCCAACTCCTTTCTTCTGAGTCTGTAAATTCATTGTTATCTGTTCCATCATCATCGGTATCTGTATCGCGAGGATCGGTTAGAGTTTCCTCTTTCTCTTCCCTGTCATTGAGCCCGTCATAATCTGTATCAGGAAGGGTGGGATCCGAATTAACATGTCTGGTCTGTCCATTAACAAGAATATCCCACCCTTGAACTTCCTCACCATCCTCCAGGTCATCACTGTCAGAATGGGGATTATTAGGATCGGTACCACGGGATATTTCTTGTCCATCATTTAAACCATCACCATCAGAATCAGGGTTAGTGGGATCAGTACCGTGTATAATCACCTCATCTCCATCGCTTAATCCGTCTCCATCTGTATCCTCAGCAGTTGGGTCTGTTCTGTGAAAATAAACCTCTGGTCCGTCATCTAATCTATCGTTATCAGTATCTCCAACTGTGGGATCCGTATCATGGTCACCATCAACATCAATGTAGAGAGGTTCCTGGGTGAGATCGAATTCAAGTTCATTATCTAACCCATCCCCTTCATAGTCCTCTCCTTTGCCTTTATTAGCATCAACATTTCCGCCCTTGTAATCGACTTGGCCGTTATCATATGGTTCGAAACCGTAGTAAAGTTCCCATCCGTCCCACATTTCATCATTGTCAGAATCTGGATCTAATAGGTTGTTTTTTCCATCTTGATCACCATCAAAATTTCTCTCCCAACCTTCTAAGCCACCAGCACGACCTATTTCCCTGTTCCAATATTCCTTTTCATCACCCTCGGTGAATGTGTAGTGTGAATCTCCATTATAAGAAAAAGCAAAGTAATGGTCATCATCTGTGTCAGGGTCATATTTATCTGTGCTGTATATAGTGTCTTCAGGAATATCCCCTAGGCCGTCCCCATCGCTATCATCATCGAAAGCAGGATCAAAATAAATTGGCGGTACATCTGGATGAATTTCAATCTCAGAAGCTCTCGCTCTAAAAGTACCTCCCCATACATCCCATAAATCGAGAATCGCAAAAATAGCATCACCTTCCGGAGTTGGGCCCACATATACATAAATATTATCATCATAACCGGGATCGTAATCCTCGATTCTTCTTTTAATTTCATCGAGCCTAGGTGTTAGGAGAGCCAGATCATCTGTTACGGGCCATTGTATCGGTTCGGGCTGCCAAGGCGTGTGAATTAAACCAGTATCGATTGGTGTAATCGCCCAATAATGGGTGAAATCATCAGGATCAATCTTTAAAAAATAAGGTGGAGGTTCTGGATATACAATTTCCGAGTAAAATGGATTAGAAATGGGATAGATAGTGGCATAGGCATTACTGGAATCCCGTAGAAAATAATAAAAATCTGTAAAATGCCAAAAGTCTTCAATGTTATAATTGTCAGTGATGTCAATGTTTGCCATTTTCCATTTTCCATTCCAGGTCCCGATAACATCTATGACTTCCATCCATTCAATATAAACTTCCGTATCGCTTACTGAAAGTCGTGGTTGGACGGAATATACATCCAGTGTGGCTGTGGCTGTGATTTGCACCTCAGTATTCCAATTTGGATATTCATTTACATTGTTCTTATAACATATCTCGTCGGGGCTAGAATGTTCTTGCCAAACAACATGCATATCCCCTGCATCATCGATCTGCCATTTTACATTGGTCCGTTCATCGGATACTGGATTAAATCCCATAAAAACTTCCATTCCATCAGGAATCATATCTACATCGATATCTTTATTTTTGGCTCGCTCTCCAGCAACTGCCGGTAATAGATCGTAACCATCTGGGTCTTCCCATAATTGCACTTCAACGCCGTCATTGAAATCAAAGTACGGAAGGAAGCTATCGTCATCTGTATCGTAATCAGTAGGATCGGTGCCATAGGTAATTATTTCATCATTATCATTCAGCCCATCCAAATCCGTATCCCGAGCTGAAGGGTCCGTTTGGATAATCCTTGAAGGTGTTGAATATTGTAATATGATATTATCCCAGAATGCTTTGCCTTCAGATGTTCGACCAACCATTGAACCGAACCTAAGATGGTCGTATCCATTGGGTTCATTGAAAGATATTCCGGTTTTCTCACTGTTAATATTGATTTTTACTTCGTATGTATTTGCAGATGGGCTAACAATACACTGAATATAATACCATTCAAAAGGAAGTAAAGGTGTAGTTATTATTGCATTCGGCGTTCCACCATTCATATGGCATAATTTATTATTAGGGTCGATTGCTAATGTTACTTGGCCGTTACTAATCACTTCTATCCATTGATTTGTGGTTTCGCCTAAACGGAAATGGAAAGAAATTGTGTAATCTGAATTATAATCTATGTCTAAAGGTGGGGAGGTTCCGAATGCATATCCATCAGTGGTTGTTTCAAGGCACAAGGAGAATGGAGAGCTGATGTATCTGTTGGTCTCCAGGCCAATTAGGTTATTTTCATTACTCCTTTCAACATTCCAATCGAGATCTATACCATTCTCGAACTTTTCGAACCAAACAGTTTGCCCTCCGCTAATTTGTATACCATTGAGTTCCTCAAAATCCGTAAGGGTATCACCGTCAGTATCTCGTACCCATGGGTTTGAGGAGGGATTTCCGTCATTATCAAACGAATTTGAAAATTCGTATAGATTAATCAAACCGTCTCCATCCTGGTCGCCATTCGGACCATGTATCGGATCGATTCTGCCGTCGTTCAAAGGAGATAAACCATTATTGACTTCCCAGCCATCTGGCAGGCCATCATCATCTGTATCTGGATCGATAGGGCTCGTTCCATAATCATTGTATTCGTCCCAATTCGTCAATCCGTCTGAATCGTAATCTCCTCCATATGTGAGAACTATAAAATTCCCTGAAAGTCCATTGTTACCATTCCTGATCTCGGCAAATGATTTTTCTTCACCTACTACAGAACGGACCAAGTGTTCTCCTGATTCAACATTAACCCATATTATTTCGACTGTCTCAATATCACTCATTTCAATTGATTCAATAACAATTTCATCATGTGGAATCAACATTTCTCCATCATAAAATCTAACCGTTGTGGGATTCATTAAATCTATATCTCCAACATTCATTATATCAGCATATATCGTTACATCGTCTCCTTCAAAGGCAAATTCCTGTGAAAAATAAAGGTCAAATACTGTTTGATCCGAATGGGGAGAATAGCCTGGTGCGGGTGCTTCGATATCCTCATACCATTCACAAATTTGTGTAGAAATAGTGAATGTTGGATCTGCCCTCATGTATGGTGTAATTGTGATTGTGGTAGAGTCGTAAATCATATTCTGAGTTTGAGGGTCATAATATGAAACATCAAGCGTGATGGTATCGGTATAAAGTGCATCAATAGGTTCCATTAAGACAAGAGAGAAAAATCCATATTGATCGGTAAGAACCTGTTGACTGCTTTGTGAATTATCATCCAAGATCGTTATTGGATGAAACGCAAGTTGTGTTATATCGGCACCATCGTCCAAATGTATGTAACCATATATTTCAACCGGTGTGATTGCGATTACATTTGGTATAGCTACTGTGGTTAACAATGCCAGGACACACAAAAGGGTTGGTAAGATTCTGCTTTTTCGGGCTATCATAACATATCCTCCATTATGTCTGATAAGAAGAAAGAGACGGCCTAATCCGTTTTTAAAATCTCCCTTCCATATCAAGACCATAATAGTTCTAAAACATATATATGCTTTGCGGAATTCTTATTATCTTTTATCTCAAATGGTTTATAAAAATAGAAACCATCTCCTCAATGAACTTCCCTATATCTTTTATACTTCACCAAGTACAAAGCATAAGAGATATCCTGTGCCAGCTGTCTTGCAAATTTGAGGTTTTCCATTCTTATATTCTTGATTACCAATGGAAAATGGTACCCGTCCTCCCCGTATTTGTGGTGTATGATCTGAAGTAATATCATGACCTTTAAATACGGGCTGTTGGGGGATAATAACCTGTATTCCAGGGCGTAATTTCTTCTGGTTCTTGGATTGAGTGCAGTGCTGATTCCGAAACGCTCTTTTGTTGTGAATCTGTATTTTCTTTTTTTTAGGATATCACCCAGTTCGTGTACCAATCTATCGAAGAGTACAGGATTAAAGGGTAAATCCCTGTACCAACTGTCCTTTCTATCGAAATTTGTATATACCGTTATAATGAGGAAAAAGATTCCAATAGAGATTATTATCATCGAGTATCCGGGTGTATCATCAATGGGCAGAAACCAGAATATAATACCCAAGGTCAATGTTAGCAGAACCAAAAATGAACCCGCTCTGTTTATGGACTTTTGTCTACTCTCCCAACCCCTGGGGCATCTATACAATTTCGGATTTTCCAGTTTCATTGCCCTGACCTCCTCCCATAATAACATTTTGCACTTAAATTTCTATCCCCCCTGATATTCCTCCCTTTTGAAATAAACAACATAGATAATTTGGCA
>CBDVCK010000195.1:0-7248 GCA_965372465.1 uncultured Thermoplasmata archaeon | reverse complement strand
ATACTTATAATCGCATCAGCTTCCGACCCAGGGTCCGATTTACTGGAATTCCGATGGGATTGGGAGGATGATGGTTTTTACGATACCAATTGGTCCACTGATTTTATTGTGACAAATGCCTGGGGAGGGGTGGGTGTATTTACTGCAAGAGTCTTTGTTAGAGATAATGATGGCGGTTTTGGAAATGATACTGCCATTGTTAATATCTCAAAGCGCAACTCTCCACCTAGCATTGGTGATTTAGGCAGCCAACAAATTCGCTATAATGATCCTTTTACCATTGACCTTGAACCGTTTATATCGGATGAAGACACTCCTTTGTATTCGTTGGTTGTGACGACATCCGATCCCCAACATATTTCCATATATGGTTTGAATATAACTTTAATATACCCTGAAAATATGACTGGAAAGACATTTGACGTGACGGTAACTGTATCAGATGGTGCCCTATCTGATAGCGCGATATTGACTGTTTCCATCACACAAAACTATCCTCCAAAATTGACAGACCCTATTTCGGACATTCAATTTTTTGAAGATGGTGAAATTCAAAATGCATTCAATCTGAACGATCATTTTGAGGACAGTGACGGAGATCCACTTGATTTCAATCTTATATATCACGAGCCAAATATCATAGTAACATTAAGCAATAACGGTTGGGTAACCTTCAATGTCTGGCCTAATTGGGCGGGATATGCCACTGTAAGGTTCATTGCTAGGGATCCCTCAAATGCTACTTCACAGGAGGATATAATCGTCACAGTTATCCCTGTAAATGACCCCCCGATAATTTTGAGGGGAATAAGGGATGCTGCAATACCTGAAAACGGTAATTGGAGCATTGATTTGGATGATTATTTCCTGGATGTGGATACATTCAACATGACATTTACGTGTAACCGTCAAGAAATAAAAATAGATCCGATAACACACGAGGCGGTATGGGAGCCAGTTGGTAAAAATAAATTAAAGGGCGTGGTGTTTACTGCCACTGATGGCGAGCATTTCGTTGAAATGGATCCAATTGATTTGGTTGTTGTGGAATCCGAGCTTTTTAATTGGTTTTTGTTGATTTTACCTTTCGTTTTGGGTTTATTGGTCTTTGCGGCATACAGGGAAATAAGATACAGATATTCAGTTGAAGAAGCCTTCCTTGTGGATAATGCCGGAGTGTTACTTGTACATATTTCCATGGGTGAGTCAAAAGCAATCGACGCGAAGCTTGTTTCTGGAATGCTCACCGCGGTCCAGGAGTTTGTTAAGGATTCCTTTATGGGGAATAGTGATGAGACCATGGATATAAAGTTCGATGAAGGAGCCCTGGGCAAGCTTGAATACGGTGATTTCCAGATAGTTATCGAGAGGGGAAAATACACATTTCTTTCCGCAGTCATTTCAGGTTACGACAACAAGCGTTTGCGCAATAGGATGAGAGATGTTGTGGATGATTTCGAATCTAAATATTCGTCTGTGCTGGCTGATTGGGACGGTGATATGGCTAAATTCGACGGTGCCGAGGAAATCGTTGGAAGACTTTTTAAACAACCGTCAAATGAACAAGAAATCCCAAAAAAGGAAAATAAAAAAGAAAATGTGCATGATGATATTGGAGGTTTCATTTACGATGAAGGCGAATTACCTTCCGGTGATTTCGGGGATGTCCCCTCCAACTACGATGAGAAAGATTCAGAAAAAATACCACCTCCTGGATAGAAAAAATCAAATAGAATCACCAACTGCAAAAATGATATATAATATTATCCCGCTATACTTAAAACTCAAAGATGAAGTGAAAATAAATAAATAAAAAGAAAAAATCCTTAGATGAGGAATTTCCAATGGAAAGAAAACGATACCAGAGAAAGATATGTTTACTGGGCGATGGTGCAGTAGGTAAAACGAGCCTTATTAGAAAATATGTCCTGGATAAATTTGATGATAAATACCTTCCTACGATAGGTACAAAAGTTTCAAGAAAGGAAGTTGTAATACCTTTTCAAAAGGAGGAGATAGTTGTTGATCTCACCATGATAATTTGGGATATCGTCGGTCAAAAGGCTTATCAAAAGCTTCGAAAAATGTATTATCAGGGCGCTAATGCAGCTTTAGTTGTCTGTGATGTTACACGAACAGAATCCCTTGAGAGTTTGAGAGAGTGGACAGATTCTCTGTTCAAAGAGGCCAATCCTGTTCCTGTTCTTTTCTTGGCAAATAAATCCGATTTAATTCATAAAGCTGAATTCAAACCTGCCGATTTGGAAAAGATTGCATCTGAGTTTCGGGCTCCCTACTTCTATACGAGTGCAAAAAGCGGTGCCAATGTAAACCGAGCCTTCTTTAGGTTGGGTGAGCTAATGATATATCCTGTTATTAAAGGTAAAAAAACATCAGTAAAAAGGTGAAAATCAAAATGGTTGATTCAAATACACAAGAAGAAGATAACTATAATAATCCCGTGGCATTCTTTTTAATGCCCATCGATATCTTAAAAGGAGTACATGAAGAGCTATCCGAAATATTGGGACCTGATGTGGCATCCAAGGTTATTTATAACTGCGGTTTCAGAAGCGGTAAAAATATCGTAAAAGACATGAATATCAACTTCCCGGATCTAAAAACCCTATGCAATACATTACCAGAACTGTGGTTGCAGATGGGTATGGGTGTTTTCAACATAGAAAAACTAGAATCAGACGAGATGTTGTTAAAATGCAAGGAATCAAACGAAGCAGTGGCACTTGGTTACACAGGAAGGATCTCATGTGATCTCACTTGTGGCTATCTCGCAGGAATGATAACTAATATTTTTGATAAAGAATTCGTCTGCAAAGAAAAGAAATGCCTTTCAAAAGGGGATTCACATTGCGAATTCGAACTCTTAACAGTGAAATGAATTTTTTCTATGGCATGAAAAAGGTTATGAATAGGGAACCCGATTACCCCCACCTACGGTGAGGATTACGCTCTTCGCCAAGAAGTGATCCTCTTTTTTCAGGGGGGTAGGCTATGACCGTCTACGACGATGAATTAATTGTGAAATTGGAACAAAAGGCTAAAAACATTCGCAAGCATGTCATAAAAATGATATACAAAGCAGGCTCCGGTCATCCCGGAGGCTCTCTATCTGCAACAGATATCATTACAGTACTTTATTTTCATAAATCATGTGAGAAGGAATGCAATCATGAGGAGCGGGACCCCATTTTTAACCATGATCCAAATGACCCTCAATGGGCTGATAGAGACAGGTTCATTCTAAGCAAAGGCCATGCGGCCCCTGCACTTTATGCAGCGCTTGCCGAAAACGGTTATTTCGATAAAAAACCCCTTCTGGCCTTCCTAAAGGAAAAAAACAAGGACCTGTATGAAAAGATGAAGAATGAAAAGAATTTCGGAGTTAATTTACTCATGAATCTAAGGAAATTGGGTTCTCCTCTTCAAGGCCATCCGGACATGAACAAAACTCCAGGGATCGAGGCCTCTACTGGTTCTGAAGGGCAGGGCATGTCAATTGGATGCGGGCAGGCGTTGGCTGCAAAACTTGATAGGAAATTATACCATATTTTCGTCATGATCGGGGATGGTGAGATGGATTGCGGCCAGATATGGGAGGCTGCCATGTCGGCGTCCCACTTCAAACTGGACAATTTGATCGCAATTATTGATAGAAACAAACTGCAGCTCGACGGCCCCACTGAGCAGATAATGTCCCTGGAACCCATACCGGATAAATGGCAGGCATTTGGATGGCATGTCATAGAAATCGACGGACATAACTTCAAGGAGATTCTCACCGCTTTAGATACGGCCAAGGAGGTGAAGGGAAAACCAACTTTGATTGTGGCCCACACCGTGAAAGGAAAAGGGATATCATTTATGGAGGGGGCTGTGGGTTTCCATGGCAAGGCTCCTGATAAGGATCAGTTCAAACAGGCCATGAAGGAGCTGGAGGGTGGAGCCAATGACTAAGGTGAAGATGGAAAGTCAAAGAATGGCTTTTGCCCAAGCTTTAGTGGAATTGGGAAGGGACAGAAATGATATAGTTGCCCTGAACGCTGATTTATCTTCTTCCACAAAGACTATGGAATTTGCCAAGGAATTTCCGGAGAGGCATTTTAATTTCGGAATAGCAGAGCAGAACATGATGAGCACTGCGGCTGGGCTTGCAGCTGCGGGGAAGACCGTCTTTGTGAGTACATTTGCCGTATTCGGAACAGGAAGGGTTTACGACCAGATCAGGCAGTCAATAGCGTATCCCAAATTGAATGTGAAAATCGTTGTGACCCATGCAGGTATCACTGTTGGAGGTGATGGAGCTACTCATCAGATTACAGAGGATATTGCTTTGATGATGGTTCTGCCAAACATGAGTGTCATCGTGCCTGCTGATGCTCAGGAAACCTCCAAAGCGATAAAGGCCGCAGCAGATTATCAGGGTCCTGTGTATGTCAGGCTGGGTAGAGCCGATTTACCCACAATCACAAATGAAAAGGATCCGTTTGAAATCGGTAAGGCTACAGTTTTACGAAAGGGAAAGGATGTTACCTTAATTGGTACTGGCATTATGGTTTCGGTCTGTCTTGAAGCGGCAGAGGTTCTTGAAAAAAGGGGTGTGGATGCACGGGTTATCAACATGAGCACAATTAAACCAATTGATGAGGAAATGCTCGGAAAGGCAGCAGTTGAAACCGGAGCCATTGTTACAGCCGAGGAGCATAATGTCGAGATGGGTATGGGTACTGCAATATCCATGATAATCGCAGAGAAGAAGCATGTTCCCATGAAACGGGTGGGAATACCTGATGTCTTTGGTGAATCAGGAAGCAGCGATGAACTCATGGGAAAATACGGATTAACTGTTAAGAATATCGTAAATGCAGCCCACGATGTCTTAAAGAGAAAAGATAGACTGAGTAGGTTTCAACGGGTTGGTAAAAAGTGGAAGAAAACCGAAAGGCAGAAGGATACAAAAAAGAAAACGAGGAAAGCCACAAAAAAAGCCACAAAAAAGACCAAATCAAAAAAGAAAGATAAAGCTTCAAAGAAAAAGAAAAAAAGGTGAGGGGACATGAAGATTTTTTTGGATACAGCAAATGTAGAGCATATAAAAGAAGCGAACAGCTGGGGAATAATCGACGGGGTTACAACAAATCCCACACTAATTGCGAGAGAGGGAAGAGATTTTCGAGAAGTAGTCGAGGAAATTTGCAATATAGTAGATGGCCCGATTTCAGCCGAAGTTGTGAGTATGAAATCAGAAGAGATGGTGGAGGAGGCCAAGGAACTAGCGAAAATCCACAAGAATATTGTGATAAAGGTTCCTCTAATGCCCGAGGGGCTGAAGACCATCAAGATACTCAAGGGACTTGACATCAAAACCAATGCGACATTGGTATTCTCTGCAAACCAGGCGTTGTTGGCAGCCAAGGCCGGTGCCACATTTGTAAGTCCTTTTATTGGCAGGCTCGATGATATCGGCCATATTGGAATGGACATAGTCCGGGATATAATGATAATATTTGAAAATTACAAATTTGAAACAGAAGTTATTGTTGCCAGTATCCGAAATCCCATTCATGTTATAGATGCCGCAATTGCAGGGGCGCATATTTCAACTGTTCCTTGGCCTGTATTGCAGAAGATGGTGAAGCATTCACTGACAGATTTGGGGATAAAGCGGTTTTTGGATGATTGGGCGAAGGTTCCAAAGTCGAAATGATTAGGAAAAGATATTCCCACCATCCGTGCCCCCTCCTCCCACCCTAAACGCACATCCTTTTAGATACAGTTCATAAATACTAATTTTTATAGCCCATTAACCCTTTTATCCCTACATAATCCATGCCGAGGTAGCTAAGCCCGGTTTAAGGCGGCAGGCTCGAGCGTTTTTCCCAATACCGGGAAATCCGTGTCACCTGTTGGTGCTTTGCACCACGGGAGTTCGAATCTCCCCCTCGGCGTTTTAATTTTTTTACAATTAGAGCCGAGGGTAATAAGCAATATTTAGTGCTGAAGATTCGAACTAGTAGGGGGAGCACCCTGACACATATGACGGTTCGAATCTCCCCCTTAATATCCTCCAAACTCCACCGAAATTTTAATTTATACCTACTACATAACCCTCAAAAGCCAACTTATGGCACCAACTCGACGGACAACAGGAGATGGAGGTTTTAAACATGAAACATAAAGGGAGTCACCTTTTTACATCAGAGTCAGTGACAGAAGGCCATCCAGACAAGATGGCAGATCAAATTTCAGATGGTATCCTGGATGCAATTCTAAAGGATGACCCAAATGGTCGTGTGGCCTGTGAAACCCTGGTTACAACCGGTATGGTCCTGGTTGCAGGGGAGATTACAACAAAAACCTATGTGGACATACCAAAAGTTGTCAGGGCCACTATAAAGGAAATCGGATACGACGACCCGAGAATGGGGTTTGACTGGGAAAGCTGCGCCATCATGACTGCAATTGATGAGCAGTCTCCAGATATCTCAATGGGTGTTAATGATGCCCCCGATCACGAGCAAGGTGCGGGAGACCAGGGATTGATGTTCGGATATGCTTCAAACGAAACCGATGTGCTGATGCCACTACCTATTACATTAGCCCATAGATTGACTCAAAAGCTGGCTGAAGTGAGAAAGAAAGGGATAGTGGCTTTCATTGGACCGGATGGTAAATCACAGGTTACTGTGGAGTACAATGAAGGTGTTCCTAAAAGGGTGGATACCGTAGTTATCGCAACTCAGCATAAAGAAGGTATATCCCATGATCAGATCAAATCAGAAATGATTGAAAAGGTCATAAAAGAGGTCATCCCAAGTGATATGATGGATTCTGAAACCAAGTTTCATGTGAATGAAACAGGTTCTTTTGTTCTTGGCGGCCCCCATGCGGACTGCGGTCTTACCGGTAGAAAGATCATCGTGGATACCTACGGTGGTGTGGGATCTCACGGTGGCGGTGCTTTTTCAGGGAAGGACCCCTCCAAAGTGGATCGATCCGCATCATATGCAGTAAGACACATTGCAAAGAATGTTGTTGCAGCAGGTCTTGCAGATAAGTGTGAAGTGCAGGTGGCCTATGCAATCGGTGTTCCAGAACCTCTATCCATAATGGTGGACACGTACGGAACCAATAAGATAGATGAAGTAAAAATTGAAGAATTGATTGAGAAGAACTTCGACATGAGGCCCAAGATGACCCCGAGGACCGTCGCCAGGGCCATCGCGGTGA
>CBDVCK010000194.1:0-7261 GCA_965372465.1 uncultured Thermoplasmata archaeon | reverse complement strand
TCAATTTGTTCCTTCAATTTTTTCATTCTAATTCATTATCCTGTTCCTCCACTCGAATAACCTTCTTCAAAAATATTATTCTAAAGATATTGTGTGATTCTATTTTCTATTTCTTTTCTTGTAATATCATTTTTCAAATAGCCAACCAATCTTTGGTTTTTAAATATCAAAACAACAGGTGCAGTAGTAATATCATAGCGTGATGCAATTTTTTCATTCTCATTTATGTCCAGCAAGCCAAATACTACTTTGCCTTCATATTTTCTTGCCAGTATATCAATCACCGGTCTAGGATTTCCAAAAGTTAGTTCCATAGAGGGAAGACACACCATGACAACCAATGGATATCTCCCGACAGTCCTTGCGAATTTTCCATTGTTTAATATAAGTGGTGTCTTTGGATAATTCATTCTTTTTATCCCTCTATCTATTTACATCTTTTAAACAAGTACAGAGGCTCACTCCATTGATATCGCATCATTGGGACATTCATCCACGCAGGATTCGCAATCTACACACTCATCCTCATCAATATGCACAATCTCATTTTGGGTAATCGCCTCATTTGGGCAAGCTTCCACACATATTCCGCACCCGTCGCATTTATCAAGATTCACAACTGCAGGCATATTTCTCACGCTCTTGGTGTGTTGTCTGTATATACAATAGACACAAGCATTTATTCCCGAATATATACGGGGAAAGAATCAATGTATCATATCTCATATCGATTTTCGAACAATGCGTAGGATGTTTAGGGCCATAAATAGTATTGGATTGAACCCCTATTATTGGACTCATAGTTAAGCTACGATATATACGTTTTCCTCCTGCTGCTCGAATTCGATTGGTGAAAGATATCCGAGAGCTGAGTGCATTCGCTTCGCATTGTACACATCTTCGATAAACCTCCCAATATTTTCCAGTGCGTCCTCGAATTTTTCATATTCGTTCAAGTAAACCTCCTCGTACTTCAATGTCTTGAAGAAACTCTCCACATAGGTATTGTCGTACGGATTTCCTTTTCTGCAATTGCTTATCTGGGTACCGTGATTTCTTAGGCATTCTGTGAATGCCATCGAGGTGTATTGGACACCTCGATCACTGTGGTGTATCAATCCACTCAAGCTGTCATCCCTCCGGTTGTAGAGTGCCATCTGCAGTGCATCCAGTGCGGTATCTGTATCCAGATTTCTGGAAAGCGACCACCCTAGACATCGACGGGTGTGGACGTCCAGCTCCACAGCGAGGTATACGAATTCCTTTCCTATCTGGATGTATGTAAAATCTGCTACCCAGACCTGGTTCGGACTTGTAACCTCCATTCCCCTCACCAGATTAGGATACACCGGGTTGTCATGTTCGGAATCAGTTGTTAATGGACGCCATTTGTTATGCTTGAATGTCAATCCATTCTCTCGCATCAACCGCAATATTCGTTTGTGGTTTACAATATATCCATGCTTCCTGAGTTGGTGTGTCATCCGTCGGTATCCGTAACCCGGATACCTATGGATGATCTTGTGCATCTCTTCAATGATTGGTCTATCCCTGACTGCCCGACTATCGTGTCCTTTTCGTTTAAGCAAGTAATAGTAACCGCTCTTGCTGACACCCAGAAGAAGAGCTGCATCCCTGACCGGAATCGGACCTGGTTGACGTTGATTCGTCCAGATCATTTCGTATCTCTCCTGTACCGAGATCTTCGCTTCTCCTCCTCGACCCGTCCGTTCATGGTCTCCAAGGTTTTTTTTAGGAACTGGTTCTCAGCGTACAAACGGCCAACCATTCTTTCCAGCTCTGCAACCTTGGCCTGGTCCTTGTAAGGATGACCAGGACCCGAGAACGCCTTCTCGGGGTTCTCATTAAATTCCTTCTTCCAGCGGGCTACGAGTGCTGGATGTAACCCGTTTTCACGGGCTACCTGTGCAATAGAAACACCACTGTTCACTTGAGAAAGGATGGCTAATTTGAAATCACGCGTGTAGTTAGTTCTTGCTCTTGCCATAGGTCACCTCCATTACTTTCATAGCTTATTAGAGTGTCCAATTTTTGGGGTGCACTCCAATTTATCGCTTACCCCCATTTCAAAGGACATTTCAACAAACCCGCCCCTATACTACAAAGTTTTAAATCCAATTAATTCTATTTATAATTTGTATGAGAAAAAACACCACGACCATTATCGCGGTGATATTGATCATAATGATTATACTCGCAGGCATCATGTTGTCTCCAAGAGAAGAGGATGTGGAAAAGCCGACCGTGCCAGCGTTCGCCAACTGGACCACCTTCTTCTATCTCGACGGCGACAACAACCTGGGCGAGGACGATATCCAGATGATGCTCACCAATCTCTATTTTCTAGAGCAGGTCGGTTCCACAGAGGAATCCCACCTCGTTGCACTCCTCGATAGGGCCGAGAACGAAGATTCCCAGGTGTTCTACATCGAGCAGGGGAACAGAACCGAGATTCCCCTCACCGAGGTGAACGCTAGTTGGACCGATGAGGTTAATATGGGAGACCCCGGCACCTTAACCTCGTTCGTGAGCTGGGGTATCGATAGATACCCTGCAACCCACTATTGCGTCCATCTTTCGGATCACGGCGGTGGGTGGAGGGGTATGTGCTGGGACGACACCAGCGATGGAGACCATCTATCGTTGCCAGATATAAAAGCCTCCATGGAGTTCATCAAGTTAAAAATCGGAAGGAATGTAGATATACTTTCCACAGAAGGCTGTCTGGTGGGTATGTTAGAATTTGCATATCAACTCAGGGATGTCGTGGATTACTTTATTGGCGGTGAGACCTATGGTATCGCCGGGTGGAACAACAGCGGAACCCATGAGCCAGGCAACTGGCAGTACGATCTTGTCTGGGGTGATTTGGCCAAGAACTCCAACATGACCCCCGAAGAGTTCACCGAGGTTATGATCGATAATTTTAACTCGATCGGGCCTTGGGTCTATCCTCCAATGATTCCAAAAGTGGAGTATAGCGACGTGATGGCATCATTCAACCTCTCCAAGATTGCGGAGCTGGGGAGAGCGGTGGACAATCTCTCTCTGGCGTTAATCGAAAAAGTCACAGGACCAGGTCAAACCGGAGCCGAACGAAATTTAATAAATGGGGTAATAGGGCATCAAGAGTACCAGCATCCGGAACTGTACACCGAATCCTTCAGTGGGATGATGGACTGGGTGGGATCAAGCACCTACACGAACTACGATTTGTACGATTTTGCATACCAGCTCACTCAAGCTACTGCGTTACGATTGTCAGAAGGTGCGGACCCAGCCGAGATAATGAGGTTGGTTGACGAGGTCATCGTTAAGGAAACCCACGGTGAGGATAATACTCAGAAACTACATGTTGATGCACATGGCATAGCCATCTATATCCCATATAGAAGCACCGAGTATAATGCCGAATACGAGAAGATAGACTTTGCCCAGGACACCAATTGGGACGAGTTCTTAAAGGCGGTCACTTGGGCCTAAATCGGTTATTCTTCCCCTTGTTCATTTACTATCCTAAAGGAGAAAAACTCTGTGTGAGCACCTAACTTTTTTTAGAAAGCCGGGGGAATGGGAGAAATTAAACAGCCTCAAAGAGAGCATATTTTGAACAACCGAAAATTCGCTCATCTGAGCCATGCAAAATCTGTACCGTCCAAAGCGGCATGAACAATCACTATTATTACCACCAAAATCGTCAGAACAAGATGTGCCCTGCTCCAGTTCTTTGCGCTCCACCGATGTATCAATGATTTTTGATATAATCCATTAAAACCCAGTGCGCAGAGAACTATGAAGGCAAAAGAACCCAAGGCCAGGCCTCTGAGCGTGGATGCATGGGGACTGAAAGGCAGCATTATGCCATGTACAAATGAGAGTAATATGAGTACAAATGAGATTCTGCAGTGCCATTTGACCCTCTTCCCCGCTCCCCCAAGAAGATCCTCGATTTTGGTGCGCACTGGCTTGAACAAACCGCTCAATGCAATGGAAACAAGGAGAACAAATAAAGACAATATGCCTGTAACTCTTTCTATATCGATTATTGAGATTGCGACCTCCCATTCTCTCTCAGGCGGAGCATAAACGTACCTGTCTCCCACCTCCAATTCCGAGGAGCTATCGTAGGTGTATAACTCGCTGTCCGGGGCCGAGGGTTCTTCATGGTCATAGTAGGCACTTCCACTCACAACCACCAAAACTGTGTTGTCACCCTTTGAAATTGATCTAAGAGACCAGGAAAAGGTATGCTCATCACCAGGTCCAAGATCAGGGCCGGTAAGCCTGCTTTGTTTTAGATCGTATTGAATATCTATTGTGATTGAAAACGAGATAGTAGGCATTCCCACAACATGGATAACCTCAGCCCTGTAGTCTCCATAACCTGCCTCTCTCAGGTCCTCTGCATTAAGGGTAAGCTCGGGGTCGGCACCAGCACCTCCCACCACCCAAAGTGTGTCACCATCAGGACTGTAAACATTAAGATCTATATTGTTCATCTCAAGTGGTCCTTCGTCGCCGTCAACCTTTATTGTGGCCATTGAGGCGTTGTCCTGAACCGGGAAGGGGAAGCTCTCTGAGGATGAAGAAAAGCTCACTGAACCGGATTCCTCACTGTGATACGGCTCTGGGATTCCAGAGATAAATTCCAAATGCGGCGCTTCTGAAAGATCCAATACAGCCTCCAAACCCAAAACCTCGTGCTTCCATTCATCCCGAACAATGATCTTGTAATCGAATTCATAGTCATTGGGCACCTCGGAAGGGGCGTCGATGGTCAGGGTAAAGGCCTCGAAACCTCCGTGACCCTCCTCACCCTCTTTGCATTCCTCCTCGCCTTCTTGGTCCCTAGAAATAATGAGGAAAATATCAATGCATAATACGAAAATGATCATAACTGTGATGATAACAGCAGACAGCAGGTTTTGGCTCTTCTTCATACGGTTTGTGAACCGCTTGAATTTATATAAAGATATTTGCCGTTTTGAAGGTATAAAATACTGCAAAAAGGCGGCTACTTCACAAACTAAAATCACTCCAGCCCAAATCCTTCACCCTCGAGGCCTTCATTTCATTTCCAAATGCGTGAGATAGATGGCATACCAAATCCGGGCGATATCACCTAAAATCAAATTTCAAGGATTTCACCCTCCTATAAATTTTCTTCAATGCAATCCCCCACCCCGTAACCTACCTCCCCCAGTTCCCTGGTCTCTCAATCCATTGCCCGACACGCCCTCAGCCAAGCTTTGAGTTATCGAAAGCGGTTGGGAGGGATTCGGTAATGGTCTTTAGGATGTGGCAGGGCGGTGGAGGCAAGAGGGGGAGAGGGGATGGGGGGGAAGCAAGATTAAATTATTTTTTTTCAGGATATAATTCCTTGGCTAGACTCTATACGAACTCAATCGCCATTTAAAAAGAGGGGGCCCCCAATCCCCTAGGAGGAAAAATTTTGTGCGAGGAAGGGTTAATTGGGAAAGGGGGACTAAATATATTTTAGCTTTCATAGGATTTAGGTTTTTCGATAAAGCGGGCTGTTCTTTTAATTATTTTTCGTAATCTATATCCTGGTAGCTCCCTTCTCCACTCTCTTCTATTCCCGCTTTAGGCATTTCGGTGAATAAGATGTGGGTTTTGCTGGCTAAGGTCTTTCGCTCCGAGGCCTTGCAAATCCCCACTCCGCACAAAATGCGTACCTGGTGAATGGGCACTCCGCGATCTTCTTTTCGGGCTCAGGGGATTTGGGGGGAGGTGTAGCGTAAGGGGGAGGTGGGTTGAGGCGTTGAGGGTAGGAATAATATCTAAGGTGAGTCGATAACTCTTATTTCATCGCTGTATCCTTCGAATGCCGTCCCATCTATTAACTCACCAGAAACCTTCAGATTGTAAGTTCCGGGCGATAACATGTCCTCAACATCGCTTCTATCAAACTTCACCATTCTCTCTAGGAGGATATCGTTATCGTGATCCATTATGTAGGAATCCTCGGATTTTACAAAGCCGTATTTTGGGTTAAATATGGGTGGAAGAGAGCCTTCTAATAGTATTGTGCTCGCGTTGATGTCTCTGACATCATAGCCCCCTGGTAGTTCGATATAGCAGGTGATCCATTTGCCTTTGGATTTGAGGTTGATGGTGTCTGGATCGATATCTATGGTCGCGTTAATTTGCCCCCCTCCGGCTGCTGTTGTATAAGTGCAAACCGAATATGTTGTGTTGTAAGGTTCATGGCCCATTCTCATAGTCGCCTCAACGGCTATGGGGCAGTCATTCCAGCCGAAGGCACGCCTTGCGTAGTTGTTGGGACTTCGACCGTGAGGGTAACATTCGTTATCTGTCCGCCACCTGAGTCAAAATATTTTGTGCTTAATGTGGAATTCCATTCTGAAAAGAAGATCGGCTTTATTATGCTTATCGAGAAATTATGGATACAAAAACAGAATTGGTTGTCTTTAATGGTTATCAAGTATGTTGTCGATTGTCCAACTGGAACTGTATGAGCATTATCTTCGCATATTATGTAAAATACTTGTACCTCCAAATCGCTATCATAGTCAACAAGTATATCTCCATATAAATCCTCAATCTGTGAGATTACATCCCTGATTTTAGACAAACTTGTCCTATTCTCCCTGCCGGAAAATACGTTAGCGATAAAGAAGCGGTTCCCTTTTTAAAACATAATATTGATTTGGCGTTATTTTATCAGTAATTATGATTAAAGGGTAGAATCTATCCTAAATTTGATATATTCTAAAAGAGGGGATATTTAGTCGAAAACAGGAGGTTTTAATTATACTTTGATGAAGTTCAATTAAAAGATATGTTAATAATTGTTGACAAACGGTTCACCGATTGTCTACGAAGTGGTTAATTTCTACTACTTCGCTTCGTACCCTTTGAGAATATTTAGTATAACGGCTGGCGGATATGCGAAGTTGCGTGGGGATGATTGGGGTGGGATGGGGAGCAATTTGGGTAAGGCGACGAAGTTGCCGAACCGCATATCCGCTTGTTATCTGACCGAGCAAAATGAGGCAAGTATTTGCGAAGCAAATCCGCAGAGTCGGAATTAAAAGGTATTTTTTCTACATGCCCAAAGCATTTTCTTTTTATTATTCTATATTCACTTTCACTAATCTTTTTTCTACATGTAGATTTTATTTTATTCAAGTAACAAATCACACTTTATCCTATGAGTGCTGTCTGGATAGCATATACCAATATAGCCGTTATGATA
>CBDVCK010000193.1:0-7281 GCA_965372465.1 uncultured Thermoplasmata archaeon | reverse complement strand
GCTGCAAATTGGGATATTCATAAATCCCTTTTATTGAATGAGAATGGGACATTTATACTCATGATAATTGATTATGTTGATGAAGGGACGAATTTAAAATATCGCCTTCTTGATGAAAATAAGAAATCGGACATTCTTAAAAATGAGCCAAAATACAAATCTGATTATCAAAAGTATTGTAAGATCAGGAAAGGAGATTTACTTGATGAAATGTCAATCAACGACTTAGCGTCTGAATTGTTTATGTGATATTCTTTATATCTCCTCATTTATTCCTTCCTTCAATGTTTAAAAATGGAGTATTCCATTGAAATTGAACGAGGCCCTTGGTCGATTTCTAGGGCTTTCAGAATGTCAATATCGCCTACGGTATCCATTTCCGCACCTTCAATCCTGCAACCGTGAAATGTCCCACCACACACCTTATACTATATTCGAGGTGTGTATGCAGTTGGTGATGCTGGCGACATTCTGCAAGCAGAACATATTGTCATTCCACGGACGCCCATCAAAATCGAGACTTACGGGCCTTTAGGTAAAAATAGTTACTATTCTTGTAGACCAAAAAGGACACCTGAGATGAGTGCTAGGATGAAGAGCAATGTGTGGAATGTTAAGTTTATAATAGCGGAGATTAAGCATCTCTATGATAGTATCCATAGCCTTGATAATCGAAAGTCTCTAATTATTAAGCAATATATCTCTTATTGTCCCATCTAACGTTATTAAATTTTTTCTGAGTTAGTACTTCTAACATTTGATCTGGCCGGTTTGGGTTAGCCAGGATTATTTCGCAATTACGATCTAGTGACTTAATTATAAGGTCCAATTCAGGTCTATCACAATACCAATATGATAAACCCAGAAAAATGCACCTCTTTGCATCACAAAATTTCTCTGACACCCATCTATATCCATACCTAACGAAGGAGAGTTTAAGATTAAAGGTGGATGATGTTGGTAGAATAATATCGTTTTGTGCCCTCGGCTCTAACCATCTTTTCTTTTCCAAGTGATCAAAAGTAAATTCATTTTGGAAGCAAAGGCTCCCTTCTTGAATATCGAGATTCATCGTTTCGTGCCCTTTATCAAAATCAATAGAACCATGAGGTTTGAATAATACTAGTCCATTACAAGTTTTATCCATCCCAATTCTATGGTAATAGTGTTTAAAATAATCTAGAATCCTCTCGATCAGGATATCATAATTAAAACTTACTATTCCTAGAAGATTCATTCTTATTTCATCAAATTTTTGAATATAAGGCCAATTATGTAAGGGATAATTATCCATTTCCTTCTGGAGATGGGAATATGTGATTGCAAAATAGTTTGAAAGTTGATGATACAATCGTTTTTGTTTCAACGACCAGACATTCCAGTCGGAGCCAAGACTATTTAAAAATCCTTCTAGGAGTTCATAATCCTTAATCCCATCGAATTTTTTCCGACGATCTAAGATATATTCTTTTAAATCTATTGCATCATCAAGAAATCGAACTTCCGTTTCAGAAAATGGCTTGTGATACAATGTATCCCAATCAATAGGGCTATCTGTGTCAAAATTAAATTGAAAATAATTAATAAAACCCTTCGTAAGGCCATTTCCTACGACCAAAACCGTATCTTTCTTAACACATTTACGCTTCAAACTTTTCTCTTTATTTATTATGAGAGAACTTCTAAAACGTTTGAAATTATTTCCTTCTAGGGTTAATATGCGATCATATTGAGGTGAAGATCCAATACGGTTACTCTCCCAGATATTGTTGTCCCCGCAGTCTAAGTTCGGAAGAGTAATATTAAAAATGGAATTATTTTTAACAATATTCTCATTGGCAAAATTGATAGTGATCCCATAATCCACATCTGAGCCTTTTCCATATATTTTATTCTGTTTAATAAAATTATTTTTCACGCCCCAGCCGTTGAGATGTATCGCATTATCAAAGCTTGAATAAAATATATTGTGCTCGATAACACAATCCTCCAACCTATCATCATTAAATGAGAAGAGCTCTATGCAGTCATTTATAATTCCGGAATTAAAACAACAGTTGCGTACAATGCCTTGATTCCCTCCATAAATAGTTCCCTGAAAGCGTACTCCATTTTCGAGGGGGGCATTAAAAACACAGTTTTCAATGCTACTTCTTGCACCGGTAGAAATTATTCCTTCAGTATATTTACTACCACTGATTTGAAAACCCTGAATATATACATCATCGGACCATATTGTAAATACTGCGGTAGCAGCGAAGTTACTATTGGATACTTTAGCTTGTCCCTTTATTGCACTTAAAATTGTGACATTAGGGTGGTCAATAAGTATCCCACTCACACTATAGAACTCATCATATTCACCTGGCAGAACAATTACTGTGATATCGCCTTTCATGATTGCTCCATTTATTGTCGCTTTGGCTGAATCTATGGTGGTTCCATCATTTATATCGCTCCCATTAACACCGTCAACAAACACGAAATCTGTTGTTGTTTGATCTGCGAGCAAATGCAAGCCCCTATATAAATCATCATTTGAATTTAGGATACTTTTTATCTTTTCTATACTATTGATCGACATTGAATCACTAGTTTTATAGATAACTAACCTAGATATAGTTCACAAGGATATTTAGCTTTTGGATGCCTACACAAACGAATTTGATAAACCTTGAAAAATAAAGAAGAGAGGACACCTCTAGTTCATTTACCATTTTAATTTCTGTTTGATCCAGTATACATAAATTCAGGCTTCTCTGAGCCCCATTTGTTTGAATGCAATGCAAATTATCAATAAAAAAAATATTCTACATCCCTCTAATTCCACAAACCTTAAATATCACGATTGTCATAAGAACACACCATGGGTAACGGACCAACAGGACCAGGAAAAAGAAAGAAAGGTAAGTAATCATTGTCTAATATACATCTAGCCTTGCTGGATTGATGATGGGTCAGATGGAAAAAATAATGTCCAGCACAGCAGAAGGAGAACGGATTATCTACGGATTTATATTTTTTTAATAAAGAATGGGGATTTAAACATTTTATCGTAATAGTAATATAATTTCATACAGTTACCTCTTATGGTTGATCTGCCTTCACAGAATATAATAATAAAAATCCCTAACGCTTTAAAATGCAACCTAAATGGGTAATATATGGTAATAATGGAAGAAAGTAATGGCAAATATAATCAGAAGTTAACCAAGTATTGATAAATCCGTTTATAGTTTGGGAGTATGAAATTGATGAAACAACATCTAACCAATGAAGAAAAAATGCACTTACTTGATGAAGTTAAACATTCGGTAATAAAAGCGATACAGGAGATATTTCCTGATGAATTAAGTTTGATAAGAATAAAGACTGATTTAGTAGTTATAGAAAATCATCCATATACTGACTCTCAGTTTTTAAAAATACTAATTCACATTAAATCACCTAACCCCAACCGATATGTGGGGCTAGTTCATCGAGAAGAATTTGGAAAACAAACTGGGCCTTATTCATTCTATATTACTGGGTTTATAGATGCTTCATTATATTTAAAATTACCAAGGGAATATTCAATGATTGATGAAGTAGAATTGATATTTTCTGAATCTAATGGGCAAATCGAACTGAATGATTTAATCGAAGTTGAGATAGCCAGAAAACGAGGGTTTATCCAATCGGGATCAGAATTTGATCGGATTTTATCGACCTATAATTTACCATACATTCTGGTGATTGGTAGTTCTATCTCTGGACCGGATTTAGATATCATAAAAACAGCAGAACAATTCGATTTTCGTGATATGTGTATATTGGATATGTTCTCTGGGACTGGCGCAATAACTGCAGTTTGCCTTCAAAAAGGCGCTAAACACGTTGTAGCTGTTGAGCAAAATGCACGTGCGCTTAAAACTCTCAAATCCCGTTTTCCTGAAAGGTTATCAGTAGTCGAACAAGATGCATTTTCCTTTCAGAGCGATGAATATTTTGATGTTGCTTTCTTCAATCCATATTATGATGACGCTATATCTGTTGCAAGGCATATAATACCCAAAATGAAAGCAAATTTTCAAAAAGGTTTATTGAGTGTAGGCTCTCGTTGGAACACGCCTTATCTCGAAAAAGTTATTAATATACTATCAAATAATGAATTTAATACCAAGGTAATCAAAGGAAGTATCTCTAATATTATAGAACTGGAGGTGAAGTCAAATGTTTAAAAATAACTATCTAAGAGACGCGATATACTCGACTCGTATAAATGCGGCCTCAGCAGAGAATCTTCTCGATATACTAGAATCTTGTATTAATACTAAGAAAAAATACAAATCTTCAGATTTTTATAATAACCTCAAGAAAGTAATATCAAATGTTGATTCTGGAAAATGGTTAGAGAAGGCGATATCCACTGATATTCCCTCAATTGAAGATGTTATGCAGAATTTAATAAAAGAAGAGATGGATATTGAAAAAACCCTAAAAAAGGATCTTAAATCTTATATACAAGCTTTAAACCGAATGAGAATCAGGTTCCAAGCACCAGAGCTTTATCTAATGAAAGAATTTCCCTGGCCCTACGAGAGAATTGATGGATGGGCAGTAAATATAGATTATGTGGATGAGAAAGAATTCGGAGTGCCTAGGGGAATTTACCTCCACGAAAAATATCTAGCGAGACGTTTTTCTACCACGATATTAGCACATGAACTTATACATTGTGCCATAGCAGAAAACAGAGGGATGGATCATGTCCGTGGAATCGAAGAGGGTATAGCTGAAATAATAGGATTAGCATTATCTAGTAAACAGATTGGATGGGATGCAGCAGAGAACGTCCTCTTTAACAGTCGTTTCGAATGGCCAATTGAAGATTTTTGGGCGAATTATCAGGTTTCTATTCGTCAGGCGGGATTGATATTTCTACAAGGAGGAATAAAAGACTTGGCTGAACTGGTTCTTAAGGCACAACAAAAAGGACGTAAGCAACTGTACTCGAGTGAGATTGCAACATTACAGGGACTTCGACCCAATAAAATAACCTCATTTAAAAGAACGAGACTAACAAAAACCATTTTACGATTCCTGGCTTATCCTCAATCACTCGTTGTTTCACCATTGGCGTTTCTCGTAGCGAGTATTGCTCATAAAGGCGATTCTGCTGATAAATTAGCTAATCGCTTGAGAGCATCTACAGAAGAAATTGAAGAAGCATTAAAAGAGTTGCAAGACAGACATTATATCGTCCTTGTGGTTGACGGTCGTGTTCTCTCTACCGGAGGGAGGGATCTAATCAATTCCTGTGCACTCAGATATGAAATCCCAGAGGTGTAATTAAACTATGAAGAAAAATAAAAATCCTTGGTCCCATCTTACTCCTACTGAATTTGAGGAATTTATTATGGAGATTCTTAGACGGGGAGGTGGGGATATACAAAATATCAGACGGCTAGGTGGACCAGGTGATAGAGCAAGAGATATAGTTTTCGAGAAAAGATTCAGTATTTTACTTGGAATAGGTGATAGTGGTCCAGGGATAGTATGCTGTTATCACCCTAAGAGTGAGCGTTTATCCCGTCGAAAAGTCAAAACGGATTTTGATGATGCAATGCAACACAACCCAGATATTGTAGTATTTGTAACCAGTGCAAAATTACTATCAAGTGATGTAGATTGGTTTAATGGGATAAAAAATCAATATATATTTCATATATACTATATCGATCGTGATGATATCGCATCCTTTCTCTCTAAACCCGAAAATGGTGATTTATTGGAGAAATATTTTCCCGGAGATCCGGGTGACGAAGTATTAAAGTCCACTGGAGGACGTAAACGGTCTTACTTAGACCTCGTTAATTCTATCTGGGCTTCCGAATTGTCGAAAAAAGAAAAAATCAAAGATACACAACAATCTTTAAAAAAGATTTTTCGAACGCGAAATGTTCCTAAAGAACTCAAGCTCCTTTATCTGAAAGATTCTATGTCTCTCATATATAAAGAAAAAGGAAAATGTATAGTTAAAGCTAAACACGATATTATTAATGTTTCAAATAGTGATGTAAAGAATATTATTTATCGCATAGGAGGAATCGCTCCCATGTCTTGGGAACAAATAAATCCTCAAGTAGAATTCCAGACAGATGGGAAAACCTTAAAAAATAAAGTCATTAGCCCAAAATTTGTTTCTGCTGGTAAAGGTTGGGTGGATTTAATAATACCATTTACATCGCCATTATTACCAGGAAATTCAACTCGATTTATTCTTACGTATAGATGGGATTATCCCAGTACGAATCCCTTGGGATTGAGATGGAATGTATTCATCGTTGATTCTGTTTGCATAGAAACCATTTACTCAGTCAAATTCCCGAAACAATATAAAGTCACTGTTCTTGGAGTATTCAGAAAGGAAGATGTTTGGAGTTATAAAGAAGAAAAAATTCCGCGCATATCTTATGTAAGAGGATATCCACATGTGAATTTAAAAATAAAATTACCACGAATGGATGAGGAAATACATCTCATGGTCAAGATTAATAAATAAAGGATGGTATAATATGACCAATCCACAATTCATTCCCGCTGAAAATAAAGATATTTATCACCAAAGGGGAGATATAGATTGCCCATTATATGCATTGGTTAATGGATTTAGGTTGGAGGGAATACCTACCACCGTTACTAAGTTAAGGAAAATCTTTCGCCAAGAGGGTTTTCACCACCATTCTTGGGGATTCTTCTTTCCTGCAATCGCTCTCTATCTCTTAAGAAGAGATATCGATAGTCGATATATAACCTATAAGAATTTTTTAGATAGGAATAAAATCACTACGAAAATAAAGGCATGTGATCTCTTGAATGAACAGATTACATTAAAACATCCTCATGATAAAGAACTACGTTCTATATTAATAGAACTAAGGAAAGGACAAGCACTCATCATAAAAGAATGTCCTGTAGGTTTCGATGAATTAACTAATAATCTCTATAGGAAATCAAAAGCACTAGTAGTAGTAGAATCCCATAAGTATTATAAAATTTCTGATATATGGTTACATGCAGTTTTATGTATTAGAGAAAATTCAAAAATAATAAAAGTTTACGATCCTTACCTAATGATGGGACATCGTGATTATCGCGATTGGTCTCAGGCGATTGATAATGCTATTAATTTTAACTGGAATAAATGGGAAGGAGAATTAATAGCATACTGATATGATAATCCTAAAAGTCTATTACGTGCTGTTGTGTGATGAAGAATTTAAAATAATAAAAAAATTG
>CBDVCK010000192.1:0-7366 GCA_965372465.1 uncultured Thermoplasmata archaeon | reverse complement strand
GATTATGAAGAAGTAATAATTTATGATACCAATCCACTGAGCGAACACAGCGATTCAGACAACCTTAACGATACCGAGGAGATCTTTATCTATTTCACAGATCCCAATGATGCGGATATTGATGGGGACGGGTTATTAGATCATCAAGAAGTGGATAATGGTACATCGCCGTTTTCCAATGATACAGATGGCGACGGGATTAACGACAGTGAGGAAGTTGTAGAGGGCGCTGATAATTACATCACAGACCCCACGAATCCTGATACTGATAACGACACGATTTCTGACAAGCAGGAGATCTATGGCTGGGAGATTGTAATTGGATATTATGACGGTGAGAAAGATGATGATGAAGGCGAGGTGGTGATGGAGGAACACACGTTTACTTCTGACCCGACTGTTCATTTAGAAAATGACACAATATATGAGGGATTTGAGTCAATAAGTGGCAACGACATCGATCAAGACCACATCCCAGACGACATCGAACGCTCTATGATCGCTCCCTTCCAGGACATTCCCGATGAGGAATTAAATGAATCTCAAAACAACACCAAAGCCCAGTACAATCCATTTATCAAAGAAAAAACACCGCCCAAACTCTCGAACCTGAGGGTAGAGAGACATGTAAAAAAGGCAAAGGGTGATTTTGGTATCAAATATGTGAAGCACTGCTATACAACAGTAAAGGTCGATGTAGAGGATGTTGTCAATATTTACTATGTATGGATCAGAGTTCTTGATAATAACAAAGGGGAGAGGATTTGGGGTCACGGAAATGGAGAGTACACAACGAAGTTAGATATCGATTACGGGAGTCATTATCTATTTTCCTTCGAAGTGGAGGTCACAGCCGAGGATACCAATGAGAATCAGATAACAGTCAAAAAAGAAAAGAAGAGCGATTGGTGGGCGGTTGTTACATATATCGGGGATCTTATTGTAGATGCACTAAAGTGGATTGTAGAGAAGATAGGAGAGATAATTAATTGGATAATTGAGTGGATAAAAAATATCATTACAAATGCACTTAATAGTTTGATTAAACCACTCAGTGATTCAATATCATCCTTTATAAACCAGATGATAGATGAACTAGAAATTGATTATCAAGAAGCTATAGACTCTCATGATGCTGGACTAGATTTTCCCTCAGATAGTGGAAAATCGTTTTTTACTTATATTGCACAAGAAGTATTGCCATTAATTATTGGACTATCTGTGGGTGCAAGTTTAGCTTTAATGGCTTTAAACTTTATTGTAACTTCATTTCCAATTGTAATCCCTATAATAACTCTTATTATATCCGGGTTGTTCATCGGATTATTTACTTCTTATTATAATCCTCCGGGGATTGAATTGATAATGCCTGAGGGTTTACCGATAGAATTGGATGTTGATTCTCTTATAGCATGGACTATGGGGATAGCAAGTTCAGGAACCCCTCCACCCTCTGTACTGGATTGGTCTGTTGTCCTCGCGAGTGAGCTCGTATTTATAGCTGGTTTATTTTTATTAGAATCACCAGCGGGATCAAATGAAGAGATAGTGTCTGTATTTGCCTGGCTTTTTACTTTAATGGGATTCATATTTGCATTAGCTGCAGCAATAGCCCAGGAACTCGTGAGTTCAATAGCACCTGTTTTTGGTATTGTTAGTGCCATATTTTCTACAATAGCTATGGTTCTCCAAATAATAACACTAGCACATAAGATGTGGCCTCTTCCAAAACTTTCTGAAGTTGCTGGTGATATTGCCCTTACTGTCGTAAGTATCTTTATCTTTATAGCAAGTATTAATATTGTTCATTCATATTAATCATGAAGGTTTGGAATCATCATGACAGAAATCGAACTAGACAATACGGCCGTATCTAATTATCCACGAGAAGCTCTACGAATTTATGCATATATCTCGATATTTTTTATCGGGATAGTTTCAGTTTTAGGTACTATTATGGGCGTGTTTTTAGGGGCAACATTGGAATTTGCAATGATTTTATCATTTGGGACAACTACTACATGGTCCTTGTCTTTTGTCATATTTACAAGAAGTATGGAAATTTTACCTGAATATATCACTCTCACAAGTGAGGATATTATATCAAAACGTAAAAAGAAAGAAATTAGTTTTTCCTATGAGAACATAATGAACATAGCCGCTTATGAAAGAGACAAAATTGGAAAACCGGATAATAGATGGTTTGTTCGTTGGAAAAAAGGATTTGTTACTAAAATTATCTACATAACAGAAGAAAACGCGAAGATTTTAGTCAAGAAGCTTGATGAAAAAGGAATTGAATATTCATGGAATGAACCCCGGTAACTGTCCCCATCGACATAGTATTATTGTTATTCCTTTCATATATTTACATATCTTCCGAACGATTTAATATAATAGTGATAATAAAAATCAATATTATTATATTCGAATAATTTAATCTAACAACAAATGAAGCTCGAAAAAAGTAAGTAGAAGTTTAGATATGCCATAACATAATCTGGAGGTAAGGGATATGAACAGAATAACAAGTCTATCACTCGTCATATTATTGACCGCAACCGCATTCTTAGGCCTATTAATCATCACACCCCAACCAGTAGAAGCCCAAGGCCTCGCAGATTCCCCCTGGCCATGCTATCAAGGTAACGCTCAGCACACTGGTTTAAGCCTATATGATACCGACCACATAGATGGAACTATAAAATGGAGTTATCCTACCGGAGATATTATTTACACTACACCCGCAATTGGTATTGATGGTACCATATATTTCGGGTCTAGTGATAATAATTTATATGCAATATACCCAAATGGGACACTCAAATGGAGCTTTACCGCCGGAGATAATATATGGAGCTCGCCTGCGATAGACAGTGATAATACTATTTATTTTGGTTCCGATGATAATAAATTCTATGCCCTGTACCCGAATGGATCGATAAAATGGACATATCCTGTGGGTGATGTTATATGGTGCTCACCAGTAATAGATGATACTGGTACAATTTATTTTGGTAGTGATGATTCAAATTTGTATGCATTGTATCCCAATGGTACACTAAAATGGAGCAATAATCTTGTAGGACGAATATGGTCTTCTCCTGCCATAGATGATGAAGGTATAATATATGTAGGTGCGGGAATACCGAGTCTTAAAATTTATTCGTTTTATCCAAATGGTACTGAGAAATGGAGTTATAGTACCGAAGGTGTTGTAATATCATCGCCTACCATTGGTGATGATGGTATAATCTATTTTGGGGGCCAAGACAATAATATATATGCATTATACCCGAATGGAACAGAAAAATGGAACTATACTGCTGGCGATACCATGCAATCCTCACCTGGAATAGGTCCAGATGGAACTATTTACATCGGTTCGTATGATAATAATCTATATGCAATGTATCCAAATGGAACTCTGAAATGGACATTTCCTACTGGAGATAATATTTTATCATCCCCAGCAATAGGAAGTGAAGGCACTATCTATTTTGGATCATATGACGATAAATTCTATGCAATATATCCAAATGGAACAGAAAAATGGAGCTATACCACAGGAGGTGATATCTATTCCTCCCCAGCAATCGGAGCAGACGGCAAAGTATATGTTGGTTCCCATGACTTCAACCTCTACGCCTTCGGCTCCAATCTCGAAGCCCCCTCAGCCCCTCAAAATCTAGCTGCATCAGCAGGAACCGGCTACGTTGACCTCACCTGGGATCAACCAACCTCAAATGGTAACTCAAGCATCACAAATTTCTTAGTTTATAGAGGCACATCCCCAGGTTCGGAATCCTTCCTAATCGAGATTGGAAATGTAACAACCTACAACGACACCAGTGTAACCAATGGTATCCAATACTACTACCGCATAAAAGCAAAGAACATAATCGGTGAAGGCCCCATGTCAAACGAAGCAGATGACATGCCCACAGGGCTTCCAACTGTTCCTCAGAGTCTACAGGCGACCTGGGGGGATTCTTATGTAGACCTCTCATGGAGCGCTCCAAACTCAAATGGCGGCTCTGCTATTACAAACTACGAAATCTACAGGGGTACAACCTCAGGAGGAGAGACCTTTTTAATTGAAATCGGGAATCTTCTCACTTACAATGATGCAACTGTAACCAATGGGAATGAATACTTCTATAAGGTTAGTGCTAAAAATGCATTAGGTGAAAGCCCGCAATCTAACGAGGTAAAAGGAACGCCTGGACTGCCAACTGCACCCATAGGTTTGGCTGTTGATGGCGGCTCCTCTTATGCGAATTTGACATGGAGCGCTCCTTCTATTGATGGCGGATTTCCTATCACGAATTACGAGATATATAGGGGAATTTCATCAGGGAGTCTGAGCCTATTAACTGAGATTGGTAATTTATTGTATTATAACGATACCAGCGTTTCAAGTGGAACTACTTATTATTATCAGGTGTCTGCAAAAAACTCAGTTGGAGAAGGATCGAAATCAGGTGAGGTAAACGTTCTTATTGCTTCGCTTCCCACAGAGCCAGAGAACTTACTGGCAAGCGTTGGAAATGGCTATGTGAACCTCACTTGGGACCCGCCAAGTGATGATGGTGGTTCACCAATTACGAATTACAGGATATACAAAGGCACGACATCAGGTGGGGAGAGTTTTCTAATTCAGATCGATGATATCCTTTTTTACAATGATACCATCGTGACCAATGGTGTTACTTCTTACTATCAGGTCAGCGCCAAAAATGCAGCCTGGGAAGGGCTATTATCTGAGGAAGTTCAGGGAACACCGATAGCACCGCCCTCTGAACCACTGAATCTGCAATCGAGTGCAGGTGATGGGTATGTTAACTTAACCTGGGATGCTCCCATAGATGATGGCGGTTCGGCAGTAACGAATTACAGGATCTATAAAGGCAATGTCTCAGGCTCTGAGAACTTCCTTGTAGAAATCGGAGCTGTCACATTCTACAATGATTCAGATGTGACAAATGGAGTGACATACTACTATAAGGTCAGTGCCAGGAATGCTGCAGGTGAGGGTTCGCAATCCACTGGGACCGATGCGACACCAGTTGGTCTTCCAACGGCTCCTCAGAACTTGCAGGTGAGTACGGGCGATGGTTATATTTATCTCACATGGGAGGCTCCATTGGATGTTGGTGGTTCTGAGATTACCAATTACAGGATTTACAGGGATAACACATTTCTTGTTGAGATCGGAAATGTTACATCCTATAACAATACTGGCCTGATAAATGGACAGGCTTATGTTTATAATGTTAGTGCCAAAAATACGGTTGGTGAAGGTGTATTATCCACAGAAATAAGTGGCACTCCTGTTCCTCCTGCAACAGTTCCATCAGCACCCCAGAATTTACAAGGAACCGCTGGTGATGGTCAGGTTGTATTGACCTGGGAAGCGTCAAGCTCGGATGGTGGGTCGGCGATCACTGGCTACAAGATTTACAGGGGTTCTTCTGCAGGTAATTTGACTCTTCTAACTTTGGTTGGAAATGTTCTTACTTACACTGATTCCAGTGTTACCAATGGTCAGACCTATTACTACAAGGTGAGCGCTGTAAATGGTGTAGGTGAAAGTACGCAGACTTCTGAAGTCAGTGGAACACCACAGGCTGTAACTACAAACGGTGATGGAGGTGGGGATAACCAGGTGATGCTGATTGCACTGCTTGCAATTATTGCTGTGATTGTTATTGTGATCCTTGTGGCCTTGATGAAAAAGAAGAAGCCTAAAACATCTGAAGTTCCTAAAGAAGAAGAGGAAGCTCTACCAGGTTCTTTCCCGATAGAAGAGGACACGACATCTGAAGACGGAGAAACTCCACAGACCGTGGAAGGTGAAGAATCAGATGAGATTGAATCGCCACAACCTCCTGAGAATTAGAATCACTTTTAGCCGATATGTAAAATTCAATCGGGGACGATATATTCTTTTAAAAGTTCAGCCATGTCGTTATAATCCTTCGATAATTTATCGCAGTTGATGACGATGATCTCAACACCTGGTCTCTTATAGAGTTCGAGCTTCTTGTTATTTTTGTTTAATCTCATGTTGAATTCCAACTCATAGTGAACATTAACTGTTAAATCTAACAAATCGCCATAGCCATTTGGTAATTGGAATTCCGTGATTACATCATGTCCCATTGATATCAATAGATGAAATAAGGCGGCTTTGGTCATGAAATGCTTTCTGCTCTCTTTGCAGAACATTCTTAGAATGTTGACATCTGATTTAGGTCGAGAGTGATTCAATATATCATCTCCTGCAGCATGGTTTCTATAACTGGTTTACATCCAATACAATCCGGATATGGGTAGATTGCGGAGCCTGTAACTGGACGTATAGCATGAGCAATGGTCTCTATTGCCTTCTTATATATTTGCCGAGTAGCCTCAGGTACTTTCTGTCTGACCCCTGAGCAGTCAGATAATAAGTTCGCAGACATTTTCGTCACCGATTTGGCTTGGACGAAAATGGCGGGTCTTAGGGAATAGAACCGAGGTTACGAATTGAGACAATAAGATAGGGAACAAAAGCTGAAAGTGCGAGGGGAGGTCGCAGACCAAAAGAATTAAAATGAGTGTTGAGGTTGGTATTTCCGAAACCGATTTTTAAAGCTTTTCCGAGCATGATTTACAAAAGACTTAAATTACAACTCACATATGGCCTTATTATGAGTCTAAATGAACACGATGAAATAAAATATATAACTGTAAATGAGATAATAACACTTCACAAGCAAATATTAGACGAAACCGGTGGGGAATATGGAATATTAAATTACGGAAATCTTGAATTTATTGTTGATTTCACAAAAAGCCAAATATTTTCCATGAAGATAAGGGATATTTTCTACCTCGGAGCTCTGATTGCCAGGGGAATTATCTCAGGACATCCTTTCGTTGACGGTAACAAGAGAGCCGGGATAGAAGCCACTGATCTTTTTCTCATAAAGAATGGATATTATTTAGACATGACTACAAAAGATGGTGTTGATTTTACTATTTCCATTGCAAAGAATGAAATGGATCTGGAATCTATCCGAAATTGGTTAAAAGAACATTCAAGGAAAATATAATATAATAGGAAGGTTAATATCTAGTTGTACGGTGTTAAAAATGGACGGACCAGATAAGAAGGAAGAGGAAAAAGTCGAAATATCAGAGGAATCAGAGGCTCTTATCAAAGAGAGCATTAAAAGGAATAAGAAACTTTTAGAAGAATTGGCAAAATATTGATTAATATATTTTTGGTCCATTATACCACTTTACTTTGAATTTTAAGACTCGCACAGTCGGGTTCCAAAGGGTGGCTGTGCCTTTGGTTTGAGCCCTTTGAATATTT
>CBDVCK010000191.1:0-7386 GCA_965372465.1 uncultured Thermoplasmata archaeon | reverse complement strand
CTATGCAAACACAATTTATACAATTACGATATCAGAGTCTGCTTTCGATCTGGGAGGAAACTTGATGCAATCTTTCTATCAATTCTCCTTTACCACCAAAGTGGATCCATATCCACCTTTCGTAATTGACGTGGAGCCATCGGGAACGGATGTTTCCGTAGATTCCATTATAAGGGTTAGATTCAGTGAATCCATGGATTTAAGCAGTTTATACGGAGCGTTCATAATCGAACCCTACGTACCTGGAACGATGACCTTTGAAAACAATACCCTTGTTTTCACGCCCAATGGAAAACTTGCCAAGGACATAATATACAACATCACCATATTGACCACTGCACAAGATGACGCAGGAAATCCGTTACAAGAAGAATTCAAGTGGAATTTTGAAACTGAAGCGCAAAAACCTTCTTCATCAGAGCCATTTGCGTGGGATGTATTCTTCTTCTGGCTTTTTGTTGTGGTCATCGTAGTAATCTTGGTTTTGGTTTATTTCGAACTTTTCTTCAAGAGACGCAGGATGGAAAATGAAGATTTAAAAGAAAATGAGGTAAAAGAAGAAGGTGAAGAGGAGCATTTGGATAGGGAAGAGAAGGATATAAAAGAAGAGGCAGAAGAGATTGAAAATGATGAAAGGGATGAATAGACCATCATTTTATGACATATAATACCGAAAGATACCAAAACTTTTAATAAAACCCAAGTTGATATTAGAGTGAGGACACAATGAAAAAACAAATCGCCTTGCTTGTAGTTTTCATGCTTATGTTCCTATTTTCAGCAGGATGCATTGACATTTATCTGGTAAAGGACTTTCTCGTTCCTCATGAAGAGGATAAAATCGATTACGTATACAGAGAATACACTGTGGCCCAGCATAATTTCACTTCGCGCCTGCCAGATGAACCTATTGTAAGGGTAGATAAGCAATACGAGGTCCCGATAATACCAGGTACGGATCATATTCGATTCGATATCAGGGTGGAGATGACCTCGATTGAGGATGTATGGGGGCCTATTAGCGAGTTGCTTCCAGATAATTCAACTATAAAAGAATTTGTTGACCAGATAATCGAGCAGGCAAACCAGCGATACGTGGAAGTGACCATTTCCTCTCCCGATGGTGAGGAATGGTTCAATCACAAATTCAACAATACCGATGATATGGAATTTCCGGCGGAGGGACAACCACTAAGACAACCTGAAGAAGGAGAGTGGATCATTGTCGTGGAGGGGGCTGGCTCCGGAGGCACAATACTTGATTTCGAATATCATGATTCTTACACAATAGATGTGAGCATCAAAGAACCAAAGATTTCATAAATCGATATAGGTAAAAAGAATTATAAAATAGAAGGGGGGATTATATACCGATGTCGGAGGGAATCTTCAAAGGAGAGAAGTGTGAATTCTGTGGAAAGCCCGCCGAGAACTTCCTTTTCGCAGCCTTTTTATGCGACTCTGATGAATGTATTGAAAAGGCAAGAATTATGAGGGGAGGACCCGGGGGCCATAAACTAAAACGGCAGGTTGAAGCGGATTGAACAAAATCCATTCGAAACTTTTATTATCCTCCCCCACAATAATGAGATAGTGAGTTTATGCCAGATGACAAGGTGTACAAGGTCAGAACAGTTGAAAAAGGGACCGATGATATCGACACGATTGTCGATAAGAAAATACAGGAGGAGCCTGAGGCTAAACCACAAGCCTCCCAACCCAAAAAAAAGACATTTCAACTCCCACAGATACCCACTGATAAAATATTCAAAACCCTAACCGACAGGGAGGCAATGAGACAGACATTGCATGATGAGACATTGGAGCCTCATATCCATCTTGCGATTCTGCTTTTACTAGTATTTATTATGGCGATAATCATATCTCTTATCGGGATTTAAATCCTCATTCACCATACTTTTTTATGATATTATCCACGATTTTCCCGGCAGAGCCGGTGTAGTTCTCGGGATTTAATGCATTTTCCAATTCCTCTTCTGTCATTGCCTGGGATACTATCTCATCTTTTACCAAAACATCCTTGAAACTAAGACCTTCGGCCACTGCTTTCATAGCAGCCTGCCTCACAGCCTCATGAGCTTCCTGCCTTCCCACTCCCTTTTTGGTCAGGGCAATCATTACAGATTCACCCATGATTAGCCCCTGGGAGGATTCCAGGTTCCTCTTCATATTCTCGGGATAGACTGCCAGGTTGTCAAAGACCTTGGTCATCTTGATTAAGATATCGTCGATCAGAATACATGTATGCGGTAAAATGAACCTCTCACCTGAAGAATTGCAAAGATCCCGCTCGTGCCACAGGACGTTGTTCTCGAATGTAGGTAGAATAAAGGCCCTGATGATTCTTGCCAATCCGCAAATATTCTCTGACATAATAGGATTCTTCTTATGAGCCATGGTGGAGCTTCCCACCTGTTTTTTGGTATCAAAGGCCTCTGATGCCTCCTTTATCTCACTTCTTTGAAGGTTTCTTACCTCAGTTGCGAACTTTTCAAGTGAAGTTGCTATGTTTGCGATTATGGATATGAACTCGATGTACCTGTCCCTTCCTATGATCTGAAGTGATGCCTCCTCAGCTCTCAAACCCAATCTTTCCATTACGATATCCTGGATCTTAAGTGCCTCGGGTCCCAGTGCAGCTCCTGTTCCAACTGCACCGGTCATCTTTCCCACAAGAAGCCTCTCTTTTCCTTCATCCAGTCTTTCTATATGTCTTGCTACTTCGGCACCGTATACTGCCATTTTAAGCCCGAATGTGGTAGGAACTGCAAATTGGCCGTGGGTCCTTCCCACCTGGATTGTATTCTTGTGTTTATCGGCCAGAGCTAAAAGTGACTCTTTTAGGGCAACCAGACCTTCCCTAATAATATCCACTGCTTCCTTTAGCTGCAGAGCAGTCCCTGTATCAATGATGTCGTTTGATGTGGCGCCCAGATGAATGGACTTTCCTGCTTTTCCGCATTTTGCAGTGAGGGCCTTTACAACTGCCATTACATCGTGTTTGATCTCGGCCTCGATTGCATTTACTTCCTCCACAGTTACGGAATTGAGGTTTGCATTGCTTCTGATCTTGAAAGCGTCCTCTTTGGGGATGTTTCCAAGTTCTGCATGGGCCTCGGCCAAAGCCGCCTCTACTTCCAAAAACTTGGCAAGCTTGTTGGCCTCTGTGAAGATGGCCTTCATCTTGTCTCTCCCGTATCTGTATTCCAGGGGACACACTGGGCTGTCTAGGTTTGAATAAGGCATAGAGAAATCCCTCAGTTGGGGGATGGGGTTAGGAGTATTTTTAGGTTTTTGAGAAAAAAGGTTTTCCTTAGGGTAAGGCTTTACATTGAGAGGAACTATTCACATTAGATTATTATGATTATTTGAATTATATCGGTCCCTCCATCATCATCGGTCACAGTTAAGGTAACGCAGTAATTCCCTCCTGCAATAAAGGTGTGCTTTTTCTCATCCACTGCCGTGAAAGGATAGGTTCCCCACGGGCTTCTGATATCATTGGTAACGGAGTCATACAGAGGTTCAGGACCTGTGCCATCATTGTAATATGGGGTATCGATAATTGGTGAACCATCATCCCAGTCCCATGTGAAGGTCAGATCGTCACTTCCTAGGTCTTTTGCTGTGGCTTCGAAAGTGATTTCTCGTCCTACAAGGTATTGATTCACTTCAATATTCCATTCCCAGGTTTCAGGATGCTTTACATTGAAGGTATGGTGCAGGCGTACATCCTCGCCATCTTCAAAACCTATGGTTACCCAGCACGGAGTTGCACCATTCGGCTGTCCGTTCACAGGATCGTCATCTGGGGTATACAGAACCTTTACTGAAATTGCTTTGGTAATATCACATTTCACATTCCTAAGAGTTACGCTTTGATCATCCGGGCTACCAGGAAATCGAACTACCCCAGCATAACCTATTACTGTATCGTCCTCATAAACGAACATTTTCACATCATGCCATTTCTCACCTGCGATTCGCAGGGTGAAGTCCACAAGGATATATGCTTCAACATTCTCGATGGTAGGCGCTATATTGTTTACTATTATAGAGGTGGTATGTGTTGATATTCCTCCATCATCATCTTCCACGGTTAAGGTAACAGTATACACTCCATCATCGCCATAGGTTTGTTGTACTATATCCATGATTGAGAAAGGAAATGTTCCCCATGGGCTTCTTATTTCATTTGTAACAGGATCATATACAGGCTCAGGACCTGTTCCATCATTGTAGTACAAACTCGTGATGGTAGACCCAAGTTCAAATTCCCAGGTGAAGGTCAGATCGTCGCTGCCTGGGTCTGTTGATATTGCAGCTAGGTCCAAGGTTGAGCCTTCATCAATTGTGAAGGGTCCAAAGGATGTGATAGTCGGAGCGACATTATCTATGGTTACAGTGGTTTCGAATGTATCCTGATCGCCATCGTCATCCTCAACAGTTAAGATGATAGTGTAATCACCATTATCCCCGTAGATATGCGAAACTGTATCTGTTACAGTAAATGGATATGTCCCCCATGGACTGGTAGGCGGATCAGGTCCTAAGCCGTCGTTGTAATATATAGTCACGGTATCTGAGGTTCCATCTCCCCAATTCCAGGTGAATGTTAGGTCATCGCTGCCTTGGTCAATTGCTGTTGAACTATAAGTCAAAACTACCCCTTCATCCCCTCCTGGTGCGGTTGCTGACTCTATTGCAGGAGCGACATTATCAATGGTTACATCGGCTGCAGTTGAGATTGTTCCACCATCGTCATCCTCAACAGTGAGAACGATTGTATATACACCATTATCCCCATAGGTGTGCTGTACAGTGTTTGTTGCTGTGAAAGGAAATGTTCCCCAAGGGCTAAGATCTGGATCAGGACCTGTACCATCGTTATAGTAGATCGTCACTGAATCTGAGGTTCCATCTCCCCAATTCCATGTGAATGTCAGGTCATCGCTACCCAGGTCTGTGGCTGTGGAAATATATATCAATACTTCACCCTCATCTCCCCCTGGTGTTGTTACAGAATCTATCAATGGGGCGACATTATCGATGGTTACTTCGGTTGTACTGGAGATTGTTCCACCATCGTCATCTTCAACAGTGAGAACGATTGAATATTCTCCATTATCACCATATGTGTGCTGCACAGTGTCTATTGCAGTGAATGGAAATGTCCCCCAGGGACTTTGAGGGGGGTCAGGTCCGGTTCCATCATTATAGTAAATGGTAACCGTGTCAGAGGTTCCATCTCCCCAGTCCCATGTGAACGTTAAATCATCGCTACCTTGATCTGTTGCTGTTGAACTGTAAGTCAAATGAATTCCCTCGTCCCCACCTGGTGTTGTGATAAAATCAATTGTAGAGACAACATTGTCTATTATAATATCAGTTATGTGTGTAATCATGTCGCTATCATCATCCTCAACTGTAAGGGTGATGGTGTAAACACCGTCATCCCCATAGGTGTGGGTAACTGTGTCTGTTGCAGTGAAAGGAAATGTTCCCCATGGACTTTGAACTGGATCCGGACTAGTACCATCGTTATAATAGATAGTCACGGAATCTGAGGTTCCATCTCCCCAATCCCAGGTGAATGTCAGGTCATCGCTACCCAGGTCTGTGGCTGATGATATATAGGTTATTACTGTACCCTCTTCTCCTCCTGGTGTGGAAACATAGTCAATAGCGGGGGCGACATTTTCAATTATTACTTCAGTTGAATAGGTTATTGAATCTCCGTCATCATCCTCTACTGTCAGGGTGATGGTGTAAACACCATCATCTCCATAGAAATGTTGAACAGTATCTGTTGCAGTAAATGGATAGATTCCCCATGGACTTTGGGAAGGATCAGGGCTGGCACCATTGTTGTAATAAATGGTTATTGTATCAGAGGTTCCATCTCCCCAATTCCATGTGAAAGTCAGATCGTCACTTCCAGGATCTATGGAAGTGGAAGTGTATGCTAAAACAGTTCCTTCATTCCCATCTGGTGCTATAACCGAATCGATGGCTGGAGCCAAATTGTCTATTCTCACATTGGTTGTAGATGTTATTGAATCACCATCATCATCCTCAACTGTTAGAGTTAACGTATAATCACCGTTGTCACCATAGATGTGGGAAACTGTATCTATTGCTGTAAAGGGACTAATTCCCCACGGGCTCGGGTATGGGTCAGGTCCAAAACCGTCATTGTAATGGGTATTAATTTCCGTGGATGTCCCATCCCCCCAATCCCAGGTAAAGGTCAGGTCATCGCTGCCTGGATCTGTGGATGTTTGGGTAATATCAAGAGTTGAACCTTCATCTAACCTGAATGGTCCCAATGATTCTATGGATGGAGCGATATTATTCACAGTTATTGTCAGAGTATCATAACCCACTCCACTATCATCATCGGTAATCGTCAGGGTTACGGTATAGACACCATTATCTCCGTACACATGGGTTGGAATTAATGTTCCCATGGCAGTGTTGCTATCACCGAAGTCCCACAGGATTGTATGGGTGTCCAACCAACCCGGATCAGTAAAACTACCACTGAATGAGACGCTATCACCTTCGTTAACTGTCTGATTTGAGCCCGTCTCGACTACAGGTAGTGCATTGAGTATAATTATAATGGCTGTATCATTCTCTGTGAATTCACCATCAAAAACTTCCACAACCACCACACCAGAATAATCATCACCCCATGTATTTTGAGAAGTAGGATTAAAAGACCAGCCAGTATCCCAAATTCCATCGTTTTCAAAATCCCATCGATACTCTAAGGTATCATTATCTGGATCATTTGAACCGCTGGCATCGAATATTATTGGTGAACCTTCATACCCTTGATATGGACCGTTGGCATCCGCATTTGGGGGTTCATTTGCTGAAATCACGGTGATATTACAATAATCTGTCCCAGTAAATCCATCGTTATCTGTTACTGTCAAGGTCACATTGTAGGTACCTATAATCGAATAAATATGGGTAGTATTCATTCCATAACCGAAATTCCCTCCACCAAAATCCCAAGTGTAGTTTACAATCCATCCATCGAGATCCCAGGAACCTACCCCTCTAAACGATACGACCTGGCTCATAGTAACAGTTTGATCTGGTCCAGCATCTGCGATTGGTATCCACCCACTTAATCGAACAATGGGATAGTAATCCCCGCTATCCTCATCTACCATATAGGGAACCAGAGTATCTCCAATACCATCATTTGCAATCAAATGTTTACCATTAGTATCCCATGGATATGACATCCCACCGCTATCTACTCCTAGGTAATCAGACCAATAATTGCCTATATTTCCAGTGTCCCACCTGTTATCGTAACCCTCATCATAACCCTGGTCAGTATTGTAA
>CBDVCK010000190.1:0-7399 GCA_965372465.1 uncultured Thermoplasmata archaeon | reverse complement strand
CAACTCATTCTTAATAGTGGTTAGGTTATTATTCATAGCCAAACATACATCCTTGCGAAACCTCTCAGGTGATAGTTTTAATATCTGGCCCATGGTTTCGCAATCAAAATCCAAAAGAATTGACCCGGTCATTACCTTACAATTTCCTATGTCTCCTCCACCATTTCCCGATATCTTTTTACCATTTACCACCAAATCACTAACAGGATTATATTTTGCATCAATCCCCAGGGCCTTATATGTTTTAATAATTGGCTCTAATAATCTTTTAAATAACACTCTTTGATCAAGTGGAGCTTTTTCCCGGTTAATTATTATCTGATAGAACAATTGATTTTTGTCAAGAAAAACGGTTCCACCGCCAATTTCCCTTCTGAAGATGCCTATTTTATGCCTTTCACAAAATTCGATATCAAGCTCCTGGGAAATATCCTGATGAAAACCAATGCATGCATATTCTTCTTTTGGGGTACAAATAACGATAGATTGTTCTCCACATCTGGCAAGTGAATGGTAAATTAACTGGGTCTGTTTCCAGGGTAATGTCCCTAAATCATACAATTTCATGAGGCATAGGAATATGGTTTGCTGTATTAAAATTTCTCATTATCGTCATTTATTATTTTCCATGACATTAATACATTTATGTTCCCCTCAAAATATCTTTTTCAGCAATAAAGTATACATATAAGATAAAGGAATAGCAATTATTAAAACGAATCTTATTATCTATTACGTAAACGTTTTTCGTCTATTTCATTGCTAAATATCAATAACCTATGGCCAAACAGTTAAATTTATATGCAATTATTACGATATAGTAATGACGAATTACAATGAAGTTTCGCCGATTTAGATTAAGAAGTAAAGTTTAAGTCAACGAAATTGGTCATGGTGATTGCGAAATGAGTGAAATTCCAGACGAAATATATGAAAGGATTGTGGCGATAACCGGCAAGGACAGGGTGAGAATCGACCCTTTTGAGAGACGTATGTACAGCCATGATCTGGCTTCGCTTCCAAAATTGATGGAGCTAGGCTTCAAGATGATGCCTGATTTGGTAATCAAACCCAAGGGTTCCATGGAGATTGCGGAAATCGTAAAAATCGCATGTGAGGAGGGAATACCCATTGTCCCCAGAGGTGGTGCAAGCTGGGGCCTTGGAGGAGCCATGCCTATCGAGGGTGGTATCGTCCTGGATTTGACCAGGATGAACAAGGTATTGGATGTGGATATGGAAAATCTCATGGTAAGGGTACAGACGGGAATCACGTGGAAACGGCTTTATGATATCCTTTTTCACAAGGGTTTCATAATAGGCTCCTATCCCAGCAGTGCAATGGCTGCAACAGTGGGAGGATGGATAAATACAGGTGGTGTTGGGGTTGGAACATACAAATACGGATCAGCTGCTGAGCATGTGAAATCCCTGGAGGTGGTTTTACCTACAGGTAATGTCCTTGAGACAGGGAATATAAGATGTACAAATTATTTTGGACGCGACCTGAATAAGGTGTTCTTCGGTGCAGAAGGCACCCTGGGAATTGTGACTCAAGCGAGTCTCAGAATGTATCCCGCTCCTGAGGAGTTGCGTCCATTATCATTTACATTCAATGATTTGAAGGACATGGCAACCTCTGTAAAAAAGATCGCACATTCAAATATCATTCCTTTGCACATGTCGTTTCTGGATAAAAACCACTTCGATTTTTTAAAAGAGGTGGGGATGACAACACATGGTCCCGAGCAAGGAGGCATGTTTAACCTTGCATTGGAAGGAGACTCGCATGTTCTGGATATCGAAGAAATCGTATTGAACAGCATTATCACGGAACAAAACGGGGAAAGAATGGAAAGAAAGATTGCCCAGCACGAATGGGACGAACGATTCTTTGAATTACGCACCAAAAGGGCAGGGCCCACAGCCACATTGGGAGAGGTGTTCGTGCCCTTATCGAGAATGTCCCAGATGATTGCGGCCACATACAAACTGATTAAGAAAATGAAACTTCGGGCCGCGATAACAGGCATGATAAGCGACAGAAATACCGTTGTTTTCATGCCCTACTACCTTTCGGATGAGCGCAAGTTGATTAGGAACATGGTGTCACTTTCGTTTGTTAAAAAATTGGGGGATTTGGCCTTTGCGCACGGCGGTAGACCCGCCGGTTTGGGCCTGTTTTTTTCAGGCAACCTCAAGAAGATGTACGGTCCTGGCAGGGATAATATGAAAGATATCAAGGCTGCTTTGGATCCCTACGACATAATGAATCCAGGGAAAACCACCGAGGGCCTCACCAGGTTCGGTATACCCATACCGGCTTTTGCCCTGAACATGGGTATGAACGTCATGGCCTGGGTAAAACATCTCATGACCAGGGATAAGGGGGTGACAGCATGAAGGTAAAAATCGAGGATATATCAAATGACATGTATTCCTGTTTACAATGCGGGTACTGCACTTCCATATGTCCCATGTTCGAGCAATTGGGCTGGGAGTCGGCCTCACCCCGAGGAAAGATCTTCTATCTCAAACAGCTGACCCAAAGGAGCTTTTTGGATTGGATTCTGCGAAGAGAAATCGAGGTAAGTGATGAGTTCATTACACGGATGTTCCAGTGCACAGGCTGCGGTGCATGTGAAGAGGTTTGCCACGTCAATATCAAACTACATGATTTCTGGAAGAAGGTAAAGGAATGGCTGTTCGAGGAAGGTTTGATAAATATAGAGGCTCACAAGAAGGTGCATGACAGGATCCATGAATTTAAAAATCCCTTTAAGGAACCCCCCGAGAACAGAGGTGATTGGCTTCCTGACGATATTGAACTATCAGATAACCCCGAAGTTGTCTTCTTTACCGGATGCACAGAAGCCTACAGAAAACAGGAAATGGCAATCACGACAGCAAGACTTTTGCAAAAGGTGGATGTACCCTTTACAATCCTTGGCCCTGATGAATGGTGCTGCGGTTCGATTTGCATCAACACCGGGCAAATCGATTACATAAAACAATTCGCCCAGCACAATGTGGATGAAATCAAAAAAACAGGTGCCAAAATACTGGTTATGGCATGTGCAGGATGCTACAATACAGTCAAAAACGAATATCCCAAAATCGTGGGAGATCTGCCCTTCGAACTATACCATGTTTCCGAGTTTTTGGAGAATTTGATTGATGAGGGAAAATTGAAATTCACAAAATCGGTTGATAGGACAGTGACGTTTCACGACTCATGCCATCTCGGAAGAGGAGCCGGAGTTTTTGATGCACCTAGAAAAGTAATCGAAAGCATTCCCGGTGTAAAGTTGGTGGAGATGGTAAGAAGTAGGGAGATGTCCAGATGCTGCGGTGCCGGATGCGGTTGTGTTGCAGCATTTAAACCTATTGCCGTAGCTTTAGCTTTGGAGAGGGTACTTGAAGCCCAGGATAGCGGTGCGGAATTGATAATAACAACATGCCCTTTCTGTAATTTAAATCTGAATAATGTGGCAAAAGATAACGGGCTCATCAAAACCATGGATGTTGTTCAATTGGCATACGAGGCCTTATAATTTCGATTCCTTTTTTCAATTACAGGGCACGGTCCACCATTGCCATCAACTGGCTTGGTTCGAATTGCCTGAGGTACGGGACGTTTGAAGGGCAGATGCAGGAGCATGCACCGCAGCCCATACATAGAACCTCGTTGACCTCTGCAATTCCAGACTCGTTATTGACCTTTATGGCATCATAGGAGCAGTTGTTCTCACATAGGCCGCACCCTGAACATCTTTGCTCATCCACAACAGCTGCTACTCCTTCTGTGAAGAGCTCTTTTTTGGCAAGTATTGTCATTGCCCTGGATGCTGCTCCCGAGGCCTGGGATATTGCTTCATCCAAAAATTTTGGTGAATGAGCAGAACCGCATAGAAAAATACCTGCTGCCGCAAAATCCACAGGCTTGATCTTCATATGCGCTTCTAAGAAAAATCCGTACTCTGTTGTGGGAATTTTTAATGTCTGAGCCAGCTTTTCATTATCCTTATACGGGACCGTTGCCGTGCTCAGAACCAACACATCAGGTTCGATTACCAGTTTCTGCTTTAAAATATGATCCTTTACATAGACCTTCAGTTTTTCATTATCCTTTACAACCTTTGGGCAGTCATCATTATTGTACTGTATCAGAAATACACCCTTCTCTCTCGCCTGGCGATAGAATTCTTCCCGAAATCCGTAAGTCCTGACATCCCTGTACAAAATATAGACATTGGCATCTGGATTCAGCTCTTTGGTTTTTAATGCATTTTTCAGTGCTTCCGAGCAGCATACCCTTGAGCAGTATTCCCGTCCTTCCTCCCGGGATCCCACACATTGGATCATCACCACATTATTACCCGAGAAATCCTTATCATGAAGTTTCTTATCAAATTCAAGCTGGGTCATGACCCTTGGATCTTCACCATATCGGTACTTCCCCTCCGGTTTAAGCTCCTTTGCACCTGTTGCAACGATTACTATCCCGCATTCAACCTCATTTTCATTATCTTTCTGGCTGATGTTCGCCTTGAAATTACCGATATAACCATTGATATCCGAAAGAGAAGCCTCTAAAAATACCTCGATATTCTCATTCTCTTCCACTTTTTTTATGATATCCTGCAAGAACTTCTCTGGATCATCACCTGTCAATGTATGGTGTATGTTGTGAAGATTGCCTCCAAGTTCATTTTCCTTTTCCACAATATAGACCTTGCTTTTCTGTCTTGCAAGATCAAGGGCTGCAGTCATTCCTGCTATCCCCCCTCCAACAATCAAGGCTGCATTGATACATTCCACAGGGGATTTTATAACAAGCTTGTTCCTTCTTGACTTCTCCACTGCCATTGCAACAAGATGTTTTGCCTTTTCCGTTGCCTTTTCCGGTTCGTTCTTATGCACCCATGAGCTATGCTCCCTCGTGCTTGTCAGTTCAAAAAGAAATGGATTCAGTCCCGCGTCCTTTACAGTATTCTGAAATAACGGCTCATGTGTCCTTGGAGTGCACGAGGCGACAATGACCCTGTTCAGGTCGTGCTCCTTTATCTTATCCCTGATCTTCCCCTGGGTGTCCTGGGAGCAGGTATAGAGATTGTGCTCCGTATGAACCACATTGGGTAGCGTCTTTGCAAACTCAGTCAATGCAGGAACATCCACAACACCTCCGATATTAATTCCGCAGTGACAGCAGAACACTCCGATTCTCGGCTCCTCACCGAAAACCTCCTTTTCAGGGGGATATTCCTTCACAGTTACAAGGGTGTCCCTTTGGGAGAATATGGGTTCGGATGCCTTGATTGCAGCACCACTTGCCTGGGCAACGGTATCAGGGATGTCCTTTGGAGAGGAGAATGAACCGCTTACATACACACCAGCTCTTGATGTTTCCAAAGGAGTGAACATATCTGTCTTGCAGAAACCGTAATCATTCAATTCAATTCCGAATTTCTTTCCCAGCTCTTCAATATTTTCGGGAGGCTCCAGTCCCACTGAAAGCACGACGAGATTGAAGACCTCTTCTGCGAGTTCTCCCTCTTCGGTTCTGTAAACGATCTTGAGATCATTTGTTTGGGGAACTTCCTCGACATGGGCCACCCTGCATCGCGTGTAATTCACTCCGTACTCTTTCTTTGCCCTCTCGTAATACTCGTCAAATCCCTTGCCAAATGTTCTGATGTCCATGTAAAAAATATGACATTCTGTACCTTTTGTATGGTCTTTAGCGATGATTGCCTCCTTTGTGGCATAGGTACAACATACAGCTGAACAGTACCTCCTGTTCACCTTAACATCCCTTGAGCCTATGCATTGTATCCAAGCTATTTTCATTGGATGCTTTCCATCCGAAGGGCGGAGCACTGAGCCGGCAAATGGCCCTGAAGCATTGAGAATTCTTTCGAACTGCATTGCTGTTACGACGTTGTCATATACCCCGTAGCCGTACTCGCTTTTTATTGTGGGGTCAAAGGTTTTGAACCCAGGTGAAAGCACAATGGATCCCACGTTAAGGGAAATCTTCTCCTCTTCCTGGCCGTAATCCACTGCATTGGCCTTGCAGTACTGCTCGCACAGTCCGCATCCCATGCACTGTTCTCTATCGATACGGTACCTCAAAGGTACAGCCTGGGGAAATGGAATAAAAGTTGCGCTTCTTAGACCCACACCTCTATCAAATTCACTTATGGCTTCCCTTGGACAATACTGGGCACATAGACCGCACCCTGTACATTTTTCCTCGTTGATGTACCTCGGATGCTTTGTGAGTTGCACTGTGAAATTCCCAATCTCTCCTTCCACCTCGTCTATATCAGAGCATGTGATGACCTCGATATTGTGATGCCTGCCTGTTCCAACAAGGGTAGGGGCAATAGTACACATTGCACAGTCATTTGTAGGAAAGGTCTTGTCCAGAGCTGCCATTACACCTCCGATACTGCTGGTTTTCTCCACAAGATATACCTTGAATCCTGATTCGGCAAGATCAAGAGAGGTCTGCATTCCGGAAATCCCGCCTCCCACAACAAGTACAGCCCCCACCTTTTCCACCATCCTACACCCCCTCCGCAATGGAATAAGTGGGTGATGCATCCACATGACCTGCAGGTAAGATCATCTGTTTCTTCCACAGCCTTCCCACATGCCTGAATGCAAGTTTTGTTGGAATTCCCAGTTCATCTGACAGCTGCTCAACAGTCTTTGGTTCGATTCTTACTGAATCCAAAATCCTGCTGCGGATATACTCATCATCCACAAATTCGGTCATCCATTCCTCGTACTTCTCCACTGGTACCTTCTCGCCGTAGACATTGGATTCTTCGGTGAGTTTTCTCTCCCTTCCAACAACCGCCCTGAGCCTGAATGCTTCCGAGGCGTGCTTGGCTCCCAGTAGTCTTTTAATCTTAATCTCATCTGCCTTGTTCTCATCGTAAAGAGGATTGGGGCCAAGGGACGTTATTCTGGATGTGAACTCCTTTACCACCTCTGCAAACTTGGGCCCTTCGGCAGCCGAGACCCATTCCAGATGCAGTCTTTCGGGAGGGATATCCGTCTTTTCAAGAAGCTTTTTTACCATCTTCACTTTTTTCTCGGCATTGTAATTTCCAGTGAGATAATGACAATCCCCAGGATGGCAGCCCAGCATGAGCACACCGTCAATGCCCTGCTCAAATGCCTCAAATACCATGCTTGGGTCAATGCTTCCAGTGCACATGACCCGAATTATCCTCAAAGTCGGTGGAAGTTGAATCCTGCTTATTCCTGCAAGGTCCGATGCCGCGTAAGAGCACCAGTTGCAAAGCAAACCTAGTATCTTAGGTTCAAATTCAGGCAATATCCCACCACCTTATTGCCGAAAGAGCAGGCTTGGGCGAGTTTCTTTT
>CBDVCK010000189.1:0-7415 GCA_965372465.1 uncultured Thermoplasmata archaeon | reverse complement strand
ATCATCCCGTTCAATGCTTCTCTCACCACTAAGATTTCAATTGTATAAACACCCACATCCGCATTTCTGGGTGTGAAGGAAATTATACCTGTGTTTTTGTTGATGATAAAAAGATCCGAATCATCATAGAACTTCAAAGTATCATATAAATCGAAATCTGTTGCATTAACCTGAAAATGGAATGGGTCATCCTCAGTGGCAAAAAGGTCTCCAATTGAATCAAGGAAAGGAGCATCATTGGTATTAACAATCCAGATGGAAAACTCCTGGGTATCGTAGCCGCCATTGGAATCGGTGACGTTGACTGCAACCTCATTTTCACCTATGTGATCATTTGTTGGAAACCACGATATCATACCGGACGCACCATCGATGCTCATACCCAGGGGGGCCAGATCCAATGAATATATCAGCTCGTCCCCTAAATCCACATCACTTGCATTGACGGCGTAAGTATAAGGTTCATCTTCCATGGCCTCGGCTATGGGAGTGGAATTAATTACAGGATCATCATTTATGTTGATTACCGATATTTCGAATACCTGAATATCATATTCCTCACCATCAGTAACATTGACGGTGACATTGAAGGAAAAAAATGCCTGAGTATCTGTTGGAATCCAGGTAATAGTTCCTGAGGAGTTGATTTGCATACCCGAAGGCATCAAATCCAGGGTATAAGTTATAACCTCATCGGGGGAAATTAAAATGTCATCGTCCGTAACCACGACATCATATAAATATTGGCTGTTTTCCACTGCCTCATATCCCGGAAGAGAAACGATATGGGGGGGATCGTTTGTATTCTCAATAATCAATTCAAATTCCATATGGCTTTCTCCCCCGTCTTCATCTCCTGTAGTGATGTTTATAAGGTACACTCCGACATCCTCATTTTCTGGGGTAAAGGATATCAAGCCAGTAATTGAATCAATATCAAAGATGCTCGAATTATCGGAAAATGTGATAGTATCCTTTGCAACATCAATGGCAAAGATCTGGAGAATGAAAGATGAATCCTCATACGCTACCTGAGGAGATACTTGAGATATTGCAGGAGCCGAATTGCTCAATGTAACAGTTAATGTATCTGAGCTAGTATTTCCATCATCATCGGTAACATTCAGTGTAATAATATAGACACCATCGTCCTGATATGAATATGTAATTATCATTCCATACCCGATGCCTCCAATCCCAAGGTTCCAGGTGTAATTAAGAGAACCAACATCCGAAGGTGTGTCCCAAGAGGCCGATGCATTGAATTCCATATTTTCCCACTCAAATCCTGATATGTCACCTCCTGCATCAGCTATGGGCTCCACATTGGTAACTGTAATGTTCACTGTGTCCAGATCCCATAATCCAAAGACGTTGGTTACATTCAGAACCACCACATAGAAGTCCTGTGCGGTGAAGGAATGACTCGGATTTTCTCCGAAACCGAAGTTACCATCCTGAAAATCCCAGGTGTAATTAACGATACTTGTATTGTCAAAAGAGCCTGAGGCATCAAAAATTATTGGCGAGTCCTCGAGAATGGAGTCATCTGGCCCTGCATCTGCTATGGGATGAAAGGTGTTTACGGTTCTATTGGCAATATTGTTATTTTCATTTAATTCCCGGTATACATCCAATGGGTCCAATACAATAGTGATATTGTAATCACCGATATAGCCGCTGGTGTTCCATGTTATGGAGGCAACATTTGAACCCAAGCCATCAACATCCAATGTCTCATTACCCAGGAAAGTACCCCCCGCAATCGGGTCACCCAGATAGAATCCCACCTCCAGGTCATAAACGAAGGCTTTGCCAAGATTTCTTATGGTAGCATGGATTTTAATTTCATCCCTGGCCTGCGCTCTTCCGTTTGAGAAGGTGATATCATCCGTTAATATGGATACATCGGGGGCGATATCAAGGTCGTAGGGTGCGACTTTTGGATCCCCCACAACAACATCCATCCAGCTAAGAAATTCAGAGGCCATGTAGTAGCTTTCCGCCATTCTAAAACCCTGGGTGTAGGCATCGAATAGAATATCAGGATGGGCGCAGGCAGAAAGGTAGGGTTCGTAAACATATCCTTTTACTCCCGTGACACCGTCCCTTATTAGATCCGCTACAAGGGACTGGCCGTAGGCAGTGGGGTAGTTGAAGCTTCTTCCTCCGGTTGAAACATAGGTCTCTGCTAGGGCTCCAGGTATCCATTGATTGTGGGGTTTGATTTCATACAACCTGATATCATCAAAGAAAACAGTTCCTTGGGATTCTGCAAGGACCGCGCAAACTGATATGTTGATAATACCTGCTATTGGTTCGAAATGCACCTGTCCTAATGATACCCAGGAACCTGTTGTTCCCGTCCTGGTGGTTCCGTTGAAATACGAAACGATGTAACCTTGTGAATCAATGGCCCTGATCTGTAAAAGCACACCTTTCTCTGGGGTTACGCCCGAGAGATTTGCATATCCTACAGCATAATATCTCGTACCAGGTTTTACTGTGAAATTCTGGGCTGCGTAAGAAGAATCTCCACCAGTGGTATTCCTGGATATCCTAACCGACCAGGCTCCGTTTCTTATCTCTGTATCATTCCTATCAATTGAACCCATCCCTGTATCGTTTACAAAGTACCAGTTGTCGGGAACATCATCCCCATTACCGTCTGTTTCAAAACCGGTGTTGAGAAGGGAATTTGTGGGGTAGTTGCCATCATTGCTTCCCCAGCTTGTGTACCCTGAGGTATTGGCCTGGCCAGTCAGAAACGTGCTTGTCTCATCCAGAAGAACGTCAAAACCATTGGTGACGAGAGTGGTATTCGCATCCCGCATCCAGTCATTGCCCGATTGCCATCCACCACCGTCCCTGCCCGGGTCCACATCAAGGACGAATGTTCCCTGCCTCCCAATACTTTCTTCTGTGGAATCTATCATTGATTTAATATCTTCAAAATCGTATCCGGTAAGCCTGGAAACCAGGAAGAAACCATATTGCACGAACGTGAAATCATCATAAGGCGCCGGATCGAAGTATGGATTGTTTATCCTATTTTCATCCCCGATATAGTTTTGGTACGGTCCCAGGATGAGCGCAAGCTCAGCATCAACTGAAGCCCTGTCTATTGTCCAGGGTTGGTTCCAGTCGTCGTCGGATGTATCCTGTTCTGCAACCCGAAGAGGTACATCTTTGGTTGTGACTATGAAGTTTATGACTCCCAACAGGCTGTTGTTCACTATGTGGTCCTCAATAGGGGTTCTTATCTCTGAATCGAACGTTGCGCGGTCAATAGTTTCACTGGTTGAAGTGGAGATATTGCAGATGTTGAGATCGGAAATATTCCTTTTTGCCTGGAAATAATCAGCAATCTGCGTGGACATGGGCGAGTTAAGGTTCCTTATTACGAGCACATCGTCGTAATTTATCAATTCATAGTAATCTGGTTCTGATCGTGTGGATGTAATTGGTCTTTCAGGCTCAAGAGGTAGAGAATCGATTTGGTTGGTAGAGGATTCGATAACAATATTATCGTTGTTTGGAAGGGAATCCGTACTTTGTATCTGAAGACTGCCTAAAAGAATCAAAAGGACTATCACTATGATTATGGGGAGTGGGCTTACTCTCCCCAAATGGTTACCAATAAGAACCTCATTTGGCCTTGTGGCCATTAATTACCCCCAGCGCCTATACGTCATATATTATCTGTTAATTTGAACTTATTGTTACTGCTTATATTTAACCTTTGGCCAGCTTTCTGGCCGTAAGCTCTACAGCCTCCCTGCTTCTGTATTGCGGTTTCCAACCCAGGGACTTCATACTTTCTATATCCAAGAGCATGGTCTTGACATCCCCCATCCAACCCCTGCCGTCGTCAACACCACCTGTCCAATCGTATCTGACATCGGAAAGACCCATTTCCGCACTTACAGTATTGGCTATGGTTTTGACATCGATTGCATCCTCGGAGCCGATATTATAGATTCCCACCTTCTCTTCCGAGTTCTCATAGGCAAAGATGACACCTTCGATACAATCCGAAATGTGAATATAGGATTTTCTGGTCCCGGGTTCTCTGCCTAGGATTTCCAAGGAATTTGGGTTGGCTCTCAGCTTGTTTAAGAAGTCAAATATCACACCATGTGTGCTCCTGGGTCCAATGACATTGGCAAAGCGGTACATCACGGTGCGCATGTCGTAATTGAAACAGTAGGCGCAGATCATGGCCTCGCATGAGAGTTTAGAGGCAGCATATAGGGAAAGGGGAATCAAAGGGCCGTAGCTTTCCGATGTGGGAACCTGTGTAGGCTCACCATAAACCGTTGATGTGGATGCAAAGGCTATGTCCTTCACACCAGTTTTTCTCATTCCCTCTAATACGTTGAATGTAAGCATTATATTGGAATCGATATGCAGCCTTGTCTCGTCCTCCTTGATATTGACCATGGGGTTGGCGGCGAGGTGAAAAACGGAATCGCATCCTCTTAATATTGGTAATATGGCCTTTGGTTTCATGAGGTCAATATTCTTGATTCTGATTTTTTCATTTATTTGGGCCAGAAACTCCGCCTTACCGCTGGTCATATTATCAACCACAATTACCTCATTTCCCAGCTCAACAAGTCTGTCCACGAGATGGCTTCCTATAAAACCAGCTCCTCCTGTGACCATAATTTTTTTATTTTGTAGTTTCATTTTCATTCCCCATATTGTTCTTACGCTTTCTGATTAAATAGACTGCCACAACAATAATTACCGCAATGAGAATAATCACACCAGCAATCCAATTTTCATAGAATATTGCCTTGAAGGTATTGAATGCATAGGCGATCAACAGGCAGCCTGAAACCGCTCCTATGATTATGGCGAACCACACCTTGTAGGGGTTCATACCTATGGTTCGTCCGATAATGCTGGCCCCGACTGCTCCGCTCCCCTGAAAAGGCACTATGACGAATAACGTAACGCCAACAAAGGACAGGGCTCGAATGTACTTGTTCTTGGAAAGCAAATCCCCCCCTTTACTTTCCAGCCTGATAATAAATTTTCCAAGCACAGGTATTTTCTTGGCAAAATCGAAGTTCCAGACCAAAAACAGTCCAACTATGATGTCTATGGACGCTATTGCCAGGGCTATGAGGAGGGGATCAATGGAGACTATCCAATCTGGCATTTGGGGAATTTCGGCTAGCCCAATGGCTGCTGGAATAACGGATTCCTTGCCAAGAGGTGGAAAGAAATAGATGGTCATCCAGAAACCCAGGGTACGGAAGGTTTTGTCGTCCAAGAACACCCATAATAGTAATGCCTCGCATAGGGCAATCACCCATGGAAGAAAGAACTGGATAATCATGATGCCCCTGCTTTTCCTTTCGAGTCTGGTCTCCAGTATGTCCTCGAGCTCGTCGATTTTTATCCATTTCTTATCTTCAATGGTCTCCCTTTCAAGTCTGGATCTAATACTTTGCCTGGTCTTGGGACTGTCCTCTTTATCTTCCGAATCCTCAGTCTCTTTAGTTTCTTCGGATTTTACTTCGTCATTTTCCTTGGGAGACTCCTTATCGGTCTCTTCATCAGTCTCTTCTTTTATCTCATCTTCAACTGGTGATCCCTCTTCTGGCAAAGCACCCCACTCCGAAAGCCATGGTGTAAAATGATTGTAACTATTAAATGATTACTGAGTTTGGGTGGGGTATTTATTGGATTTTCCTTCGTTTTTTGCGAAATAATACAAAACCGGTGGTGATTGCTATAATGGGTATGAGGATGTGGGAGAATTCGGGGATGGCTTCAAGGGAAGTGAATGTTTCTTTTCTAATTTCAAACAGAGAACCATTTACAGAGACATTTCTTGGATTGTTTTGGAAGGTTAGCCATCCATATCCATATTCTGAGTCATAGTACGAAACATTGATCCAGTAAGGATTAAACGATATATTTCCGCTTTGGTTTTGTATTCGCTCAGTAAGGATTATAAACCAGATATAGCCGTCTGAACCTGTTGTGAAGTTCTGGTCAAATGTTCCGTTTTCATTATCTACTATCCAGACGTTTGCGCTCTCAAGTGAACCATTAATTGCATCCTCAACGCGAACGTGAAGATACCATTTTACAGTTAAATTACTAAATGGGTCGAAAAATGTAACTTTCTTCACATTAAAATGAGCATTCAGGGAGATAATATTGGAGTCAGATATTGAGAAATCAAGATTTTCATTCAGGAAGGTGCTATTGATGATGTTTACTTGGGATGAATTGAAACTAAGAATACCGAAGTCATTGTTTTCAATAAAGGAACCGTCGATTGTCGGAGAGGAATTATTTATATATATTCCATAAGTTACATTTGAGACTCCTGTATTTGAAATAGTAATAATACCACAAGATTCCAAAAAGATACCATATGTTGAATTTTGAATATTCAGATTTGAGATTGTTGTTGATAATGAATCATTAATATGGATGCCATAGGTTGTGTTTGAAACTAATATATTTGAAAATGCGATTCCATTACTAGATTCCAAATAAATTCCATATGTAGAGTTTTGAATGATTAGATTTGATATTGTTGTTGATAATGAATTGTTAATATATACACCATAAGTACTGTTTGAAATAAATATATTCGAAATTGTTATGCTATTATTTATATCTGAATATATCCCATATGAGCAATTTTGAATGTAGAAATTCGATATCACTACATCATCTGAGGTTATATTGATACTTCTTTCTCCACTTCCACTCATGATTGTTGAATACATATCCTCGCCCATTAAGGTTAATGATTTATGGATTTCAATATTTTCTAAATATATGCCTGATGAGACTTGAATTATATCATATGGTTTTGCATCATCTATTGCTTCTTGGACTGTTAGGTAATATCTATCTCTATCGACATTATATATTGAAGTTGGGGAAACCGTGTTTACACTAGTTATTACCATTGTTGTTGATTTATTAATAATAATATTACGGGGTACATCATAAAAGCAGTAATTTGAATCAGTTATACTGATATTGTAGGGTGTAAAAGATAGATTTCCGGTTTGATTCTGTATTCGTTCGGTAATAATACTGCTAATTAATCCATTAAAATCTGAAGTGTAATTTTGATCATATGAACCGTTCTCATTGTCAGCAATTCTCACAGTCGATCCGCCAATGGGTTCTCCATTCTGGTCCTTAACTATACCTTTCATATACCATTGAATAATTAGATTAGACTCTGAGTCTAAAAACTGAATTTTTGTTGTGTTTAAATTGACATTGAGTAAACTTATATTTGATTTTTCAAGGAGCAAACTCGACAATAACTGATTGAAAATGGTAGAGTCGATAACCAAGATATCCTGAGAATTAAACGCAGTAATCCCATGGAGGTTGTTTTTCATTGTGAGATTTGTTATCATAAT
>CBDVCK010000188.1:0-7435 GCA_965372465.1 uncultured Thermoplasmata archaeon | reverse complement strand
CGATAAAACCATTATTGCAAAGATTGCTATTGCTGCTAACTTATCAAATTTACTGCATATCGAGGTGTTAATTTTATGCGGCATTTCACCCCTCCATAAAACCTTGGATTTTTAATCAGGTTTTATATTATCTATCGGTCATTCAAAGAATCGTAGTGTTTTTTAAATATATATATATATTGATAGTCTAAATCATATTACGACTATTCCGTTTAAACCTTAAGCTACAAATTCCTAGATAGATTTTAACAGATTATATCCATCCCATAACTTCAACACTCAGCAAAACCATAAACACTCCCAGCACAAAAAACATCACCGCAGTCACTATCTTAATCAACCCGATATGCCTTTTCAATACTTCCTTCAACCTCTTATCACTCACCCCAAAATAAGCAGCAACGAATATAAGGATAAGCGGAATGATGAACATAATACAGTATAATACTCGGGCTTGAGTTGGAACATACGAATAATATGCTTTATTATATAATCGGTCTGGTCGTTATATTGATTATTATTCTCGTTATTTCAAAGAAAATTAAGAAATGAGAGCTGCATCCCTTCTCCCTGAACATCAAAATTGCACTCAATAAAGCTTCTTAACCCGACATCCACTACGAAAGAACAGTGATAAAGGGATCTGTATGAAGGGTAAGAACGGCCTTGCTCCTTCCACGAGTGAGTCTCACAACCAATTTCTCATCCGTGGTTCTCAGAACGGTTGGGGATAACTTCTCCTTTCTGAATCGTTTCATTAAATGATTCTTGAAGAATTTTATCCTCTTTGAGTTTTCATCCTTCTTTCGCCCTAATAGGTCAGTGGGATAGTATCTTCTGTATTTTCCATCTTCCAGTGAAGAAATCAAACCCAAGCTCTCGAGTTTTTTTGTATACCAAATAACAGCCTGGTGTTTCAGACCAATTTTCTCGCAAATTTCCCCCTGGGAGATACCTTCAGAATCCACGATTGCAATAAAGATGGCTTTGGCCTTCTTTGTATTTAAAATCTCCAGTATCGGGATGTCCTCCGTATGTATCAATTCCGCGGGATAAAATACAGTTTTCTTTCCAACCGCCTTCTTGTGGATATAATCGCTTTCCACAAGCCTCCGAAGATGCCAATTGATAGCATGAGACGAAATACCAGTTGCCTGGGAGATCATGGAGGTATAGCTGCAAGGGTGAATGCAAAGAAATTGAAATATTTCCTGGCGACTCTTGTTCAGGAATTCGAATTTTAAATCTTGCTCTCCTCTCGCGCCTGGTATTTCTTCCCCTCTTGAGGATATTGCCTTTTCAAGGGCCTTCCCAACACCTTTTGACATTCTCCTCACATTCCCGTGACAAAGTCATTTAGCTGTATTCCTCAATTATATAGCGCATCAGTTCCGGATAAGTAATGCCGCCAAGCTCAGAATCTGATAGATTTTTGAGGGTATTTTCCATCCTTTGATACACATTCTTAGGAAGATGTGCTGCGTTTTTTTGCAGCATTTGAATCAATTCCTTTGTTGATTCCGTCTTTCTTTTCCTCTTGAAAGAGCCCTGCTGCACCACCAAACCCAATCCGTTGATGATCCTATAGGGATGGAAATCCTCACTGTGCCAGCTGTTTCTGCACTTGATTATCTTCAACATTCTGTTCTCTTTCCCTTCCAAAGCCTTATAGCGCAGATGAATCACGCAATCTGCAAGATACATTGGAATTATGGTCTCCTTGCCAGAGAGATCACTTTCTGTTCCGTGTTCCTCAAGGGTGCAAAGAACCGTACCCACTCTCCTGGTCTGCTTGAGCAGTGTAGTTATCAGTTCCCTTTGCTCATAGCTGTTTTCCACTGCCCAAATCACAGGGGTCAAGGGATCGATTGCAATTCTTGCACCTGCACTCTTCCAATCACTGACAAATTCGTGAAGTTCCTTTCTAATGAAATTTGAAAAATCCTTTCCCGAGGCATCAATGAACACGAGAACCTCATCTTTGAGATAATCCATAATCTCCTCCCAGCCCATTTCCACTGCTTCTCTAATTATCTGCTCCTTGTTCTCGTCCAGGCTTACAAAGATTCCTTCCTGACCCGATTCCAAACCTTTTCTTATGAACTGGATGGCAAACGTTGTTTTCCCGGCCCCTGAGCTGCCTATGACCACTGTTGTGGAATTTTCATTTATCCCCCCGTCCATTAAAGGATTCAATCCGAATATTCCGGTCTTTATCTTCTTCATATTATCACATCGCACTGAATCTGAAAGCCTTAAACATAATATGTCTTAATGATTCATAAGTTTATCCAACCCATTACCTCAGGAGGCGCATTCATCCAGTATCCTATCGATTTCCCTTAAACAACCTTCCATATCAAGCATTGTAAGGCCGATGTAAGCGCTTTTATCAAGAAGTAGCAGCAATATAACATTTCCTCTGATCTTACTCAATAAGATATTATATTCTTTGCAATCGATAATCGATTGGCAAAACATGCCCTGCTTATAGTATTGTATATCCTTTTGATAATCCTGGGAGATGATATCAAGCATATAATCGATATCGTATGATGGTTTTTCACCAAAATTACCATGCCAGGATACTACAGAACCATCTGCATTGACTATTGCAGCGGCACTGACATCGGGTATGGATGTGAATTTTCTTATTATATCCTTCAATGACCTGGCATACCCGTTTGGTAGTGGGCCTCTTCTATTTCCTTTCTCGCCTTGATACATATCTCTCACCTTCATCCATGATTTTTTCTCATCCTTTTTCTCTTTATTTTTCCTTTTATGCTTAACCAAACCGAATATGAAAAATGTGAATAAAACAGGTGCAATGGCATCCGAGAACTCGGGTATCATATTCGGAGCAGCCTGTGTAGGAAGTGTTGTCCACCAACTACCAGATCCATCCGGATATCTCCCCCAGCCGTAACTGGAAGTCACGGTTGTAAAAGATACTGTATCCTGCTGAACACTGGTATCATCATATAAGGTCACAGTATCTGTTGCAGGGATGTTTCCAATATTAAACGCCAGAAATGACTGCTTCTGGATTCTAGTATTTCCAGGGATTGTATAGGTTCCCCCGCTCCATACTATGGTCCAGCCACCGATATTCGTATTCCTATTACCGTTGTTATAAAGCTCCACCCACCCGTTGGCGTCGGGAAAGACCTCGTTTATTAATACATCTGCAGAAGGGGGAGGAACCGCCGGTTGATTTGCAGCTGCCCTTGTTGGAGTCGTGTAGATCCAATTATCTTCACCATCCGGATATCTACCCCATCCTTGTCCCGAGGGAACACTGGTGTATGTAGTGGTGTCTAGCTGTTGACCCCTGCCATTGTATAATGTAACAGTTGCAGAATCGGGAATGCTTCCCACATCAAAAGCAAGAAAACCACCTGCGGGAATAGTTGTTCCTGCCGGGATTGTATAGGAACTGCTGTCCCATGTAATTGTCCATCCGCTGATATCGATTGCCCTATTTCCCGTATTATAAAGCTCAATCCAACCGTTGACATCAGGGAATATCTCGTTTAACACCACTTTACTGCCTGGAGCTCTGGTTCCCCTAACGCTTCTTGTATCCTCGATTCCATCATCAGAGAGGTCATTGCAATCCCTCCAATCGGTTGTGAAGAACCAGACTTTAAAGGAGGTATTCAATGGCACACCCAGGGAATCGAAGTCTATCTGAGCTTCCAGGGCCTGTGAGTCGATTGCCGCATCGACCTCGGCCATGATGTCCCAATTCCATTCATTCCTATTTGAGGAATTGAACCTGTTTACATAACTCGAGGTGATCTGATTGCCCTTTCCAGAGAAATTGAGCATGAAATCGGCGCCAATTAATCCGGAAAATGAATAGCCCGTGTTAGTATCATTATCGGAATTTATGAAAATATAGGTAACATCCTCTCCGGTTACAACAGGGATTTTCGGTATTGGGGGAACCGGACCGATGTATATTCTTACACTATTATTTTGAGGCTGTATAAGTAGAGTATCGTTTCCCCAAGGATAATCCTCAAGATGGTCGTTGTCGCTGTCGCGATCGTAACCATCCTCACCTGTATTGGGGTTAACTGGATTTAATTGATCCCTCGGTGATCCCACATCATTATCGAAATCATGTTCCTGGCCGGGTGCTTCATCTTGATCGAGTATCCCATCCCCATCACTGTCAATGAATTCACTTACTGTAAAAGGGGGGGGTCGAGTTGCATTCCAAGGAACATAAACGCCGCCCAACATCGTACCGCTCACATCCAGATAGAAGGATAATGCATCCGAATCATGCAGGATATTGTATCTCAATATATCTATGTTCGGACTATCAATATTACCCATACCTAATTTCACATCGTTGAAGGTATCAATATTATAGACCGTGTTGTTCCAGTCGCCAAAAGCTCCGTCTATTGTTATATTATCTCCCACCCTTTCAATATAACTGTTTGTAAGATGTAAAGGAACAAGAGTTAGTACACCGGGTTCGAAAATGATATCTTCGGGTTCTGCAATCCGAAGACCGATAGTACTGGCATCCAATGCGGTAGTGGATAGGTCTACTGCAACAAGTAATGTTTCGGATCCATCTTTCTCTATTGTCAAATTCATAGGTATCCTGATCTTACCTTGGCCAAATCCGCTTTCGATCCGAGCAACCTCGAAATCCTCATTAATATCCAAAAGATCATTATCATTTACATCCTGATAAACCGTGATTCTGTATATATCGGAACTGCTTGCCGTTCCCGTGCATGTCAGGTTCATGGATGTCACAGATATCTCCTCTCCTTGAGCACTCAAACCCAATCTCAATATTGGCACTCTGTTAGGGCCCTTAAGAACGACCTGAGGTGCAATGCTTGTTTCATTGATAGTGAGCGCTCCTTTGATATGACTCACTATGACATCTGAAATATCCTCATTCCCTGCAGTGTCCCTTGCACTGAATATAACCTTGACTGGCATATTTGGTTGGTTGTTTAACACTGAAAGCCAAATCTTGGTCTCCAACCTGTCTTTACCCAAAGCGGTTTTTACGGTATAGAACTTCTCAAAACCATTTAAATCCAAGGGAGAATGAGATGTGTTGAATTGACTGTATGCGCTTTTGTATACACTGTGATTCCATCCAACAACAGCAATCATCTTGTCTGCCCCAAGTGTGTTAATTTTATATCCGGTACTCGCATTATCGTCCTCATCGATGAAGATGTTCACAGAATCCAGGCCATGCTCTCCTGCCAAAATTGAACCATTTACTCTTAAATAGAAAGCCATATCACCCCACCTGTTGATATCAAGCTTGTATTCTGCAATATTTACATCCTGATTTTGCATTTGATCCGAAACTGAATCTGAATAGCTTGAAATTTCCCTCCAATCATCGAACTTGCCGTCGATTTCAAGGGGTTCATGCGCTGGAATTAAAGTAAAAATATAAGGGGAAGCCAATAGCAGTATCACAAAACCCACCAGGATTAAAACTCTGGCCGTGCCTCCCGCTCTTTTTAAACTTTCTGTAGTGGTGCCAACACCATTTGTTATACCATTACCGTTGGTTATGCCATCAATAAGGCCGATTCGTAATCTTTTCAATCCATTTGTCAGACCATTTGTGACCCCATTTATAATGCCATTTGTAACTCCCATAAGGCTCCTTCTTCTCATTTTTAAGCCGTTAGTCAAGCCATTTGTCAAACCGTTTGTCAAACCGTTAGTGAGGCCATTTGTGAGGCCGTTGGTCATGGATGGTGGAACTGGAGCAGGTCTGGCTTTTCTTAATGTGGCTTCAAGGCTTTTTATTTCGGCTTCCACTTCCTCCTCTGGCTCTAGCTTCTTTCTCCTTGGTTCCTCTTCCACAAATTCTTCAATTTCTATTTCCGGTTCTTCCCAAACAGTCTCTTCAATTACCGGTTCTTCCTCTATTAACTCTTCCTCAATTTCTCTCTCGCCCTCAATCAATTCCTCTTCGGTTTCCACTGGTTCTTCTTTCAGGCTTAAACCGCAGATACTGCAGTGGGTAGCATCTTCTTTTGTGAATGCACCGCACTCTGGGCAAAGTAAAATGCCTGCTGGCTCTTTCTTCTTAATCCAATAATCAGGGCCTTTTTCAGGTTCAGTTGTGATTTCTTTTATTGCATCGGCTTCAATTTCCGGTGCTATCGTAACTCCACAATTCTCACATTTCTCTGCTCCAGTTGTCAGGAATGAACCGCAATTGGGGCAAAGGTATACACCCTCCTCCTCTTTTCTGTACCAGTAATCTGGCGCTTTTTCAATCTCAGAAGGAGTTGCCTCCTCTTCCACCTCCTCTCCCTCTTCAACTTCAAAGACGGTGCCGCGATGACTGCAACTATCATCCGATGTTGACAAAAAGGAGCCGCACTCCGGACAAATAAACAGATCAGATAAATCCTCTTCGTATTCGGCAATTACATCCTCAGGTTCAGGTTCCATCTCAGGTGCGCGGGTCTCTTCAACTCCTCCCTCCTCCACCTCGAAGACAACACCGCAAAATGGACATTCATCGGAACCCGTGGTCAGAAAAGAGCCGCATTCCGGGCATATGAATAAATCGGACTCCTCCTCTTCTATCTCTGGTGCAATCTCCTCAAGTCTAGCCTCAACCTCCTCAAGCTCACCAGCCTCCTCTACCTCTTCTTCAGCCTCGAATATCACACCGCAAAAAGGACACTCATCGGCTTTCGTTGTCAAAAAGGACCCGCATTCCGGACATATGAACAGATCGGATAGATCCGCTCCATATTCGGCAGTGGCCTCCAAATCAAGCTCGGGTTCCATTTCCACAAGCATCTCTTCCAGAAGCTCGAGCTCCTTTGGCTCTGGTTCCAATTCCTCTTCAATCTCCCTTATCTTTGCACCACATTTTTCACACTTTTCCGCATCAGGCGATATAAACACCCCGCAATTTGGACATAGAAACAGTGCTTTGAGTACTTCCTCTTCCTCTTCTTCGGGTGTTACTTCCAGTTCAGGCTCGACATCTTCTGCCTCCTCCCCCTCTTCCTCCGGTTCGAAGGCAACACCGCAATTTGCGCATTCAGTTGCATCTGGTCCCAAAAAGGAGCCGCATTCCGGGCATAAGTAAACATCATGATCGAGTTTTTCTTCCTCTTCTATTATCTCCTCCAGAAGTTCCTCTTCCGTAATCTCTGCACCGCAGAGCCCGCACTGTGTGGCTGTGGAACTCAAGAGTGCACCGCAATTGTGACATATCAACAGCTCGCCTTTTTCGAACTTCTTCTCAGGCTTGGGTATACCTTCTTTGATATCCTTTGCAAGTGAGCTGGTGATTCCCTTTGCAGCTGCTATCTCTTCAACAGTGGCTTTTCTCAAATCCTCATAGGTTCTGAAACCAGCATTCCAAAGGGCTTCTGCCCGATATCTGCCGATATTTGGTAAA
>CBDVCK010000187.1:0-7461 GCA_965372465.1 uncultured Thermoplasmata archaeon | reverse complement strand
CAATTGAAATTATTTTTTTCATTCTGGCTCACCTCCTCGCTGAGGTATTCGAATTCATCGCTCCTGCTATTGTACAGTTTCCTCTTTTATATACTTTATATGGTAATTACCATACATACACCAAATTTTTAATTGAGAAAAAGGAACTCTTAATGTAAGGTTCCTGTAATACTGCAGTGCGGGCATTTAACTGAAATAGGTCTCTGAGTTGATTCCACTATAAAAGTATTTTTGCATCCAGGACATCGAATCTCTTGAGCTGCCTTGATTGAACCTTCTGTAGGTAGCGTTGGTGCCGCAGCTGGGGCAGCTCCCGGTAAATTGAGGGTACCTGAGATTCCACAGTGTGGGCAAGTAATGTGGGTAGGACCACCAGAGCTTGCCACTTGAAATGATTGTTTGCAGGAAGGACATGATATCTGGATAGGGGGACCCTGGGTTTCAGGTTGAGGTTGGGTTGAGATTTCGGGTTGAAGCGGTGGTGCTTCAACCGGGGCTTCCTGTGACTCCACAGTCAAAAGAGTGGAGCAGAAGGGGCACGTGACATTCATCGTAGTGCCGATATCTGTAATCTGAAGGAGGTTGTCGCAGCTTGAGCATGTGACATTGAATGTGGAAGGTGTTTCTGCCTGAGGTTCAATAGAAAGCTCTTCAACAGGTCCTTTTTTCTTCTTGGCCACAACCAATGTTGCAACGATTACGGCCGCTACTACGGCTAAAATCAATATCAGAATGAGATACATAAAAGGAAGGCCATCCCCATCCTCCTTAGGCTTTTTTTGGGTTGTGAACTCAAGTTCATATTTATTTTCCAACTTTTTATCTGCAAGATCGTTGGCCTTCGTACCTATGGAAAACAGATAAAGAGTATCGTAGGCGAGCGGCTCAGAGAAGTTGATTGTGAGGGTTTTGTTCTCGTTGCTCCATTGACAGGAATAATCAATATGTGGCGAGATGGAAATTGCGGATTCAACTGAAGCAGTGTTCATGGACTCGCTGAATTCAATTACAATTTTTGTATCCACATCCACATCCGCAACCCCATTATCAGGAGAGGTAGAGGATATCGAAGGGGAAGATATGTCGATGATAAAAATAAACCATTTTTCGGTCACATAGCCAGCAGCATCTTCACCTCTCAGTCCAATTGTGTATACACCGTCATCCCAACCATTGATATCGATATCATATGGGGCGTTAAATGTCTGAAATGAACCCTGATTTATTGAATATTGGACAGAGATCAGATTCTCATCTGATACATCAAAATCAAGGGTTGTAACCTCTATTAAAAGGGTGTTGTTTTCAGGCGAATTGAGTATGATCTCGGGAGGCACGGTATCCTTGAAGAATGTGAACAATTTTTCAATTGTATTGCCTGCTTTATCGTCTGCATAGACTTCGATGTCATATTGTCCGTCAGGCCAAGAGCTTGTGTTGATATCGTAAGGTTCTAAAAATGGGTCCGAAGGTTCACTGTTTATTGAATACGTCACCGAATCAATGTTGGTATCTGAAATTGTGAAATTGATTTCTATATCTCCATTGATAAACGAGTTATTATTGGGTGAGATTAGGGTAATAAAAGGAGGAGCGGAGTCGATTGTGAAATTGAACCATTTAATATTAAAATGGCCTGCCAAGTCACTTGCATTTATGGCAATGATATAATTATCGTCGTCCCAAGAACTTGTATCGATATCATAAGGATGGGATAACCCTAAATCTGGACCACTGTTGATCGAGTATAATACTTCATCCAGATTTGTATCAGAAACAGTAAAATCGATCAAGAATCCGGCCTTGGAGAATGTGTTGTTGTTTGGCGAAATCAGCTCGATTGCTGGTGGTATTGAATCGATAGTAAAATTGAACAGCTTTGTATTTGCATTGTTGTAGGTGTCTATTGCAAAAATCACAAGGGTATAATTTCCATTTGACCAGTCTGATGTATTGATTAAATATGGTGAGGTAAACGGTTGATATGGGTTCCCATTTAAAGTGCATGTCACTTCAAATAGATTTGGATCTGTGATAGACAAATTAATTATAACCCCAGGATTGATTACAGAATTATTAGCTGGCGAGGTAAGTAGAATGATTGGTGGGTCAAAATCTTTCAACAGTGGATAGTTATCCTGTGCTCCCGCCCCACCCTCGATATTTGTGTAAGGTGTGTCTCCTACATAATCACTACCTTCCTGATCCTGATTAGGACCACTGTACATATCGTCTCCTATGTAGTCGTTCCAGTAGTTACCGCTAGTTGGATAGCTATTGTTCCATAGATTATTACCGCTATTATCATAAGCCTGTCTTGGATTGTCATCTATGTTGTTGTGAAAGATGTGATTATTTGACGAACGATCTAAATGGATACCGAAATCGTCATTTGCGCAGATTTGATTATCAATAATACTATTATTATCTGATGAAGCCCAGAGCTTGATTCCATACCATTCATTCAAAGAGGCTATATTGTGAGAAATATTATTATAACTTGAGTTCCTAAGGTCGATAGCCCACCTATTCAATGTTGCAGTATTATCTGTTATATTATTTTCTTTGGAATAACTTAAACTAATTCCCACCCAATTATATGAAATATTGTTTCCGATGATATTAGTTAAATTAGAATAAAAAAGTCTGATGCCGTCGGAGTTGTTAAGTACGGTATTATTAAAAATATTATTTTGGTGTGAATATTCGAAACGGATGCCATCAAAATTATTTGAAATGAGATTGTTATTCATAAAGGTGTTACCGTGTGAATATTCGAGATAAATACCGTTACTATTGATCAAGGAGATATCATTATTAATGATGTCATTGGCATTGGAATTATAAATATAGATACCGTGAATGTCGTTTGAGGATATATTATTTCCATTGATCTCATTGTTTGAAGAAAAGCCAATCTCGATACCCACACAACCATTGGTAAGTTGTTGGTTCTGTATCCTTACATTTGAACAGTTTGCAAGTATCACTTGCCCTGCACCCGAAGGAATTGTCCCACCAACTTGATTTTTCCAATAATAAACTGATTTTCCATTAACAGTATTTGAGTTTTCAATACTGTGAGTATTCCATTCCTCAATTAATGAACCAGTTATTGATATTCCATTCAAGATCATTGTATTGCCTGCGATGTTTTCCTCGGTTGTATAAAACAGTTGTATGCCGTTTGAATTGTACGAGATATTATTATTGATGACGCTATCTCCACTTGAATAATAGACACGAATGCCATCAAATTCACTGAAATAGATATTATTGAACTTTATAATGTTTAATTCCGAACTCCGTAAAAGAATCCCACAGTTATTATTTGATATATTATTATATTCGAAGCTGTTAAAATATGAATATTCGAGATGAATACCGTTACCAAAATTTGAGGTGATGTTGTTGTTTATTATTTTATTGAAACTTGATGACCTTAGATATATGCCTCGTCGAGGATTGTCTGAAATGTTGTTATTAATTACGGTACAATTTTTGACATCGATAAGTTTTATTCCTGCATTATCTCCATCCAAACCGCTCCCAGTGACTGTAAATCCTGTGACGTTCACCCAATCGGCTGTAATAAGAACAACATCGTCATTTCCACTCCCGTTTATTATCGTAGCATCCCTATCCTCTCCAATCAAAGATATGACTTTATTCACCACCACATTCTCATAGTAGGTTCCAGATGATACCTCTATTGTGTGTCCATTCAAGGTGCCAGAAGAATCAATCGCCTCCTGTATTGTGTAGAAGTATTTCCCAGAGTCGATATTATGTACAGGACCATAAGAAACACCATACGGCATCATCAGCGGATAATTGTCCTGTGCACCTGCCCCACCGTTGATATCTGAATAAGGAGTATCCCCTATCCCGTCTTCACCTGGTTGATCCTGATTGGAACCACTGAATTCATCCGAGCCTGCATAATCGCTCCAATAGTTACCACCGGACGGATAACCATTGTCCCAATAATTGTCGCTCTCATCGTCATTTGCCTGATGTGAGTTATCGATAATATTGTTATGGAAAATATGATTATTTGAAGAATCATGTAAATAGATGCCATAAAAATTATTGGATATATTGTTGCCAGTAACGGAATTATTTGATGAAATCCAAATAACAATGCCAGCGTCCGAATTGGAATGAAAATTATTGTTTGTGACATTATTGTTGTTTGATGATGTCCAAATGTCTAATCCTTTAAAGCTATTCGAAGCATTATTGCCCTTGATGAGGTTACCACTTGAATATACGAGAGTGATACCATCTATTGTGTTAAAAGAAGCGTTATTACCAATTATTGTATTGTTGGAAGAGAAACCCAGCTCAATACCAACGGAACCGTAGGTAACTGTCTGGTTCTCTATCTCAATATTTGAACAGTTAGCAAGGATCACCTGTCCCGCGCCTTCTGGAATGATACCTCCTGCCTGATCCTTCCAATAATATACTGGTTTATTATTTACTGTATTTGAGGTGTCGATAATATGGGTGTTCCAATGTTCAATTTCGTTTCCGTTAATGAAGATACCGTTGCCTATCATCGAATTGGATATAATAGTGTCCCCTATCGAGAGAGAGAGAAATACACCATTATTGTTCATTGAAATATTGTTATTTGAAATTGTATTGTAATTGGATTGAAGATTGAAAATACCCCAATTATTGAACATTATTATGTTGGAAGTGAGTGTATTGTGATCCGATTCAGTACGAATCCCCGCATCACCAATAAATCCTCCGCTGTTAGTGATTGTGAAACCAGTGATATTAACCCAATCCGCAGTAATATATACAACATTTTCACTCCCGCTACCGTTAATTATCGTGGTATTCCTGTCCTCACCAACCAAAGTTAAGGTCTTACCCACCTCCAAATTCTCATAATAAGTCCCTGCAGAAACCACAATAGTATGTCCATCCAAGGTATCCGGATCATCTATCGCTGCCTGTATCGTATCGAAATATTCATCCGAATCGATATTATGAACAGGGCCGGATGGCGGTAGGTTCAACCACCCGTTCTCAGTCGTAAAGGGATAGTTGTCTTGATTCAATCCTCCATCAATGGATTTTGCATCATCCACAATTCCATCACTTCCGGGCTCGTCTTGGTCAGGACCGCTTTGATCATCTGGTGTCGTCCAATCGGACCAGTGATTGCCTCCCGAGGGGTAGCCGTTGTCCCAATAGTTGGTGCCACTGTCAAATCCTTGATTTGCATTATCAATAATATTGTTGTGGTAAATTTGATTGTTCGAGGATAATACCAAATAAAAACCGTAGTTGTTCGAAACAAGCGTATTATTGTTAATCATGGTATCCACTGAAGAATAAAGATGGATTCCATTATTGTTCATGGATGCTGTGTTATTTATCACAATATTTCTAAGAGATCCCCATATGTAAATTCCCTCGTCGATATTCGAGGTAACTGTGTTCCCTGTGATATTGTTATCATTTGATTCCATAAGAAGAATACCGCCATCATTGCCTGTTGCAATATTGAATAAAATTGTGTTTTCGTGGGAGTGATCGATAAACATGCCATTTTGGGTATTTGATGAGAAATTGTTGTTCATTATTACATTCCAATCGGAATAAAAGAGGTAGATACCGTCCTCGTTATTTGATGTAACGATGTTTTTTGTGACAGTGTTATTACTACCCATTAGACGAATTCCCCGCTCGTTATTTTCGATCTTGTTTCCAGATATGTTGGTATGGTCCATATATGCCACAACCGCTATATCGTCAAGTTCGTTCCCGCTGTTGGTAATGGTAAAACCTGTGATATTCACCCAATCTGCGTTGATAGCAACGACAGTTCCGATTCCCCCGGCATCAATTATCGTTGTGTCCCGGTTTTCCCCAATCAAATTTATAATTTTATTCACATCCACATTCTCATTATAAGTCCCTGCTGAAACTTCTATCGTATGGCCATTTAAAGTGTCAGGATCATCGATTGCTTCTTGGATTGTATCGAAGTATTCATCTGTATCGATGTTGCGAACAGGACCAACTTCCGGTGGGTTCAGCCACCCGTTCTCGGTAGTATAGGGGTAGTAATCTTGATTTGCCCCTCCATCTATCGCTTTCGGGTTGTCCACAATGCCATCACTTCCAGGTTCGTCTTGGCCGGGACCTCTGTTATCATCGGGTGTCGTCCAGTCGCTCCAGTAGTTGCCGCCTGAGGGATAGCCGTTGTCCCATTGATTAGAATTTTCATCGTCATATGCTTGGTTGGTATTATATAAAAAATTATTGTTATATATCACATTTTCCGTTGTCGACTGTAAATGAATTCCGTAATCGTTATAAGAAATATTATTGCTTATTATTTCATTGTAATTTCCTAAATCAAATTCGATTCCTTCGTGAACGTTATGAGAAATCGTACTATTTCTTATTTTATTATTATGAGAATCTACAAGAACAAGGCCTTCATTATTATATGATACATAATTTCTCGTTATATTGTTGTTATGAGATTTGTAAAAATATATTCCATCAGACAAATGTTCTGAGATATTGTTGTTAGTAATATTATTAAAGGATGACCACTCAAAAATAATACCATTATTTTTATTCGATATATTATTCGAAATAATATTGTTATTTTGAGAGTAATAAACTCTTATTCCAACACCACTGGTACTTTCATTAGATAAAAAGGAATTACGTAGGATAGTATTTTCCATTGAATAATCAAGATATATACCATAGAAATTTGAATAAAATTCATTATTAGTAATGTTGTTCAAACTAGAGAATTTAAAATAAATAGCATAAAACCGGTTGAAAGAGAGATTATTGTTATAGACATTTATTTTTGAAGAAAAACCCAGGGAAATCCCAGCAAAGCAATTATTTATTTCTTGATTTTGTATTATTATTTCTGTACTATTGGCTAGAATCACCTGCCCGGCTCCTTGTGGAACGGTACCTCCAACTTGGTTCTTGAGATATTGTATCTGCATAGTGTTTACTGTATTCGATATATCGATGGTATGGGTGTTCCAATGTTCAACCATATCACCCTCGATAAACATACCGCCTTTAATTATCGTATTATCTCTAAATTGATTTACCTTTGAACTCTTAATATAGATGCCTGGGCCGGTATGGTTAAAAACATCATTGTATACTATTAGATTGTTATTTGAAGACTCAATGTACATTCCATAATAACCACTTGACGTGATAACGTTACCTGAGATATCGTTTTCATGAGAACTCCATAGACGTATTCCCATCCCATTATTTGAAACGTTATTATTTGTAATATTATTCTTAATTGAACCTGAGATATCAATACTGTACTGTATATTGTTAAACACATCATTCCTAGCGATAGTATTGTTGCTGGATTCAATACTGAGACCGATTCCACGCCAGTTATTAAAAATATTGTTATGAGATATATTGTTCAAATTT
>CBDVCK010000186.1:0-7465 GCA_965372465.1 uncultured Thermoplasmata archaeon | reverse complement strand
GAAGTGGTTTAGAATCTCCTAATTTCCCTTCTACCAATTCTCGAATACGCCTTTCCCTTAGTGCTTTCAAACCCGGATGTTTTTTCACTAATTCTTCCAATTCTTGTTCTATTTCTTTTTTAAGTTTTATGTCAGAGAGTCTATCCCTGCTATTCATAAAAAGATCCTCTCTTGCTCTACCATCGAAATCTGTACAATCCACGAGCAGTAAAATCGAATCCTTCAGATAAGTCATCCCTACAGAACTCCTTCCAAAGAAAGGTTTTAAAATAAACCCATGTGCTTGACCATTTACACTAAACATTATGCCTTCATTTCTAGAGTAATTTTCTTTTTTTCCTTTTTTAAATGCGTATATTGAAATTTTCATTTCTTGTCCTTTTACCTTTAAATAAGCCGAACTTGGGAAACCATCTTCAAGGTTTTCCCTTTTATCTTCATCTAATCGAACACTAAGTCCTGACAAGGTCGTCTCAAATGTATGCCCGGTATAACCCTTCCTTCTTTCATACAATCTAACAGGTAAAGCAATATTGGGAAGAAGTAATGATAATCTATTATAAAGGTTGAAAGTTATCAATGTTTTAAGTCCTACTAATTGATACTCGTAAAGTTTTAAAAAACTACCCCACCCTATTGGATTTTTATGGGTAATTGGATAATCTCCTGGTAATAACGGTAGATTTTTAGCCTTAAACATTAATATTTTACCATTTGGGGCTAAATACTTATATGATGAACTTTTCTTTCCTTCCTCTGGATTTTCTCTTTTTACAACAGTAAATCCCCAATAATCTTTTGTCTCATCATTTTCGTATTTAGCAATAAGGGGGTCACGTTTAGAAATAATTAATTGTATATTATGCTCACCACAAAACCGTAAGGCTCCTGTCCCCCCCATATTAAATTTACCTTGAACAAAGCGGATTCTAAGTTTATTTGATTCAGCTAAAGATAGAAAAGTTTTTGGCATTCTATTTGGAGTCTGTCCTTCACCCCGATCTATAATTTCATATGAGGGATTGTTTTTTGATCCAGTAGCAATGAGAAGAATGTTTTCAGCTAATTTTCTTCTGCTACTCGCTCTCATACTTGAAAGTATGCCTTCATAAATTCCGAATAATTCTTTTAAAGCTTCTTTTGTATTAAAAGGGGCATTATTACTATTTGGATCGATTTTTTTCCTCGAACATTCACGCATTAATACCGCATCTACGGAATTTACTATCTTCTCTACTAAAGCAGCATCAGGAGCACTTTGTTGATTACCAATTGTGGCAAAATTATTTTCATTATCGCCATAATATCTCCATACATCTGGATCATCCCAATAACCCGCTTGTTTAAGTATATTAATTACTTCTCTCTCTGTATTAACCTTAGCAAGTGATAAACATAGTTTTTTTAATTCCATTCTTTTTCCTCCAAATTCCTCGCAAATTCTTGCCAATTTAGATAGTGTTTTTCACGGCCAAATTCTTTTTCAATAGGTTTATTATCTTTACCAGTCTTTAAATAAAACCTAATCTTTCCATTAATAAATATCAAATTAACATGAAGCCAATCATTATTTCTAATATCTCGAGCAGCTTTAAGTTCCTTAATAACATCATCAGCATTGATATATATCAATTTCCTCGATTCTCTTATGATAAAGGTTAATATTGTCTTTCCTTTTTTCATTTGATTTGATAACGATTCATAAGAAATAGAATACCAAAGATAATCACCCTCTGATCCATCATATACGACAGAATTTGCATATCGAATTTGCATTCCATTTTTGAGATAAATCCATGATTGATTCTTATCCAAAATATCGAATTTATTTGAGATTAATCTAACAAAATTTTTTGCGGTTTTTCTTGATCGCTTTTGCCCTTTAACATATCTCTTACCTTCAATTATATTAGAATTTATAGGTTTCTCTATGACTAATCTTTCCTCCCTACCAGTTTTTAAAATCTCAAGAGGCTTTCCTTTCTGCTCTAAAATCACGATCTTAGCAACATATCCTGCATACTCTGGTAGTTGAGAAATAATGCTTCCATCAGATGAAATAACGACTTCCTTAACTTCTCTAATATTGTCAATTTCTACCTTCATTCTATCATGTCCCTATGTTTCTATACTATGTTACTATATATAAAGATGAGTATATAACTGTTTCTACCCTCCATATGTATAAAAATGTATAAAAATTCAAACTGAAAAATGAGAACTGAGCGTGTCTCTTTTTTTTAAAGGGGAAATAAACTCTCTCTTTTCGGGTAAAGAGGGAGCCGCAATTTCGCCTTTGATTGAAAAGGATATGGAGATGACAGGCTATACCTGAACCACGGTTCGGCTAAGCCCACTCTATTCTTTATATGCATTAATAACCAGTATCCCGTTTTTAGAAGGTTTTATATGCCTCCAGATGCATTTATTCTTCATTGGAGGGGGGTAAATACGAAGAGTAGGGTAATGAGTATAGCTATCTGTTTGTTGATGATAACGAGTGTTTCAGGTTCAATTATGCAAAATGTTGGGCAGTCGCAAAATCATATTCAATTAGGTCCAAGTCCGGCTTCAGGTGGGTCAGGTGGCCTTGAAGACTCTCCTTGGCCGACGTTAGGCCAAAATACGAGACATACAGGTCTCAGTCCCTATGATACAAGTGCTAACCCGGGCACTGAAAAATGGAATTTCACAACTGGGTACTGGATAGGTTCATCACCTGCAATTGGCTCTGATGGTACAATCTATGTTGGTTCTTATGACCATAAACTTTATGCTATCAATCCAGATGGCAGTGAAAAATGGAATTATACTACTAATGCTCAAATACGATCATCACCGGCAATCGATTCTGATGGTACGATTTATATTGGTTCTGATGATTATGAACTACATGCAATCAATTCAGACGGTACTAAGAAATGGAATTTCACAACTGGTGGACTTGTGCCCTCATCACCAACAATCGATTCCGATGGCACGATTTACGTCGGTTCTTATGACAATAAATTGTATGCGATCAATCCAGACGGTACTGAAAAATGGAGCTTCACAACTGGACACTTTGTGGGTGCATCATCACCAGCGATAGGTTCCGATGGAACGATTTATATCGGCTCATACGATAATAAATTATATGCAATCAATCCAGATGGTACAGAGAAATGGAGCTTCACAACTGATGGCTCTGTACGCTCACCTGCGATCGGTTCGGACAACACGATTTACGTTGGTTCTAACGATAAAAAATTGTATGCGATCAATCCAGATGGTTCGGAGAAATGGAGCTTTATCACTGGAGGTGGTATTCAGTTATCACCTGCAATCGGCCTCGATAATACAATTTATGTCGGGTCAGAGGATAATAATCTTTATGCCATCAACCCAAACGGTATTAAGAAATGGAATTTCACGACTGGTGGTAATTTAGGCTCAACACAAGCAATCGGTTCTGATGGAACGATTTTTGTCGGTTCCCATGATGGTAAACTATATGCAATTAATCCAGATGGATCTGAGAGATGGAGTTTTAATATTAATAGCAGAATATGGATGTCACCAGCAATTGGTTCTGATGGGACGATATACGTCGGTTGTCAAGGTAAGAGAAGTTTATATGCTATCGGAAACATAAGTCTTGGGGTCAATGTCACCTCACATTTTTCAGAACTCAACTCAGCAGCACAATCCTCAATTACTGTCCATGTTACTGATGGCACAAACCCAGTTCAAGGTGCAACTGTAAATCTGGTTTCGGATAATGGGGGAATATTCAGCCCGCAATCAGGAATTACTGATGCAAATGGCGATTTTAAGAGCATATTCAATGCACCTACTATTACAACAGAGATAATCTGCAGAATATCAGCGGAAGCTAGTAAAATCGGCTATAACGGTGGTTCTGGATATGTAGATATCACTCTAATTCCGATACCGTGGCCGATGTTCAGTCAAAACTGTAGGCGTACTGGTCTCAGTCCATATGATACGAGTTCAAACCCAGGCAAGTTAAAGTGGAGTTTCACAACTGAAGGTATCGTTCTGTCGCCTGTAATCGGTTCTGATGGGACGATATATGTGGGTTCTTATAGTGATAAATTGTATGCAATCAATCCAGATGGGACCGAGAAATGGAATTACACGATAGGCAAATATATGGTAAAATCACTGGCAATTGGTTCAGATGGTTCAATTTATGCTGGTTCAACAAAGGGTATATTTTTTGCACTTAATCCAGATGGTACTGAGAAATGGCAATTTAACACTGAGGGACAAGTGAGATCTTCGCCTGCAATCGGCTCAGATGGCTCGATTTACTTTGGCACAGGGAGTGGGTCTAATCTTTACCATTTATTTTTTGCACTCAATCCAGATGGAACCGAGAAATGGAGGTTCGTGATAGATACGGGAGGTCAAACAGGCTCACCTGGAATAGGTCTTGATGGTACAATCTACTTTGGCTCAAGTGATGGTAACCTATATGCACTCAATCCAGATGGAACCGAGAAATGGAGGTTCACAGCAGCAAGTGACAATGTCCAATCTGCACCGGCAATTGACTCTGATGGGACGATTTACGTCGGCTCTCGTGATCACAATCTATATGCAATATATCCGAATGGCACAGAGAAATGGAGGTTCACAACTGGTGATTCTATATGTTGTTGGGACACATCAGTCGCAATCGGTTCTGATGGGACGATCTATATAGGGTCTGATGATAAAAATCTATATGCAATAAACCAAGATGGAACTGAACGGTGGAGGTTCCCTGCTGATAGTCTTATCGAAACAGCACCTGCGATTGGATCTGAAGGGACGATATATTTTGGGTCTCTTGGTATTTATCTATATGCAATACATCCAGACGGCTCGGAGAAGTGGAATTTTACAACAGGTTGGGTGGTGACCTACTCCCCTGCAATCGGTTCTGATGGTACAATTTACGTGGGTTCTTGGGACGGTAAACTTTATGCTATTGGGGCGCCTAATCCAGATATTACTGTCGAAAAAACCGCTAATGTGACAACTGCAGAACCAGGAGATCTAATTGAGTATACCATTTATTACAATAACACTGGCCCTGGTGAGGCAGAAACAGTATGGATAAACGACACACTGCCAGATGGAGTAACATTCGTAACAAGTAACGCGGAAGGAAATAGGACCGGGAATTATAATTGGACCTTCAATAATATTGCGAGTTATACAAAAATGTCATGGTCCGGCCCATACCTTCCAACAACGCGCCCTTCACCGAGATATGACCATTCAATGGCTTACGATGCAATTAATAACAAAGTAGTACTTTTTGGAGGTTATGATGGGTCTAATTATGACGACACATGGGAATACAATACTGTCACTCATACTTGGTATGGACCATATCTACCTACAAGGCGCCCCCCTGGCGGGTTTGGGCATTCAATGGCCTACGATTCCACCAACAATAGGATAGTTCTCTTTAGTGGATATGATGTGTCTTATCATGACGAAACCTGGGAATACGATACTGCAACCCATACATGGTACGGACCATACCTTCCGGCAACTCGACCCTCTCTAAGGTATGACCATGCAATGGCATATGATTCCACTAATAATAGAATCGTGCTTTTTGGTGGGCGATTCGGTTCAACATATTTCGATGAGACTTGGGAATACGATACTGCAACCCACACATGGTACGGACCTTTTCAACCATCAATATGTCCTTCTGGAAGAATTGAACATGCAATGACATATGACTCTGTTAACAACCGGATAGTACTCTTCGGTGGAGATGATGGCTCCCTTAACGATGAGACCTGGGAATACGACACTGCTACCCATACATGGTATGGGTCTTATCTTCCAGTAACACGACCCTCTAGTAGGTACGCAACTGCATTAATTTATGACAGTGTGATAAAAAAGATAGTACTTTTTGGCGGATTGGATATCCCCAAAAATGATGAGACCTGGGAATACGATACTAGTACTCACACATGGGACGGACCTTACCTCTTCACAACACAACCTTCTGCAAGGAACGATCATGCAATGGCTTTTGACTCTGGCAACAATAGAATAATACTCTTCGGCGGAATGGTTGGCGTCCCTCCTACCTTCTCCTATAATGATGAGACCTGGGAATCAACAAGAGAAACCACTACTCATAGCTTCAATATTATCGTAAGGGTTAATAGTGGCATACCAAATGGAACAATCCTCACGAACTATGTCCATCTGGACTACACTGATTCTCAAGGGAATCTAATGTTAGATTCATCAGATTCCGTTGATGTACTTGTATTGGCACCGGAAAACCAACCTCCAATAGCTGACGCAGGCCCCGACCAGATCGTAAACGAAGGCGACACTGTTCAATTCGACGTCTCATCCTCCTACGATCCCGATGGCATAATCGAAACCTACCAATGGGATTTCGATTCAAGCGACGGCCTATGGTGGGAGACAGGAGCAACCCCTGATGCAATCGACCCAACACCAACCCATACCTATGGCGATGATGGCGTATTCATTGTAACTCTAAGGGTGACAGACAACGATAATCTATCAGCCACAGACACCTGCAATATCACAGTCCAAAATGTTGACCCAACAGTAACCATCGATTCAATAACATTGGAGGTCGAAATCGGTTTAAGAGTGGCAGGCAGAAAGTATAACGATGTCAGCATGACATTATATGAAGAAGGTAGCCAATTGGGTTATGTCTCTATCGAACGCATGCCTGGTTCCCCAAACGAACAAATCGCCTGGATTCCTGTCAGTATCAACTTTTCTAAATCCTATAACGCAACAGTTATTTACACTCCTGAAGATCCACCGAATATAGGAGCCAATCCGGTTTGGATATACATTAAATCCAAGAACGGGAGTATAAATAAGATACACCATACATTCAATGTCCAACAATCTAAGAAACGAGACAGCGAGCATTGGAATCATGTGGAGCCTTGGGAGGTGGATTTGAATGGTCATTTTATTGGGCTTCCAATCGAAATAACCTCTTATATCACAGATCCAGGGAGTGACGATGAAACACTTACCATTACTTATGGCACTCAGAGTGTTACTGTTGTATATCTGAACAATCCTCTAAATCCAGACCCATATCCTTCGCCAGAAGTAAACCCAAGAGATTTTATGGATACGACAATTCTGGTTTATGAAGGGCCAGGAACTGTGACTTTGGTTGTGAAGGATGATGATAATATTAGGTTGGGGGTTGGGGAAGGGACTGATTCGATTTGGGTAGCATAGGGGTATATATATAGTGTATTTAAGAGTAACAGAAGTGTTAGGTGATAGTAATTATCCCATTTGTAGTAAAATCCTCTTGAATAGAGGGCTAAAATGCAATAACTTAATAAAAAGGATAATATTACATAAAGTTATTACATAGGTAGTAATCGAGGGGGATAATGAATAATCATAAAAAAGATAAGGAGTTTGACTC
>CBDVCK010000185.1:0-7493 GCA_965372465.1 uncultured Thermoplasmata archaeon | reverse complement strand
AGTAAAACGAAAGTTTTGTCTCCCACATCCTATCTGGCTCCCTCTTGAAGAATAGCCTATAATCCACGATATTAACATTGGGCTCGGTAATTTGGTCATCGAGTGCGTCAACACATCCATCAATTTCCTTCCAATCCCCGAAATTTCCATCAATGAATATACCGTTTTTATCATCAGGGAAGAAGGGCGGTAGGTTTGCCATTAATAGAGGAGTGAATAAAAGAAATACCACTAAAGATGCTTTTAAAAATAATGTCCATCGTCTGGTTTTTTTTATGTTAAGATTCTTATTAAAAGCATTGCCATTAGTGATGCCATTACCATTGATTATACCGTTTCCGTTTATAAGGCCGTTCCCATTTACCAAACCATTGACCTTAAATATGCCATTGCCATTGATAATACCGTTTGTCAAACCGTTTGTGAGTCCATTTCTTCTAGCTTTGGAAGTGCCATTAGTTAGTCCATTTGTTAGGCCGTTTGTCAAACCTTTGGAATCCCCATTTGTTAGGCCGTTTGTAAGTCCCGTTCTTTTTCCTTTAAAATCTCCATTGGTTAGACCATTTGTGAAGCCCACCAGAGTGGAGTGTTTTAATTCTGTATCTTCAACTGAGGGGACAATGAGGCTCCTTTTAACAACTTCTTTTGGGTCCTCCTTATCAATCAATACACATTTGAAATCCCCTCTTTGAGCCTCTGATTGACGCTGAGCGGGTAAATGCTCTGTTACAGGATGTTTAGCTTTCCTTTTTGAGATTATACTGACCATAATCGCCCTAAAGCCCGTTCCTTTTGTCATATCTACATCCCAGTCTTGGAGCTACTTGCCAGTCCCTTTTTTTAGGTATTTATACCTTCCAGTGTTACTTGCCTTAAGAATCGCTTCTTTATTCAGTCCTTTCTTCTTCCATTTATAATTAATACAAACTGGGTAGCTAGATATATTATACATTTTAATATCGATTAAATAGTTTTGAACAGAAATTCACATTTGATTACTAGATTTGAGAAAAATGAATAGATAGGAAGGGGGCCTGTTTAAACCTCAAGCTATCTTTTTAATCAAACTCAAATAAGCTTTCCTTTCTTTCTCCAAACGGGGTCCCTCAATCTGGTTCGCTGCAGCTGAAATTAGGTAATCTACAACCTTCGTCAGATCCTCTACCGTCGGATACATAAAATTTACATCTGACCTTCTAAATTGTGCTCTTATCGTAGCCATGGCAATTTCTGGATCCTCTAAAAGATCGCAGTATCGTGCCATAATTATATCTTCAACCTCTATTGATGTGAGGTTTCTCCCCTGTTCCAACTCCACCTCCAATCCACTTACAAATCCCCCAGTTATTTCGGGTAATGAACCCATTTTCAGACCTTTCCATGGCGTTACCATCATTTTCCCAAGGGTCTGGAAAGCTTCATTTACATTCTCTCCTGTCTTGGCGCTTGTTAGGAAATATGGGAGGCCATATATTCGTATAAGCGCCTCAATTTCATCTGTTCCAAATTCAGGTTCTAAATCATTCTTGTTGGCCAGTATAACCACAGGAATCTCACCTGCAATCTTATATAACGATAATAACCAGGCCTCATATGTATACATTGTTTCCTTTCTCGTGAGGTCTAATACTAAAAAAGCACCTTTTGCACTATTATAGGTACTCTTCTGGATTTTAGAAAAGCTTCTCGCACCCATAACATCCCAAATCTGAAGCTTAAGATCGATTGTCCCCTCATCATTATTGATACTCAAGGATTTCGCAGATGTTTTTGAGCCTAAGGTTGCTATGTACCTATCATCAAATTTATCATAGACGAATCTTCGAATCAGGCTCGTTTTTCCAACTGCTGCCTCACCTATGACACATATTTTCTTCATTAATTCCTTAGCTTCGGACATTTGTATTACCCTTCAGAGAAATTATGTGATGAAATATTGAGCCAGTTGTTAATATAGTCCTGTAAACTCAAGAATTATCTTATGGACCATATTTTGTTGATTAAATAGTTTTGATGATAGTATCACATTTGATAATGAAAAACACATAAGAGCATCATTTTAGGTTTGAGAGACTTCTTCAAGGGCTCTTCATAATTTCGATTTTTTACTTCCCAGATGATTCCATTCTCAAAAAAAACCAACACCGCATCTGGTGCATTGAGTAAATTCGGAACTTATTTTTTTACCACAAACTGGACATTCGTATATTTTTACTTCTTCTTCAATTTCATCTTCAGTTGCGGTTTCTTCTTCAGTATCTTCTTCTGGTTTATCAAATTCCTCTTCAATTGGGACTTCATCAGTTTCGGATTCTTGTCCACTTTCTTTTATATCTGCAGTGTCTTTTTCAATTGATACTTCCTCAGTATTCTCCCAAGCCATCAATGCTTTTTCGAATTCCTTATTCTGAGGCTCCAATTGAGGTGTAACAGAAGATTGGGGGGAATTATTCTTTTTCAATTCATCCTTTCTTGTCTTTTCTGGAACTAAACTCATGGTCATAACCCTTATTCCCATTATATCAGCACGATCACCATCCCAATCTTGAAGTACTCTTCCATATTCTTCGTTTATTTCCTCAAGAAGTTTCTTAACTCGGGAGCGAAGCTTTGGTCCATATCCTTCAAAAATCACTGCTAAATAAAGACTGTTGGTCCTCTCAATCATTATCTTGTGTTCGCCGAATTTCATCTCATCCAGTTCCCATTCAGCTTCGGACGTTTTGTCTGAAAAGGCATCGTTGATGAAGTCCTGAACCGCGGTGAACATCCCACTGACCACAACATCCTCAAGCTCTGAGCTCTCCTGTCGTGATACATGAGCCATGGGAAGACCCTTTTCATGAATCAAAAACACTTCATATACCTCGTACTTGCTCTTCTTTTTATAAATTGCAAATGCACCACCAATTGCCACTACTATGATGGAGATTACCCAAGGCCAGGGAATTAAATCCCAGATATTCGGTGCTATCTGCACAGGCTTTTCGATAGTTACGACAAAACTCCTTGTGGTCTCAAGCTCACCATCACTCACTGTTATAGTAACTATGTCTGCATTTACACCTTCTGGATAATTGAATATCAAAATGTTTCCTACCAATGTTAAATATCCTTTACCAGCCTCGCTATCAATCTGAATCACCAATTCTGCTATTTCATTATCCACATCCTGGATATACTCGGAAAGATCAAGTATCCATTCGTCTCCTTCATCTTTTTCCTGCCCTGGGATGTCGCTTATAGTAGGTGCATCATTTACCGGCACCACAATTACAAGTATCTTATCCTCAGATAATGCTCCATGGGGGTCCGTGGCTCTAAAGGTAACTGTCTCAAAACCATACCAATCCGGAGGAGCCCAAAAGTCTACCGTATGATTTTCATTTATTGTTATATTGATAAATTGCGTGCCGTTGGTATAATACAACACTTCATCATCAATATCAAAGAAATATTCGCTCAAATTGAACGCATCGAATAAAATTGTATCCTCATCAAAGAATACATCAGGGAGATTGTACCTCAACTCAGGCGGGAAATCGCTTGTAACCGAGATATCTATCTGCTGAGATGCTATCTGCATACCATCGGAAACGAATATCACAACTGGAATCGTAATACCGATCATTGATTGGGGATATGTTACTATGATTCGGAAATCCTCGGATTGCCGCACTTCAATGTAGTTTGTTGATTCCGAAGTCCATATCGTAAGTTCAGACGTTAGATTGTCAGGATCTGAAATATAAGGTGAGAGGTCAAAAGCATAGGAATAATCGTGATGAACCACAAGGTCAGGTATCCCTGATATCACAGGGGGATCATTTATTGGTATAACAGTGACCGTGATGGTATCTTCAGTAATGGCTCCAATGGGGTCCTCTGCTCTAAATGTTACATATTCTTCCCCCGTCCATTGCCCTTGAACCGCAATATCCACAGTGTTATTCTCATTGATATCAACCCTTATATGGAAATATCCTGATGAGAAAAATAGACTGTCATTATCCCTATCTGTAAAGTAATCATCCAGGTCAAAGACATTGTAGAGAGTGGAATTTTCTTGAAGAACAATATCGGGGAGTTTGGCAACAAGTTCTGGTACCCAGTCTGAGGTAATATTGACCCTGATCATCGTTTGTGTGGTATCAGTTCCATCCGATAGGGTCAGGGTGATAAAAATGCTTTCACCGACCATGCTTTGAGGATAGTGAAAAGTAACTTCCAAACCATCCACATCAACATAACCGTTACCTGAATCTACCATTGGCTCTGAAGTAGTGATGAAAAGATCTTTAGTGGGTGTCTCCACATCATGCACATAGAAGGTGTAATTCCATGGACTGGGATCATCCCCATCTGTAGTGGGATCATCATAATGAACGAACAGGTCGGGAGGCAGAGGGGTAAAGTACGGCAGATCGTTAACTGGAGTGATATTCACCCAAATAATTTGAGAATCCCTGGAACCGCTACTGTCCACAAGCCATAGCGTAACCATATCGTTTCCATATGCGTTTGCGACAGGAATAAATGTGAAGACATCATCGCTGCTATTTTCTCCTGTGACAGAATACAGTGAAGTGTTTACACCAGTCAAATACCATAATAAGTCGGGGTCGGAATCCTCAGTATCAGATTCATATATTGTTAGATCAATGGCCCAAGGTAAGCTATCCTCAGATTTGATTTGATCAGGAACATTTCCTTGTATTGTGGGTGGTATATTACCTGAATCGTGTACAGTTAGTAATCCTTCTATTTCAATTACGGTATAATTAGTCGAACCGTTATATTTGGCTAGAATTCCATAGTTTTCGGGAATCAAATCAACTGAATAGCTTATCGAGGCGATGCCACTTGATGTCGTTGTGCTCACACCTTTGTATTCACCACCTTCATAAAATCCGTTTTTATTGCTGTCAATAATAAAAATAACTTGCTCATTAGAAATTGGATAATCATCACTTCCTATGAGTATGGCGGTTAAGGTTATAACCTCCCCTTCCTCAGCAACAACACTACCGGCAGAAAGTGTTGCTTGCCTTGCATTGATAGTTATCAGTCTTTCAATATCGTTAACAATATAATTACCAGAACCCGTGTATATAGCCGCAAAATTATATGTGTCAGGTGCAAGAGCGATTGAGTAAATTATTGAGATAGTTCCATCTGCAAGGGTTATTCCAGGCCCTACAAATTCTCCTGCATCATATATTCCGTTCTTGTTCACATCAATATAAAATGATATATTCTCTTGAGGAATAGGATTGTTATTATTATCCAATAATGTTGCATTAAGGTATATCTCGTCACCGAATTCTTCCTGGACATTTGTAATGTAGATATTACCATTTAAAGCGAGAACCGCAGGGCCACTTATCTCAGGTGTCTCCTGTGCCCACAATCCCAATGAATCATTGGCTGCAAAATGGAATGAATAGGAACCTACATCAAGACCCGTGAAATTGTAGTAATATAACTTGCCATCATTGTAATCCAAATCTGAAGGATCAACCTCGATCAAATCTACATTCCCATAACCGGTAATATTAACTGTGATGGAATCAGGGGTATGGTTATCCCAATCTGTGTAGGTGACAGAAAAGTTGAACCAGGTGTCATAATATCCAAAACTGGGATTTATCTGCCCAAATGACAAGGTTGGCGCTCTATTAATTACATCAAATTGTAATGCTCCACTTTCTATCCAGTAACCATTTGCATCACACGCTGCAAAATGGAAGGTGTATTGATCTATCGCAAATCCTGAGGTCTCGAAATAATACAACTTACCATCGCTGTAATCCAGATCAAACGGATCAGCTTCATTCAGCGTATAAAAGCCAATACCTGTGATGTTTACTGTGATAGCAGTTGGAGGATTGTTATCCAAATCTGAATATGATACAGTGAAGTTAAACACAGTGTCAGAATAACCCAAGGGTGGACTTACCTGCTCCAATGAAAGTGCAGGGGCTCTATTGATTATATCAAATTGCAGAATGCCACTTTCAATCCATTCTCCAATAGTATCGTTTGCTGCGAAGTGAAAGGAATATTGTCCAACTGCAAACCCAGATATATTGAAATAATATGACTTGCCATCAATGTAATTCATATCTAAGGGATCCAAGGTAATTAGATCGTAAGTTCCTATCCCTGTTATGTTTAATGTTATGATATCAGGAGCATCGTTATCAAGATCGATGTAAATCACTGTGAAATTATATCCTGTCTCAATAAAACCGAGCAAAGGATCTACTTGAGGGGATGAAAGCAATGGAGGTCTGTTAACCACGTCGAACTGCAAAACACTGGTTTCAGTCCAGTTTCCGCCTGTTAAGTTTGCAGCAAAATGGAAAGAATACTGACCCAATGCAAACCCAGACATATTGAAATAATAGACCTTGCCATCGGTATAATCGACATCCAAAGGATCCACTTCATTCAAAGGATAAACTCCTGACCCTGTAATATTCACTGTAATGATATCAGGAGAATAATTATCCGGGTTGGTATATGTAACAGTGAAATTGAACCCAGTGTCTGTAAAGTCTGCGGTTGGACTTACCTGTTCCGAAGAAAGCTGCGCATCTCTATTAATAACATCAAACTGTAAAATTCCACTTTCTACCCAGTCTCCCACTGTATCGTTTGCCGCGATGTGGAAGGAATACGAGCCGATAGCAAAACCTGATAAGTTGAAATAATATCCCTTACCATCCGTATAATCAGTGTCTAAAAGATCGACCTCAATTAGATCGTAAACCCCTACTCCAGAAATATTGACTGTGATCATATCGGAAGCATGGTCATCCAAGTCGGTATATGTTACGGTGAAGTTGAACCAAGTGTCTGTAAATCCTGTATTTGGATCGACTTGCCCTAAAGTAAGTATCGGGTCTCTATTGAGCACCTCGAATCCAAGAATGCTGCTCTCGGTCCAGTATCCAAGCGTGTCGTTGGCTGCGAAATTGAAGGAATAAGAGCCAACTGCAAATCCAGATGCATTGTAGTAATATTCTTTGCCGTCCGTATAATCGGTATCCAAAGGATCCACTTCGATGAGGCTATAAACACCCACACCAGTGATGTTCACAGTAATGATATCAGGAACATGGTTATCCGAATCAGTATAAGTTGCGGTGAAGTTGAACCAAGTATCTGTATATCCTGAGGTTGGATCGACCTGATCCAGTGCCAATGCCGGATCTCTATTTACCACCTCAAATCCAAGAGTGCTGCTCTCGGTCCAGTTCCCAAGCGTGTCGTTGGTTGCGAAATGGAAGGAATACGAGCCCACAACAAATCCTGATGCATTGTAGTAATATTCTTTGCCATCCGTATAATTCGTGTCCGAAGGATCGACTTCGATTAGATCATATACACCTATACCTGTGATGTTCACGGTAATATTGTCGGGTGCGTGGTTATCCAAATCAGTATAAGTTGCGGTGAAGTTGAACCCGGTATCTGTAAATCCTGTT
>CBDVCK010000184.1:0-7611 GCA_965372465.1 uncultured Thermoplasmata archaeon | reverse complement strand
GAAAACCACAAAGAAGAAAACAACCAAAAAGAAAGGTGCCAAAAAGAAAACAACAAAGAAGAAGAGCACAAAAAGGAAGAAAAAATAAATGCTCTTCAAAACAAAGTCCTCATAAAGAGGACCTTAAACCCATTTGGGGAGGAGGTCATTTTTATTTTTTTAGTATACTATTTTAATAATTCAATCTGTTTTGTCAATATCTTTTAAAATGTATTTGGATTAAACAAACGAAATCTATCTCGAACAACTTTCGGAAAATTAAATATCCTGTAGAACTTTATAGGTGAAATTAAAATGGGCGTGTGGCCTAGTCTGGATAGGGCAACGGCCTCCTAAGCCGTGGGTCGGGGGTTCAAATCCCCCCACGTCCGTTTTTTTCTTTGTGATTTTTTCTGCGCTGGATGACCCTCCCAAAGAAACCGCGGGAAATCAAAGATTTCCCTGGGCCTTGAAAAACCTCAGTTTTTCATCGGAAAATGGGTTAAAAAGAAATTCGGGTCATCCTGCTCGAAAAAATATTTTTTATGCTTAAAAAAATTCTGAAACCGCATTTTCATTTCTTCACAAAATATTTATCCTTTGCCTCATTACCTAATACGATGGCGAAGAAAAGAAGAAAAGAAAAAGAAGAAGAAGGCTATGATTTCAAGATGCCTGAATTCGATGAGGAAGAGTATCTGAGAAAGGAAGTAAGGGATACGAAAACACTACTTGTGACTTTTGTTTATGCCGTGTTTATAGGGATAGTATCTTTTAGTTTGACTTATGTGGATGTTGCTTTGGCTTTGCTTGTGGGTTTCATTGCCATCGTATTTTTAAGACATATCTATCCGTTAGTTCGAATTGACACCACATTACTTGAAAAGAAACAATGGGCAGGTAATATCATGATGTACTTATTCGCATGGCTTGCGGTTTTAATTCTTCTCAGCAATCCTCCATTTAGTGATTTTGCCGCACCCACGATAAAAGATGAGGGGATTTATTTTGAATCTAATCCAGGAAATTGGACAAAGATCAATAAATCCGGTGAACATGAATGGCATGATCAGAATCTAATAAACGTTACAACGAACGTTAGCATCCGGGTCACCATATTCGATAATGTCGAAGTCGATGTTGATACAATAAGAATAACGATAAAAAGGGGTGAAGAAGAAATAACTCCCTCGGGAGGTGATGGTTTGACACATACAGAAAAAAACGAATATTCATATATTTTCTCTGCTGATACCCAAACAGAGTACGCTTTCACAATTATAGCTTCTGATGTCAACAACCACGAAGAATCCTTCTCGGGAAGCATTCTCTTATAACTGAGTCTAATATTCCCATCTGAATTTTTTTTCGAAAAACATGGTCAACCATGATGAATACCGTTCATCAAGTATATTCAATCCCACAAGGATCGTGTAACCATTTTTTAATGCTTTGTTTATATGTCCCCCTAGGCCTAATGTGTAAAGTTTGGATTCAATCAATTCTTTTGGATTTCTGTATTCCCGTTTGATGTCAACATACCAATTGCTATCTTTTATAAAAGGACCAGAAATAAGTTTCGGGGAATCAATCCACTTTTTAAAGAAGTCCGGGGCATTTGGATGCCCCACAGGAGGTCCCCTATGTAGTTTTATTGGGGCAATAGAAAAAACCTCGAATTCAAATAATAGCAATATCTCGCCATCAACAAAGTAGTCCCATGCAATAAGGTAAAAGTCATAATTTTCAAGGAATTTTACAATTCCCCTCATGGATTTGCGCAGCTGAGAGTGCAAAATGTCAGATAGAGTCCGCGGTGCTTCGAAGACTATACCAAGCAAGGTCGTTCCCCGTATCTTGATAATCTCCTCCAATTCTTCAAGGGTTTTTGGAACGGTATCATTAGGAAAGAAGAATTCGATCCTTGGTTTGGCATTATATTCCTTACAGGCATGAATAAATATTGCGAAATTCTCCTGAGATAAAGCAGATGCCACGTTCCTGTTAGAATCCACGGGATCCACCACGATCAAGGTCTCATTGAATCGAGCGTAATCGCCATCGTTAAAAGTTATTATCATACCTTTTTTCCAATCCTTTGCATTTGCTATGATGTTTTTGAAATCACCATAGTGCAATACGAGCAGTTCGCATAGATACCCTGAAAATCCTTCAATCTCAGATTCGGCTCCGTAGACGCCTATTCCCTTTTGAAACTGCTTTAACAGCCTGATTTGATCCTTCTGTTCCTTTTTTATATGCTCAACGATATATGATGTATGAAATGGGGTTCTATCCACAGCACTCATCTTCTGGGAAGAATCTTGGATATTATAACAAGGTACGATCTCAACAGTCAAACCATTATATTTACCAATGACATAGGGATGCTCTGCATATCTTTTTTCCGATTCGTCTAAGATCTTTGTACCAATTGTAAGTCCATAGGATTCCAAATCCTCCCTTTTGGTGGAAGTTGGGAAAATGACGAATATGTCGATATCAGGGTCTGTAAGGTGTGTATCTTTTGCTACAGAGCCCACCAATTTAGGCTCAATTTCTATCTTCATGGATTTTGCCACATCAAGGATTTTCCTCTGGACTTTCTCTACAACCTCGTTTATTCGGCTGTTCTCATCATCCTTTGGGGTTATCTTGGATAGCACCTCTTCTTCAATGTTCATGCAGGGCGGTGTAGAGTATAGGTGAATAAAATATTTTCTGGTTTGGAATATGGGTATTTACCAATAATTACAGGTAAACTTTATAGCACAAAGCTCCTTACACCGTCCAAAAGTAAGAGGAAAACGAGTGTGTACAAATGCTTTCCATAGTTGTGCCCACGTACAACGAGAAAGATAACATTCCTGAGCTTGTTAAAAGAATATTTGAGATGCTCAAAACCGATAATATCGAAGGCGAGCTCGTTATTGTAGATGATAATTCACCGGATGGTACCGCAAAAGTTGCACAGAACCTGAAAAGTGAATACAATATTCAGGTTATTGTACGAAAGAACGAGCGGGGTCTATCCTCAGCGGCAATAAAAGGCATGGAATCCGCAAAAGGCGATATTTTATGTGTAATGGATGCTGATTTAAGCCATCCTCCTGAGGTCATTCCAAGGATGTTACAACACATTACAGATGGCAAGGCCGAGCTTGTAGTGGGAAGCAGGCATGTGAAAGGAGGCGCAATCGAGAACTGGACATTTAAAAGAAAGATAGTTTCCAAGATTGCATCTCTTATAGCAAGACCGGTAACTAAAGTCAAAGACCCAATGTCAGGTTTCTTCATGTTGAAAAGGGAGGTAATACAAGGGGTTGAGCTCAAACCGAAGGGTTACAAGATAGGTTTGGAGATCATTGTTAAAGGAAATTACAAAAACCTTATTGAAGAACCCTTTGTGTTCAAAAATAGGGCTCATGGTGAAAGCAAGCTCGGTGCAAATGTAATAAAAAGCTATCTCTCGCATGCCTTGAGCCTTTATTTTTATAAGGACAGTGCATTTTATCAATTCCTGAAATTCTGTATTGTTGGCGGGCTTGGGATATTTGTGGATTTGGGTATATTTTCATTTGTTTATTGGGGATATTTTTTTGATATATACGGTCAAATAACCGGGACTCTATACTCCCAGACAATCTCATTTTCTGCTGGAGTGACTTTCAATTTTGTTCTTAACAAGGTGTGGACATTCCAAGACAAGGAGCGCAGGAAAGCAAAGGTTACCAGGCAGTTTCTAACTTTCTTTGGAGTGGCTGTGGGTGCTTGGCTTATTAGGACATTAATTATTGATGTAATGTTGACCCATCAAAATGTATGGAACTCCTATAAAGGACCATTGGTGAACTTTCTAATATCACTTTTATCAATTGAGAGATTTGTTCTGCTTATTGCAATATTAATTGTGATGCTTGTGAACTTCTTTGGCACTAAGTACCTGGTCTTTAGAGGAGCGAAAACGGTAATCAAATCAGCAGAAGAAAAATAAAGATAAGGGATTATTGGTCTTGTTCTTCCTTCAGTACATCCTCCTCTTCAGGTAGTTCCTCCTTCGTGGAAATACCCGATTCCTCTAACAAATCTTCCTCATCAGGGAGGTCTCCCTTCCTGGCTTTATCCGACTCTTTTTGTTTTGATGCTTCACTTTCTGTTTCTTCTTTGGTATCCCTTTTTATACCTCCCAATATCCCGATTACGAGGGCAACCGCTCCAATGATGAGAATAAGCCAGAACCAGATATCCACATAAATGGACGGATATATCTGCATTGATCTTGCCCCCAACTCCTCCCTTCCAGGAGCGTGATATCTAAGCACTTCTCTTGAGGTATTGTCCTGCTCGACATAAAGGAAAACGAACACCAGATCCCCTGTTTTAAAGCTACCACTGATATCGTCCCTGAAGATCACATTAAAATCTGCATCATCATGTCCTGATGTTTCGAACCACATGAGAACATAGGTGTTGTTATCGAAGGTTTCAGTCTCCAATCTTGAGATTTCGTCCCTTAAGGTTATGATGTCTCCCTCGTTATGTTCCGGGAAATCTCCCTGCTGCTCATATTTTGCAACATCATCAGCGTCCATTGCAGGTCCCACTATACCATTGACATTCCAGAATCCAATCAGCATGGACAGAGCAAAAATTGAAAGCAAGCACCCTGTAATTATTCGTCCAATATACTTCTTTTTCTTTCTTGCTAAGATCGCTGTAATGATAACTGAGATTACCAGCAGAACAACCAATATTATTGCGAAAGTAATCAAACCCTGAAGGGCAAGCACACTATCTGCCATTTTTACATCCCACTTTACATATGGCAAAGTCACATTGTTAGAGGTCTATCCTAAGCTATCTATTTTATTAATCCAATGAGAAATCGAGATTTACTATTCAACCTTCTCAAACCTGTCCTTCAATTTCTTCATGACATTGGGCAGGGTTGTGTATTCCATATCCGCAAGAGGAAGCCTGTGGGGCTCGAAGGGACCGTGTCTGCGCATGTATTCGGCTACTCGCTGCGCCTTTTCCCTTGTGTAATCGAAACCAGGGTCATCAAACAGGTCCACTGGTCCAACAAGTTTCCCTTCACATAACTGGAAACCCAGTCCAACAACTCTCGGAGGACCGTCAAATCTCGTGCACATGGCGTTCTTCACACCTACAGGCATTATCGGACCGTTATGCGAACCCCTCATCCATCCTGAAACGAGAAATGGGAATGCAAAAGGCTCGAGGACCTCGCCCAAGGCAGGTAGGCCTGACTGCGCCCGAACAGCCGCTACGGGGTCATCCTTCCCAACGTACTCTCCAGCTATCTGATAGAGTTTCTCGGTTGAGATTACAGCCGCTGGTTCGTTACCTGGTAGTTTCCCCCCCTCTTTTGGGAAAACCCTCTTGATAACATACCGCTCCTTGGCCCCGATTAGAGCCAATATATCGTACATCTCTTCAGGGGACGACATCATGACCTTTTTGCTCTCCATGATATCCCAGATTTCAAATACGAATCCGGGATGACAGTTCGGATCAATAATCAGTCCCGCCGTATTGAAGGGGTCTGCAAACATCCTGAAAATGGGAAGATTAAATGCTCCAGGTTCGGTTTTATCCATGAGGAAAGCCACAAAAGGTTCCGCTTTCCTTTCGGTAAAGGTCATCTCAGCTATCCCTGGCCCCAACCCCCTTACGTTTCCTGAGAAGGCATCGGACAGCATATCTTGTCCTGCTCCGTACAATTTCAGGTTTTTTGCTTCCTCGGTGGCTGCCGTGAAAACATTCCATGCGAGCTCGTGCACATATTTATTGTTGTCACCTTTAAAATGACCCATTATGAGCTCTAGATCGTCGCCACAATGGGTCACATGAAAGTCTGTGATTGTGGTTTGTTCCTTTGCTTTCCCTAACATTTCACGTGCGATTTCCATAAGTCTCGGATGCACGGTTGCATGGCCTGGCCAACCTCCAACATCTGCCTTTATAATACTTATCGTCACTTTCGTCACTTCAATCCCCGAAATCCCAAATAGGCTCTGGGTTTTAAAAGTTTGTTGGTAATTGAGCTCAGGCAGATTATTTTATATAAAAGGTTAATATGTTTACAGAAAGGTATATAATAAACTACGATATATTGGCTCTATAAAAGAACGGGGGAATATATTTGCCAGATTTAATCGATAGAGTAACTGAAAGGTTAAATAACACAAGACAGAAGATTAAAGCCGTAAGAAGAGAGATTACAGGTGGCGTAGTGGAAGACAAGGTCAAGGAGCTCGGTAAAAGGACCTTTGATGAACTTGACAAGGATTTGGACGCCCTTTATCAGGTTGTGGAGGAGGGGCGTGCAAAGGCCAGGGAAAAAGGTATCAAGCTTTATGATGAGCTGGAAACCGACATAAGCGCCGCAAGAACCAAGCTCAATGAGAAGAGAATGGATATTACAGGCGGCGCAGGTGAACAGAAGGCCAAAGAGGCTGCAGGTATTATCAAGGAAAAAGGGACCCAGGTACTAAAGGAAATCGAGGACGACATCGCAAAAATTGCCGAAAAACTGAAGGCCAAGCCCAAGGAATAGTAAAAAGATGATGTGGAATTTTCAAATATGCTTAGGCTGCAGACAAAAGTTCTAAAGTAACCCTACTTGAAAAGTAAACTTCTGTAGATTTCTACAATCTTTTCTTCATTTTTCTTTGGATCATATCTTTTGAATAATACCTCCTGAGCCCGAATTGCCATTTTCGTATACTCTTCCTCATTTTCATAAACTTCAAATATCTTCTCACCCAGGCTCTCATAATCACTACTTTTATAGAACAATACCAGATCTTTGAACTCTTTTCTGTTTGCAGGATAATCGGCAACGATCACCGGCCTCGGGATTAAAAGATATTCAAACACCTTTGTAGAACCCACTGGATTCAGATTTGGATGGATCTTATAGGGATTAAGGGTTACTTTTGACAATGCAACATAATTTAGAACATCGTGCTGGGGAACATATCCCATGAACAATACCTTCTTTTTTAGATTTGAATCCTCAATTAAATTCTCTATTGATACAATATACTCCTTTTCCCCTGTTCCGCAGAAGATAAACGCAATATTCGGAATCTTTTTCTCGGCATATTTTATGGCCTTTATTACCACATCAATTTCTCTTTCTGGATTTAACCCACCCACATAGCTGACAATAAATGAATCTTCCAAGCCATTTTCTTTGATAAAATCGGTCATATCTCTTGATTTGAAGATATCTTTTTTGGGGAGGTTCATGATGATATCAATATCCTTCTTATGTGTCCTTTTTACCAAAGTTTCTTTATGTTTATTACTAGTTACGATTACAAAATCTGCAAATCCAGCGCTAATCTTTTCTAGAACATTTGCAATATATAGTTGTTTCGAATCTGTGGAAATATCGAACCTTGTGGCAAAAACTTCTGGCATAAATTCATGGAGATCCAATACGATTTTAGCTCCAAACAATTTCGGGACAATTGCACAGAACACCTCGTAATCTGGGAGTGAATGGATATGAACAACTTTATATCTGTATTTCATAAATAATCGGGTAAGGATTGCCATTGATAAAAGGAGGAACTTTAAATACCTTAAGAAATATGAGAA
>CBDVCK010000183.1:0-7622 GCA_965372465.1 uncultured Thermoplasmata archaeon | reverse complement strand
TCATAGACGTAGGATTCATCCTCTGTAGAGGTCGTAATCGGGGTTGATATAATTATTGGAGCGTCATTTGCATTTGCCACTGTAATTGTGAAGGATTGAGTATCTGTTCCTCCGTTTCCATCCAGGACAAGAACAACCACACTGTTTGCTCCGACTTGAGAATTAGTGGGCATCCATGTGATCAGACCCGAGACATTATCAATTGCCATTCCACTGGGATATGTGCTAAGGCTGTAAACCAATGTATCTCCAACATCGACATCTGAGGCGTCCACATCATAGGTGTACAACACATCCTCATCCGCCGCAGTAATCGGTGTTGAAGTGATAGTCGGCAAATCGTTTACATTTGCCACTGTTATTGAAAATGACTGCGAATCTGTTCCACCATCAATATCTGAAACCAGAACTACTACACTGTTTGCCCCTACTTGATTATTTGTCGGTGTCCAGGTGACAAGGCCAGTGGTTGCATTGATTGACATTCCAGTGGGATAGGAGGTCAGGCTGTAGGTCAAGGGATCTCCGTCACTGTCAATAGCCTCCACATCATAGTTGTACTGGACATCCTGGGTTGCTGTTGTAATGGGTGTTGAAAGAATAGTGGGAGGAACATTGGCCACAGTGGTAAATGACCATGGATTCGGAACTCCACCTGCTACCAGATTGTTACCTGCAATATCCTTACCGCTGATCATCTGGAATGTATAACCAGTTGATTTGTCAAACTCAGTATGCGAAAATGTTGCGACTGTATCACCTGCGCTCCAGGAAACAGACCAACCTCCCGGGTCAGGTGAGCAGGTAAATGCGATTGAGGTGGTGTTCATGGCCTCGCTGAAGGTTACAGTCACATTAGCAGCCACAGCGACATCGAAGGAGCCGTTCGAAGGAGAGGTTAAGGAAATTGTGGGAGATATCGATTCTATTGTGGTAAATGACCATGGATTTGGCACTGCTCCTGCAACCAGATCGTTTCCTGCAGGGTCCTTTGCACTTGTGATCTGGAATGTATAGGCCGTGTTACTGATAAATGGATTGTGGGAGAAGGTCGCCATGGTATTGGCCCCGTTCCACACAACACTCCATCCGCCCGGGTCAGGCAGGCAGGAGTAGGTAACGGATGTATTGTCCATGGGATCGCTGAAAATTATAATTATATCCTGGTCCAAGGCAATATTCGGGGTTCCATCAGGGGGCGTGGTTACAGTTATGGTGGGAGCTGTGATATCCCCTGTAGTGAAGGACCATGGATTTGGAAGGACCCCGGAAATTAAACTGTTCCCTGCAATATCTTCTCCGGCAACGATTTGGAAGGTGTAAGAGGTCATCTCATCAAAAGAATTATGCGAGTAGGTGACGGTTGTATCTTGGACATTCCAGGATGCAGACCAACCACCCGGGTCCGGTGTGCACAAATAAGCAACTGTTGCAGTATTCATTTTTTCACTGAATGTTACCACTACATTTACGGCAAGAGCGATCTCTATGGAAGCGTTTGGAGGGGATGTGGCAATAATTGTGGGTGAAGTTGTGTCAGCGGTTGTGAAGGTCCAGGGATTGGGCACACCGCTTCCTGCCAGATTGTTACCTGCAACATCCATGGCATTTGCAATCAGAAATGAATATTCTGTTGAATCGTCAAATGCAATGTGTGAGAATGTAGCCACTGTATCGCCGCTGCTCCAAACAACGGACCAGCCTCCTGGATCAGGGAAAGAGCTGTAAGTTATAGATGAGGTGTTCATTGCTTCGCTGAATGTCACAACCACATTCTGGGTAAGCCCTATGTCAACAGACCCGTTTGAAGGTGAGGTTGCCGTCATCCAAGGGGCAATGCTGTCAACTGTTGTAAAGGACCAGGGATTTGGGACTGCTCCGGAAACCAGGTTGTTATCAGCTAGGTCTTTACAATCTATAATCTGGAACGTGTATGTGGTGTAGCTGTCAAAGGGATTGTGCGAGAATGTGGCAACCGTATCACCGCTGCTCCAGGAAACAAACCATCCTCCGGGATTTGGTGAAGATGCGTAACTGATTGATGATGTGTTCATTGCCTCGCCAAATGTCACGACGATATTGGCTGTTTGTGCAATATTCCCGTCCCCATCAACCGGGGAAGTGAAGATAATGGTGGGAGCCTGGGCATCCTGGGTTGTGAAAACCCATGGGTTCGGTACAGCGCCTGCAACCAGATCATTTCCTGCAGGGTCCTCAGCCTCTGTAATCTCAAATGTGTATGATGTCGTACTGCCGAAGTCATTGTGAGAAAAGGTGGCAATGGTGTTGCTCGCACTCCACACAACTGTCCATCCACCCGGGTCCGGGGTGCATGTGTAGTTCAATGAGGATGTGTTCATTTCCTCGCTGAAGGTCACCACCACATCTGCATTTATCAGAATATCGATTGTCCCGTTTGAGGGGATGGTGGAACTGATCTGGGGAGCTATTGAATCTTCTGTAGTGAAGGACCATGGATTTGGTACCACTCCTGAAGTAAGGTCATTGCCTGCCGTATCCTTTCCTGCAGTAATCTCGAAGGTGTATAATGTTTCACTGCCAAACGCATTGTGTGAGTAGGTGACGGTTTGATTGCCATTGCTCCATGCAGCAGACCATCCACCAGGATCGGGTGTGCATATATAGGTCACGGATGAGGTGTTCATCTCCTCATTGAAGTTTACAACAACATCCGCTGTGATCAGAACATCGATAATACCGTTTGAGGGAGTTGTGGAACCAATCTGCGGTCCCACAACATCCTCTGTGGTGAATGTCCATGGATTCGGAACTGCCCCTGCAACTAGATCATTATCTGCCGGATCCTTTCCTCCAGTGATTTCAAATGTATAAGATGTCGTGCTACTGAAGTCATTATGGGAATAGGTTGCTATTGTGTTCCCCGCGCTCCAAACTACACTCCATCCTCCTGGGTCAGGTGTGCATGTGTAGGTAACAGAGGTTATGTTCATTTCCTCTCCAAAGGTCACTACAATATTTGCACTCAATAGAACATCAATGGAGCCATTGACAGGTGATGCAAGGATTATCTCGGGTGGAATCACATCCTCGGTTGTGAACGTCCACGGATTAGGAACTGCGCCTGCAACCAGGTCGTTTCCTGCAGGGTCCTTTGCCCCTGTGATATTGAACATGTATGAGGTTTCACTATTAAAGTTATTATGTGAATATGTTGCATTGGTATTTCCCCCACTCCATACAATGCTCCATCCCCCAGGATCGGGGGTGCATGTATATGTAACCGATGTTGTGTTCATTTCCTCGCTAAAGGTAACTACCACATCTTGAGTTATCAGAACATCAATGGTTCCGTTTGCAGGAGTGGTTGAACTTATCTGGGGTGCAATTACATCTTCGGAAGTGAAAGTCCAAGGATTAGGTGCAACCCCTCCAATGAGAGCATTTCCCGTTACATCCTTTCCACCAGTAATTTCGAATGTATACAAAGTTTCACTGGTAAAATCACTATGTGAGTATGTTACAGTTTGGTTGCCATTACTCCATACAACAGACCATCCTCCTGGATCAGGAGTGCATGTGTAGGTTACAGATGAGGTATTCATTTCTTCATTGAAGTTCACAACCACATCAGCTGATATCAGGACATCAATGGTCCCGTTAGCGGGGGAGGTGGAGCTTATCCGGGGTCCCACGACATCTTCGGTTGTGAAGGTCCACGGATTCGGAACAGCTCCTGCTACCACATCATTATCTCCCAAATCCTTTGCACCTGTAATTTCGAATGTGTAAGTTGTCGTACTGCTGAAATCATTGTGAGAATAGGTTGCTGTGGTATTACCCGCACTCCATACAACACTCCATCCCAATGGATCAGGTGTGCTTGTATAGGTAACTGAGGATGTGTTCATTTCCTCGCTGAATACAATAACTATATCGACAATTATTAAAACATCCATGGTTCCGTTTGTGGGAGTGGTGGAACTGATCTGGGGAGCTATTGAATCTTCTGTTGTAAAGGAAAAGGGATTTGCCACTGCTCCGCCAACAAGGTTATTGCCAGAAATATCCTTTCCAGCCGTGATCTGGAATATATAGACTGTCTCGCTTGTGAAGTCATTATGGGAATATGTCGCTGTGGTGTTCCCAGCACTCCATACAACGCTCCATCCACCTGGATTTGGGTTGCAGGAGAAGGTAACTGTGGATGTGTTCATTTCTTCATTAAAGGTTACAATCACGGAAGCTGTTATCAGAACATCGTTTTGACCGTTTGAAGGTGAGGTTGAGCTTATCTGCGGCCCTTCTATATCTTCGGTTGTAAAGGACCAAGGGTTAGGTGCCGCCCCGGAAGCCAGATTATTGCCTGTTAAATCTTGTCCGCCTGTGATTTCGAAGATATACAATGCTGTGCTACTGAAGTCATTATGAGAATAGGTGGCAGTGGTATTACCCGCGCTCCATACAACACTCCAACCTCCGGGATCAGGTGTGCAAGTGTAGGTCACAGTGGATGTGTTCATTTCCTCACTGAAGGTAACCACAACATTGGCTGTAATCAGAACATTGGTGGCTCCATTGACGGGTGAAGTAACAGTTATCTCTGGAGAATCAGCATCCTGGGTTGTAAAGAACCAAGGATTTGGAGTCGCACCTGCAGTCAAATTGTTTCCCACCAAATCTTTTGCTCCTGTAATATTGAAGGTGTAATTTGTTGTGCTGCTGAAGTCATTGTGTGAATATGTGGCAGTGGTATTACCTGCGCTCCATGCGACACTCCATCCACCTGGATCAGGAGTGCATATGTAGGTCACGGATGAGGTATTCATTTCTTCATTGAAGGTAACCACAATATCTGCAGTTATCAGAACATCTATGGTTCCGTTTGCGGGGGTAGTTGAACTAATTTGCGGTCCCACAACATCCTCAGTTGTGAAAGTCCAAGGATTTGGAACTCCTCCTGCAGTCAAATTGTTTCCTGCCAAATCTTTTGCTCCGGTAATATTGAATGTGTACAATGTTTCGCTGCTGAAGTCATTGAGAGAATAGGTTGCTGTGGTGTTTCCAGCGCTCCAAACGACACTCCATCCTCCGGGATCAGGTGTGCATTCGTAGGTCACGGATGAGGTGTTCATTTCTTCGTTGAAGACAACTACAACATCTGCTGTTATCAGAACATCAATTGTCCCATTTGCAGGAGTGGTGGAACTTATCTGTGGTCCTACCACATCCTTGGTTGTGAACGTCCATGGATTTGGAACTCCTCCTGCAGTCAAATTGTTTCCTGCCAAATCTTTTGCTCCGGTAATATTGAATGTGTACAATGTTTCGCTGCTGAAGTCATTGAGAGAATAGGTTGCTGTGGTGTTTCCAGCGCTCCAAACGACACTCCATCCTCCGGGATCAGGTGTGCATGTGTAGGTTACAGATGAAGTGTTCATCTCCTCATTGAAGGTCACCACAATGTCTGCATTAATTAGAATATCGATTGTTCCATTAGAAGGAGTGGTGGAACTTATCTGCGGTCCTACAACATCCTCAGTAGTAAAAGTCCATGGGTTTGGTACAGCACCTGCAACCAGATCATTTCCAGCCACATCCTTTCCACCTGTAATATTGAATGTATAGGTTGTAGTGCTGCTGAAGTCATTATGTGAATATGTGGCAGTGGTGTTCCCAGCACTCCATACAACACTCCATCCACCAGGATCGGGAGAGCAAGTGTAGGTCACTGAAGATGTGTTCATGGTTTCATTGAATACAACCACGACATCTGCGGTTATAAGTACCTCTATTGTTCCATTTGCAGGGGAAGTCAGGGTTATCTGAGGTCCATTTACATCTGCAGTTGTAAATAAGAATCGATAAACCAATTGCAATTGAATTTCAAGCAAATCCTTTGCAGCAGTTGATACATTGACGGTATATGTTGTCTCGGAATTCAATGTGAGAGACGGATTAAAAGTCATGGTTCTATTGCCATTGCTCCATATAAAATTTGTAGGGGTTGCTCCCCCGGTCATGGAAGTTGCATTTTCAGCTGATGACTTGTTCATTTCATTTGAGAAGGTAATGGATATCTGGGGAGTAACTGAGACGTTTTCTGCGCTATTAGCCGGGATTGTGCCTTCTATAATGGGAGCACTGATGTTCACAGGATTTACAAGCGGATACCTATCCATGCTGCCCATACCTGGCACGTTGTAGGGAGTATCCCCGATTCCATCGCCATCTCCATCGGAGCCTCCGTAATCGTTCCACCAGTTACCCTCCATACCGTTATCCCATTGGTTAAGCTGATTCGTGGAATCATACGCATTCTGCCCTGATGAATTGAAATTGTTGTGGTGGATAAGGTTTCCGGTTGAGCCGGTGATGTTTATTCCCACTGAATTGTTTATAATGTTGCTGCGGGAAATTGTATTTGAGTTCGAGCTGGTTGAGATAAGAATACCTGTGCCGTTGTTGGATGTGATGTTACCATTTTCGATTGTGTTACTAGATGAGTTTAGTAATGTGATGCCGTTTCCATCGCTGAAAGAAACCGATACATTGAATAACGTATTATTTGAAGTATTATTAAGATAAATTCCGTCTCCTGAATTGTTGAAAATCATGCAATTCAAAATACTGTTATTGGTATTTGAGCCTTCGATGTACAGAGAGTTGTTACCAAATGATATCTGGCAATAGTCCAATGTGTTGTTCGCTCCTTGCAGCCTGATTCCCTGCCAATCCCCTTCAGAAGGGGTTGTTTGGTTGGATGTGAAGTTGATGGGCTGGCCGGATGTACCAGTTGCATTCAACGTGCCATTCACAATAAGACTGTAAGAACCATTGAACTTCACTTCTACACCTGGCTCGATTGTCAATGTCACACCGCTTTGTACTGTTACATTATCCACAACTATGTACGGACTGTTAACCAAAGTCCAAGTGGTATCGCTTCCGATACTCCCGCTCACATATACTGTTGCATTCACATTCTCAGGAATCAGAAAGAGAATCCCCAGAAAATTCATACTTGCCAACATTGCAATCAATAAAACCGCCTTTAATCTTGTCAATTTCTCTCCCCCAGAATTTACATAACTCAACTTGCCTGGATTCCATGAAAGTGATACGATGCTTTAAAAGTTTCGAAGGTTGTATTTCAGATTACACAAATATGCTCTTGGACTCTAACAAAGCCTTTAAATAGCAAATTTCTCAATGCCCAAACGAGTTTCATGGGAAAAAAAGAACATGCTTTGGAGGCCTTAAATGGGCTCAAAACAGTGCAGATTGATGATAATATACATCTAATAATAGGAAAAAATAAAGGAACCTTTCCCTATTCCAACTCCCTTTTGATTATAGACAAGGACGTTGTTTTAATAGATTCCGGAACAGGAGACGAGATACTTCATGTGATAAAGGATTTCGTGGATGTCCTTATCAATTCCCATTATCATATCGATCATATCCTCGGAAACCGGCTTTTTTCAGAGCTTTGGGTTGAGGAGCAGGAGGCAGGGGTCACAAGCTCCTTTGAAAGCTACAAGCGATTTGCAGGTATCCACGAGGCACCTATAGAGGAGGAATGGCTTTCCTGGTTTTCCGAATATTTCAGTTTCTATCCCTCAACCCCCACAAGATCATTC
>CBDVCK010000182.1:0-7655 GCA_965372465.1 uncultured Thermoplasmata archaeon | reverse complement strand
ACAGTTAACACCATCCACTCAGGACGTGCATAAGGTGGGATAATACCAAATAATGCAGGGCAGGCAATTCTTGCCAATTGTCAAAACATTACGGTTGAGAATTTAGTATCAATAAATTGTACCGTAGGGATCCAATTGGGTTTTTCTTCAAATAATAGTATCACTTCTAATAGCATATCTGGAGGAAAATATGGCCTTTATATCAAATACTCCCACGGAAATGATATCGGAAATAATAATTTTTCATTCAATTACATTGGCATGTATGTGTATGAATCGCACTTGAATGACTTGACCGATAACAATTTGCATTCAAACAGTAATATAGGTTTACACTCGGCTCATTCTGATGGTAATAACATCTCAAACAACTACTTTTCATACAATAACTATGGTTCGTATTTATATTTCTCAGATGGGACCAATTTCACAGGGAATAAAGCTTCATCAAATTTGGATAGAGGCTTGAACATTTATCGAGCTGATTGGAATAATATTACCGGTAATAACTTTTCTTCAAACGCAAAATATGGCATCCGTGTAGAAGATTCAGTCAAATGCACATTCGCTAATAATATCATCAACACAAATAACGATTCAGGTATTTATATAAGAGATTCAGAAGGATTTACAATCGAGGATAATATAATCTCCTCGAATAGAGATGAAGGAATCTATAGTTATAATATGAATCAGTCAGATATTATTAACAACACCTTTAATAATAATAAATGTGGCATATATCTTAGGGGAAATTGGAATAATCCTTTTGATAACAACAACATCACTGGTAATTATTTATCTGCAAACTCTTATGAAGGCATAAAGGTTGAGTATTCCTTCGGTAACAATATTACTTATAATACAGCTCATGATAATGATAAAGGAATATATATTCTGTACTCAGACTCTAACAATATCACAGATAACAATTTTTCTGAAAATAGTTGGGGTTTTTATCTCTCAAATTCACACCAAAATAATATCACAAATAATACAGCCATACATAACTCCCTTTATGGAATAAGACTCTCCCATAGTGATTGGAATAACATATCATACAATGCATTCTCATATTGTAATGATAGTAATATTTATTTTTACTATTCGGATAATAATACAATAAAGAATAATTCGGTAAGTTGGGGTGGATCCGAGGGTATTACTCTCTGGTATTCTAATGCAAACAATATTACAGGTAACAATATAGTCTCAAGCAAAGATTATGGATTCTATCTTGTCAGCACCTCATACAATCTCATCTACCACAATCTAATCGCGGACAATGTAATTTCGGCATATGACAATCGAGATAATAATTACTGGGACAATGGTTATCCATCCGGTGGTAACTTCTGGTCCGATTATTTAGGAGCAGATGACTTCAACGGACCCTCACAGGATATTTTAGGGAGCGATAATATCGGGGATACACCCCACGAGATAGATTCGGATTCTCGCGATAATTACCCGCTAATGGAACCGGTTCCGGATACAATGGGTCCGCGAATACGATTTATCTCCCCTGGCAATAATTCCATTCACCAGCCGGGTGAAAATCTGGATTTCGAGGTATACGATGGAAACTTGGATTCTGTTAACTATTCCATTGACGGTAGTTTAGTTCAACCCTTTGTATCACCGTACGATATCTCCACCACAGGATGGGCTGAGGGAATGTATAATATCACAATCAGTGCAAAGGATACCAAGGGAAATTCGGTGAAGAATATCTTTTCTGTAATTATTGATTCCACAAAACCTGAAATATTGCTAAATTCGCCAGAAAACAATTCCGTGATTCCCAGGGGGATTTACATTAATTTATCTATCTATGATTCCAACCTGAACCATGCAAATTACTCGAGAAATCAAGGGTCAACCATAACATTTTCCGAACCATACAACATCTCAACAGCCACCTGGGGAAGTGGCAAAAATACAATTTATGTTAATGCTCAAGATCAAGCAGAAAATTCAATTTCCGTGTGGTTCAACTTCACAATAGATTATAATTCCCCCTCAATCTATTTGAGCTATCCATTAAATAATTCGATAATTGCAGGTGGAATCATTTTGGATTTCTCGGTTTCCGATTCAAATCTGGATCATGTTAATTATTCGATAAACACAGGTCCCGAAATTTTGATATTCGACCCCTTTAAAATCTCAACATCAGAATGGACGGATGGAGAATACACCATCTTATTCAATGCAATCGACCTTGCAGGAAATCAAAAATCATCCTGGTATTTCTTTACTATTGACTCCACAAAACCGGAAATCATTCTGAATTCCCCAACAAACAACTCCAAGCACAAGACAGAAACCACTCTGGACTTTTCTATCACAGATTCACATCTTGCCGGTGCCTCCTATTCCATAAACGACGAATTCTTTGCCCCTTTTTCCCAACCCTATGACCTTTCCACATCAGGTTGGGCAGATGGGGGATATTCGATTCAAATAAATGCTGTTGACACAATAGGGAACTCGAATTTATCATGGTTCTTTATTACAATCGATTCCTCACCACCGATCATAGAGTTCGAATCAAACCTAAATCACTCGACAATTTCATCAGGAAAGACCATCCAATTCAACATACTGGATGAGAATCTGGATTCTGCAATGTACTCAATCGATGGTGGAGATTATTTACCCCTTGAATCACCCTATGGTCTAGAAACAGCACCCTGGACTCAGGGTTCACATACCATCACCATTTGGGCAGTGGATGATCTCGGTAATGAGGCACAGATTTGGCTGGAGGTAACAATCGATTCCGAACCTCCCTATGTGGTTTTTACGATCCCGACAAACAATTCATCCGGTCATGATACTGACCTTACAATAAGCTTCATTTTCAATGAACCAATGGACACATCAAATGCAGCAGATTATGTATCGATTTTCCCATACAATCCAATAATTCCACAATGGAGCTTAAACGGGAATACGCTTTCCATTTCCTTTGCCGAATTCAAATTACAGCATGGAACAACATACAGTATCACAATCGACAAGGAAATCTCGGATGTCAATAAAAATCCAATGAATACTGACTTCCTATTTGTGTTCTCAACAGTGGCATCTGACACGGACGGGGACGGTGTCCCGGATCTCGAAGACCCCGATGATGACAATGACGGTGTACCTGATGGGAATGATGCCTTTCCTTTGGACGAGTCGGAATGGGATGATACGGATTCCGATGGCCTTGGAAATAATGTGGATTCCGATGATGATAACGACGGTTACTATGATTACGAGGATGCATATCCGGAAGATCCAAGGTTGTGGGAGAAAAAAGAAGGACAATCAACTTCTGACATGTTCTTGATGCTGTTTTTAATATTTGTGATAGTTATACTTTTCATAGTAATTTTGGGACTTCTTTTGACGGGGAATGGGCAAAAACCGACAAACCGATTGGAACCTGCAGGCAGGCAGCCTATGGTTCAGATGATTGCACAAGACCAATACCCAATGCAAAAACAGTCTGAATTCAATCCTTTGCAAAATCAACCACAGAAGATCACGGAGCCTGTACCGCCTCAACCTTTACAGCCGCCGCCACCTCCGCCGCCATAATTTATATTAGAGGATTCCCGGTTAAAATATCGCAAGTTATTTATCTGGCCTTGTGAATATCATACATCAATGGGCAGGAAGGTAATTGCGATCTGGTTGATCTTGGCTTTGATGTTGGGCTTTTTTGTGATTGTTGATGATATTATGGATTTTACACCCACAGTTCAGGGGGCCACATTATATGTGAACGAGACCGGAAGTAATGGTGCTTTTACTAACATCCAGGAAGCAATCGATGCGGCAAACCCCGGGGATACGGTTTATGTTTACAATGGAATCTATTTCGAGAGGCTGATTATCAACAAGACCATCAATTTATTTGGGGAAAATCAGAATTATACGATTATTAATGGAAGTGGTAGTGGTGATGTCATCAGGATTACCGCAAATTTTACGAGTTTATCCGGTTTTACGGTTAACGGAAGTGGTAGAGTGTCTGAAGTGGCAGGAATAAAGTTACTCGGGGTTCAGTATTGCAATATCACAAACTGCAATATCTCCAACAATTACAACGGGATTTTTGCAGATTCTTCAAGCAATATCAACATCAGTTACAATCATCTCACATTAAATGGATGGAAGGGAATTACCCTTACCGAATCGAGTCAAAACACGGTTATGAACAATACCATCATCAATAATTCATTCAATGCAATATATGTCCATTACTCGTGGGGAAATGATATCATTGGCAATACTATTTCCACACATTCAGTTGAAGGAATTGAAGTATTCATGTCCCCTTCAAATTATATCGCTTTCAACTATGGTACAAACAATCGATTGGGGATCTATATTGGGTGGTCAGAAAACAATATGGTATATAACAATACTTTTTGTTACAACAATGAGGCAGGAATTTATATAAGTAATTCCAATGGCAACGATATCATTAATAATAATTTTTCATCCAACACTCTTTATGGTATAGAATCATCTTCGTCCAATCAAAACAACATCTCTAACAATATCATATCATATAATTGGCACGGTTTATTACTCAGTTTTTCAGATGAAAATTATCTTCATAATAACACCATAGCACACAGCACACATGGCATATATCTCAGGGAATCCAGCAAATGCAATTTCTCAGACAATTCTATGATTGAATGTGGTATCTTTATCTGGTCCGAATCCATTGAGCACTGGAATACACATAATATTAACAACTCAAATACCGTAAACGGTAAACCAATCTATTATTTGAAGAACCAAATAAGTGGAATAATCCCTCCCGATGCCGGACAAGTGATCCTTGTAAATTCTACAAACATCATAATTGAGAACCAGAACTTCACAAACGGCTCAGTTGGAATCGAGCTTGGGTTTTCATCAAAAAACACTATATCAAATAATAATGAAGCAAATAATATCTATGGTATTTACATGATCTCTTCTTCTGAAAATAACATAACCCACAATAATGTATCCTCAAATAATCACACGGGGATGTTTTTATATAATTCTACAAACAACGTGATTGCATATAATACGATTTCAGATATTCTGATTGGGATTGATATGACATATAACTCAAATGATAATAGAATTAAAAACAACAATATCTCATTATTCTCATATTACGGAATCGAGTTTGACAATTCAGATTTTAATATTATTTCAAATAACACAGTGGGTTTCGGAGGTGATTATGGTATACGATTGCGCTCTTCAGATGATAATACTCTTTCAAATAATACCGTTTCATTTTCGAATTCCGGCATCTATCTGGACCGTTCGGTGAGAAATCTTTTCACTCACAATAATATCACCTCAAACCAGGATAAGGGCTTGTATCTAATACAATCATCTTATTCCAATCAAATAAACAATAATTCTGTCTCAGAAAATGGATATGGTATCTGGATAGATAGTTCTAACCAGAACACAATTGAACACAACAATATCACAAATAACAGTGTTTATGGAAGTTACATAATATCAACAACAGGCTGCAGGATATATCACAACAACTTCATCAACAATTCGAACCAGTCATATGACAGCGCCCATTTTAATTTTTGGAATTACCAGTACCCCTATGGGGGGAATTACTGGTCTGATTACAATGGTTCAGATGATTTTTTGGGTCCTGATCAGGATATCCCAGGAAGTGATGATATCGGAGATGATCCATACATCGTTGGTCAAAATGAGGATAAATACCCATTGATGGAACCTTTTGAAGTATGGCAACCTCCGGATGATGATGTCCCACCCATTATCTTTAATGTCACCGTTATAAATGTGACTGAAACCTCTGCAACCATCACCTGGATTACAGATGAATACTCAAACAGCAGGGTGAATTGGTCACAGAATTCCGATCTTTCTGATAACTCAACCAAAATCGATTCGGCATTTACACAATTTCATTCAATTACCCTTATCCTTTTTTCACAGAACCAAACTTATTATTTCGAGGTTAAATCAATGGATGTCTTTGAAAATTATGCTTTGGACAACAACGGTACCAAATACTTCACCTTTACTACATTAACCAAAGATGAGGAGCCACCAATTATTTCTGATATCACTGTTACACCCTCTATACAAGAAGTTCACCACAATGTAACATTCTTCGCAAATGTGACTGATAACAGAGAAGTCTATGTGGTCCGCATTAATATTTACAATCCTGGTGGGGGTTTGATTTTCAACTCCCAGATGGTTTGGGATGAAATTCGTGGGGAGTTCTCCTTCAATTACAGTTTTTCGCAAATAGGAGAATATTCCTTTTCAATCATTGCCGCTGACACCTCCGATAACTGGATAAGTGAATTCAGTGAATTTGAGATTCGGGATTTTACTCCTCCTCAAATCACGAATATCACCATTGAGCCACTATCACAAGTGGTAAGTAAATATGTAAAAGTCTCGGCTCAAGTTGAAGACAACTACATGTTGGATTCGGTCTGGATGAATTATTCACGCACCAGTGGAACTATCTCAGGAAATATTACTATGTCCTACAATTACAACACTGGGAAGTATTATTTCAATACTTCATACCACATATATGGAATCTACAAAGTGGAGATATGGGCAAAGGATACCTCAGGCAATTGGAATTCTTCAAATCCTGCACAATTGCAGTTCGAAATCTATAATGATACAGAGCCCCCAACAATCGAACACTGGCTGTCTGAAGATGTGGAGGAGGTTGGTGAAATCCTCACAATAACTGCTGATATTGAGGATAATGTGAATGTCTTTGGGGTTTGGATAGAGGTGATGAATCTAAACGGATTAGTTCTTTTCAATAATACAGTGTTCAAATCATGGAATATGGGTCATTATCGATTTGATAGAACATACAACAATATAGGTGATCACCAATATACAATTTGGGCGCGAGATAATAGAGGCAATTGGGCAAGTGCACAGGGGAATTTTACAATTATCGATCTAAGGGACCCAATAGCCAGAGCCGGTTTTGATGATGTTGTTGAACAGGGAAGATCAATGAATTTTAACGGCGGTGGGTCCTGGGACAACGATAGAATTGAAAATTATACGTGGTCCTTTGAACATGGTGGCGAAGATATACTGATATATGGGGTCCGTCCGTCTTTTGATTTCGAAATACTTGGGAGTTATATCATAGTTCTCACAGTTAGAGATCCTTTTGGTAATGATGCAAGTGATGAGGTAAGAATTCAAGTAATTGAAGTGGATTCGGATGATGATGGTTTATCGAATTACGAAGAAGAGCATATTTACGGCACAGACCCAAATGATCCCGATACCGATGGTGACGGTATAAATGACGGTGATGAGGTGGCAGATGGAACAGACCCCACAAAATTCGATATCAGATATTGGTGGCTATGGGTAATAGAAATTGCAATCGGCATTTTACTTGTTCTCTTTGCTTTGCGTCAACATAAGATGAACAAGGAAAAACTACAAAAAAAAGCACAAGAAGAGGAATCCACAGAAGAATCTGAATCAGATGACCTTGAAGAAAATCCACCTCCACCCCTTTGGTATGATGACGATTAGCATACCTTAGAATATCTCACTCTTCCTTTTTTTCCTCTTTTACGCTTTCGGCT
>CBDVCK010000181.1:0-7659 GCA_965372465.1 uncultured Thermoplasmata archaeon | reverse complement strand
GAGGAGCTGATCGTTTCTATCTTGATTACTGCTACTTCACTGTAAGTTATTCTTTACCTGAAATAGTCATCAACGAGATAAAAGCGGATCCATTTGGCGGGTACTACAATAATGGTTGGCAGTACCGCAAGAAGATCACGATTCATGCGGAAAAGGTTGCAGATGATCTAACCGATTTTCCCGTGCTTCTCAACTTCACGGATTCCGATCTTGCGAGCGATGCAAGGGAAGATGGTTACGATATCCTGTTCTCGATAGATGGTGAGAGCAAGTTCGACCACGAGATCGAGAAGTTCAACGGCGGCTCAGGCGAACTTGTGGCCTGGGTAAGGATTCCTTCCCTTTCCTCAACCGAGGACACCGTCTTCTACATGTACTATGGTAGACCCGGATCTTCAGACCAATCAAATCCCACGGGTGTTTGGGATGCCAATTACGCCGCTGTATGGCATTTGAATGAAACCGGTAGCGGTGCCGTCGATGAATACGATGAAAGCACTTCCAATGACTTTGACGGCCAGGGCGGTGGAGGCACACCCGCTGATGTTCCAGCGTGGGATAACGGGAAAATGGCCGGCGGCCAGCTTTTTGACGCTAATGGTGATTATATCGATGTCAGTGCTATGGATCCACAATCCTACTCCAATTTTACTATATCAGTATGGCATAAATCAACTAACGATCTTTACGATAATGATGGATATATTTTCTCTCACCATGAAACATTTAGCGCCGCCCCTTCAATTGGCGCTGTTATAACAGATGATGGTGGTACCGAGGATTCTCCCCAGTTAAGAATTTATGATGCTTCTACCTCATCTGAGGACGGTGGTATCGATGTTGTCGACCAACAATATCATTATCTCGTATACGCAAGAAACTCTAATAAAGTTAAGATTTATGTTGATGGATATAGGATCTTGGATGAAGATGACGATACTGACGGTGCAACCATCAGTATTGACGCTGCTTCCGGCCCTTTCATAGGTGAACCTCTAGGTGAGGACGAGCCGATAGATGGCATCCTCGATGAACTCCGCGTCTCCCACACCGAACGCTCTGCGGAATGGATCGTTACTGAATACAACAATCAGTATTCTCCTTCCACATTCCATACAGTTGACAGTGAAGAGGAGAATCAGATAAACAGGCAATATCGAAAGACCATAACCATCAATTCCTCGCAAGTAACAGGGGATCTCACGAATTACCCCGTGCTAGTTAGTTTAACGGATTCGGACCTTGCCGGTAAAGCTCACACTGACGGTATTGATATTACATTCACTTTATCAAATGGGACGAGGCTTGACTTCGAGATCGAGGACTACGATAGCAGCACAGGTGCGTTGGTGGCCTGGGTGAGGATTCCCTGGCTTTCCAGTTCCACAGATACCACATTATACATGTATTACGGCCATGAAACGCCAGATGACTTGTCGAATCCAACCGGTGTCTGGGATGATAATTTTGTGATGGTTCAGCACCTACAGGAAACTTCTGGGACTCAATACGATTCAACCTCTTATGATAATGATGGAACGGCTCAGAATGGAGCAATACAAGATGCTCAAGGAAATATAGATGGAGCCGATGAGTTTGATGGAACTGATGATTACATTAATATAAGTGATAGTTCGGAATTAAGAGGAATGGCAGCTTTAACTATAGGATTCTGGGTCAATCTTCAAACAAAGGAGGATTGGAACAGGCTCCTGGAAAAAGCGGACGATTCTTCAGGAAATAGTAATCAACATTATATGTTTATTCTGAACGATTCTGTTGATCAAAATTTGGGCTTTCGGGTAGAGACGACAGCCGGATCGAGAACGATAAATACAGATGATCCTTTTCCAACCAACCAATGGGTCTATGTGGTTGGAGGTTATGATGGTTCTACACTAAAACTCTGGATAGACGGTGATCTACAATCAAATGTCCCTACTCTCACCCAAAACGTTATTGATGTAGCTAATCCCCTTGTTATTGGTTCCGGGGCTTATTATACATCTGACTCCATCGATGGGACTATGGATGAAGTCCGTATATCCGATACAGCTCGCTCAACAGACTGGATAAACGCTTCATATAACAACATGAACGACACAGCATCATTCTTGTACGCGGGCACAGAGCAATCGAACAACTACACAACCAGTTACGAGTGGGTGGAACTCTACAATTCTGACACATCTTCCATCGATCTAAGCGGTTGGAATCTTACGGACAATGATGGAAACAGATTCAATTTGACAGGCGCGGGAAGTATTCCAGCGGGAGGCTATCTTGTCTGTCACATGGGCAAAACAGGAACCAACAGCTCTACAGACGTTTACGGCCCAATATGGAGTGGTTCAACATTTCCAAACTCTATGCTCGATTATACCGACGACCTGGCTCTGCTCAATAATAATGATGGCATCATCGATTATGTGGCATGGGGCGGTGACGCAGGCTCGGACGATGACAGCGCAGTCTCAGGTGGATTATGGACCAGCGGCACGTATATCGACACCAGATCCATTCAGGACAATATGACTCTCGGGCGCGATAAAGATTCCACAGATACCGACTCCCCTTCGGATTGGGAGGGACCTGAAACCAGCTGCGCAGATCCCTACGGCGTGCATGCAGGTGGGATGACAAAAGGTGCAATAAACCTGGACCAGTTCGTCGTTATCAACGAGGTTATGTTCAGCCCCACGGGCGGGCCTTATGGACAGGATTGGTCATATCGCAAGAAGATCACGATCCTTTCCTCGCAGGTGGATAGCGACCTCACAGAATTTCCCATGCTCCTCAGCATAACAGATACGGACCTTAAGAACAAGGCACAATCCGACGGCGATGACATCATGTTCGTTGCAGCCGACAACGATACAAAGCTGGACCATGAGATTGAGAAGTACGACAGCAGTACCGGTGAATTGATTGCATGGATAAAAATACCCGATCTCTCAGCCTCTGAAGATACGATAATCTACATGTATTACGGTGATTCCGATGCAGCTAACCAGCAGAACCCAGAAGAAGTTTGGAGTAATGGCTATGTGGGCGTATATCATATGAAAGAATCTGCAGGTGCCATTGGTAATTCCGCATCTTCAAAATACGACGGGGGGAGGGTAAACTCGCCCACTCAAGACACAGGTCAATTCGGCTACGGCCAAAATTTTACAGGGGGGACTGAATATGACATGTTCATTTTAGGCAATTTCGGACTGAGTGATGGGGTAAATGAAGATATTTCATTTTCAGTATGGATGAAGCTTGATAAAGGTGGTAGTGATGATAGTGCAAAGATCTTTAGTCAAAGAAATAGTCTGGATACTGGATATATCAATTATTTATCTCTAGATGATCAAGCAGATAAAGGTATATCTGGATATATAGATGGTAATTCAGGTTCTACGTATGTTCTTGGCAATAATATGTGGACCTATGTGACAGTGACCTATGATGGTACCACAAAATCAACATATATAAATGACTCATCCATTCAAGACGAAGCACAAACCGGTGCCATTGACGCTACGGTTTCACCCTGGAGCGTAGGTGGGCGTGAGGATTGGGGTCAAGAGATCAGGGGCCTTCTTGATGAGATTCGTTTTTCCAGTATAGCCCGTTCAGCTGCGTGGGTTAAAACTGAATATAATAATCAGTATAGCCCGGATTCATTCTACTGTGTTAACGGTGAAGATATCAACACCACGAATTGGTCGTACCGCAAACCGATTACCATCAACTCCAGTAAGGTAAGTGATAATCTTGACCAATTCCCAGTTCTTGTCAGCATAACTGATTCCGACCTTGCGAGCAAGGCACGCTCGGATGGGTATGACATTGTGTTCACGGACTGGGATGGTAAATCTAGGCTCCACCACGAGATCGAGAGCTATAACAGCACCTCAGGTGAATTGATCGCATGGGTGAAAATAGCCAACCTTTCCTCATCCACTGATACGCTCATTTATATGTATTATAATAACAGCGGGCAATCTTCTTCCTTGGAGAATCCAGATGAGGTATGGGATAGTAATTACCTGGCGGTGTGGCATATGAACGAGATCGGTTCCGGCGCTGCAGGTGAGTTCGAGGACAGCACATCTAACAACCATGACGGCCAGGGCGGCGGTGGTACTGGTACAAAGGTGCCGAGTTGGTACAGTTCAAAGTTCGCAGGCGGTCTGCTCTTCGACGGCTTTGACGACTACATCGATGTCAGTAGCATTGATCCCTTCGACTGGGAAGAATTCACTATTTCTGCATGGTATAAATCCTCAAATTCAAGCGCAAACGATGACGAGTATATCTTCTCACATGTGGAGGTTTACGGTACGGGACCCGGTATTGCATTCGGACCCACAGATGACCCTGGGAACGGCGGGCATCTTGATGAATTGAGATTATATTATTCAAATAGCGCCACTGTAGAAACAGAGTATTACAGTGGAACCGATGTAGTGGACCAGGAATACCATTATCTTGTTATAACAAGGGATTCCGCACGAATAAAGATTTATGACGACGGCAATCAGGAGAGTGATACAGCAGACGCCAATGCAGGAGAGGTACTGCAAGTGGATATGCCCTCCGACGGACCTTATATTGGCGATTATCCTGGAAGTACAGAACAGGTTGACGGCATAGTCGACGAGCTTCGCATATCAACAACTCCCCGCTCTTCCGATTGGATTTCCACAGAATACAACAACCAAAACGACACAGCTTCATTCTTATATCGGGGTAGCGAAGAAAGTACAAGTGGATTGGGAGAAACATCAAGTCAGGTCAGTTACGAATGGGTCGAGCTCTACAATCCCTCAACCAGCACATCCAATTTAAATGATCTGTATCTTTCAGATTACGATGGAAATCTATTCGATCTGAGCGGTGCGGGAACTCTAGCTTCCGGTGCTTACTTGATGTGTTACCTCGGCCAATCGGGAACCAACACCAGCACGGAGTTGTACGGACCCATAATAAACAGTGCCACATCAACATCATCAATGCTTGGGACGTATGACGACGTGTCAGTGAAGAGCTCCCAAGGCTACATATTCGATTATTTCGCATGGGGTGCTGATCCCGGGACTGACGATACCTTTGCGGTATATCTATCCGCATGGACAAATGGTAACTATGTTAACACTTCTGATCTGCTCAATAACGAAACTATCGGGCGCGACAAGAAATCTACAGATTTAAACAACACAGCAGATTGGGAGAATCCGAATACGAATAAGGCTGATCCCTACGGTATCCATACGACTGTTGTAACACCATGTGCGATAAACCTAGATACATGGATAGTTATCAATGAGATATTGTACAAACCCGGAATTTATGAAATGGATTGGGCTTCTCGCAAGAAGATCACGATAAATTCTTCGCAGATTCCCAGCGACCAGACGGATTTCCCGGTGCTGGTCAGCATCACAGATTCCGACCTTGCCGCCTATGCCCAGGATGATGGGGACGACATCCTTTTCACGTCTTCAGACGGTGAGACCAAACTGAGCCACGAGATAGAGAGTTTCAATGGAACCACTGGAGTACTAGTTGCCTGGGTCAAAATACCCAGCCTTTCATCTTCCACAGATACAGATATCTATATATATTATGGCAACTCCACAGTTTCCAGCCAACAGGATGCGGAAAATGTCTGGGATTCAGGGTTTATGATGGTTCAGCATATGCAGGAAACCTCAGGGGACCTTCTCGACTCCACTTCCAATGACAACGATGTAACCACAAATAACGGAGCAGCATCGATTAGTAGTGGGCTAATGGACGGCGCATATGATTTTGAAGATACTGAAAATGATTATATGAATGCATCTGATTCTTCAACTTTGGATATAACAGGCGAGCTTACAATTTCGGCCTGGATAAATCCCGAATCCCTGGGCGGATACAATATGATAGTCATGAAAGGTGAAAGCGGACCTAATGAAAATAATTATTATATTTGTACAGGTGAAGATGCAACTGGTGATGACCTTCTCTTCGGTTTTGATGCAGGAGGTTATCAGGAGGTTGGCACAACAACTGCCGGTATTCAGACCTCGACATGGACTCATGTTGCTGTGACATACAATGATGCGGCAAATAATATTGACATGTTTATCGATGGTGCTAGTCTATCATTTTCTGTTCTTTATGGAAATCCAGAGAGCAATTCAATATCAGCCAGTGATTACCCCTTGTATATCGGTGCTGGGGACTCAGGAGGTTCAGAAGAATGGGACGGCTATCTCGATGAAATCCGTATTTCCAACATCGCCCGCTCCTCCGATTGGATCAACACGGAATACAACAATCAAGCCAATCAAAGTACTTTCATCACGGTGAGTAACGAAGAAATCAATTATTTGAATTGGGATTATCGCAAGCAAATTACCATCGATTCCTCGGAAGTGACAGGCGATCTCACCGATTTTCCAATGCTAGTTAGTATTACCGACACCGACCTGAAGAACGACGCCCGCTCAGACGGATATGATATCGTCTTCACCAGTTCGAACGGTATTACGAAACTCGATCATGAGATCGAGAGCTACAACAGCACTACAGGGGAATTGATCGCATGGGTGAAAATCCCCACGCTCTCTTCATCCACAGATACAGAAATATACATGCATTATGGCAACAGCGCTCAAACCACTCCAACTGAGAATCCCACTGGTGTTTGGAACGGAAATCATCAGCTTGTCTATCACCTAATGGAATCAGGTGACGGAACCACAGGTGAATTTCAAGATAGTACTAGCAATAACTATAATGGGACGGGCGGTGGAGGGAGTTCTGCTGCAACTCCGACGCTAGTAGAAGGAATGATTGGTTCTGCGCAGGATTTTGACGGCTCTAATGATTATATTGATTCTGAGGAGGATGATGGACTCGATATTACAGGATCACTAACCATCTCAGCATGGGTTTATCGGGATTCAGACAGCAGTCAAGACTTGATAGTATCGAAAATATGGGGGAACGACGGTCCCTGGGGTGCTTCAATTTTGCCAGGCGCAGGGAATCAAGTAAGATATGCATCGGAAAGTGGTGGGGTGTGGGATTCTCACGATAGTGATGGTTCGGTTTCTACAGGCAGTTGGTATCACATCGTGGTTGCCAGAACGTCTACACAAGTCACGATCTATATCAATGGCGACCAGGACTCAATGGGTTGGGAGAACACTGCTAATATTGCGGTAAGCACAGGGAACGCGCTTGTTGGGACAAACTCAGCTGGTACCATGTATTTTAACGGAACAATCGATGAGGTCCGCATTTCCGATAGTGTTCGTTCATGGGATTGGATTAATGCTTCATTCAGCAACCAGAACGACACAAGTTCATTCTATTCAGTGGGTCAAGAAACTACCAACGGTTACGGCGGCGAGTGGGTGGAGTTGTATAATACTGGAAGTACCGCCATCAACTTAACTGGCTGGAACCTGACAGATAATGATGGGAACGGCTTTGATCTGGCCGGTGCAGGTAGCATTCCTTCCGGCGGTTACCTCATCTGCCACTTGAACCGGACAGGAACCAACAGCACAACCAACGTTTATGGACCGATAATAAATGCCAGTTCATCACCACAGGTTATGCTGGAGGACATTGACGATTTGGCCCTTAAGGATGATAATGGCATAATTT
>CBDVCK010000180.1:0-7663 GCA_965372465.1 uncultured Thermoplasmata archaeon | reverse complement strand
CTCATGCTCCAGGTAATGGGGAGCAAAACGGTCTCTGCTGCGCTCAATATCCCATTTCTTTTGAGTCGTTATATCATCTCCTTGATTCCTTTGAAGATATCCTCAGGGGTGTGAACATCACCACCCATTTTGGGAAGTAATAGTGTCTGTGAATTGCTGGCAACGCAACGCTCCACCTCATAAGCGACCTGTCCATAATTTATCTCGGGAACCACAAAAGCCTTGACCTTTTCCGAAAGTTTCCTCAACTTCTTCTCAGGGAAAGGCCATACTGTAATGGGTCTGATAAGACCTACCTTCAATTTTTCTTCCCGTGCCATTCGCACAGCCTCTTTTGCACATCTTGACACACTGCCGTAGGCAACAACAACAACTTCAGCATCCCTGGTCTTTATCTCCTCATATTCGATGATTTTATCCGCATTTTTTCTTATTTTATCAACTAGCCTGCCAACAAGTTTCTCCTGGGCATCGGCATTTATTATTGGATAGCCTCTCTCGTCATGTGTAAGACCTGTAACATGAACATTGTACCCCTCCCCGGCACAGGCCATTGGAGGTACCAAATCATCACCGGGAGCAAAAGGCAGATAGTTCTTAGGCTTGCTCTTTGGTTTTCTTCTTGGGTAGAGCCTGATATCTTCTTTTTTCGGTATCACAACTTTTTCAGTCATGTGGCCTATTATTTCATCACCCAGAACAACAACCGGTAACCTGAACTGTTCCGAGAGATTGAAGGCCTTTATCGTGAAATCGAACATCTCCTGGGGTGAGGACGGTGTGAAGGCTATTACACCCACATCACCATGCGTTCCCCATCGCGCCTGCATCACATCCCCTTGGCTTACAAGGGTGGGAAGACCGGTGGAGGGACCTCCTCGCATGATATCCACAATGACACAGGGCGTTTCAGTCATGATTCCTAGTCCGTAATTTTCCATCATGAGGGAGAAACCGGGGCCAGAGGTTGCTGTCATAGACTTGACACCAGACCAAGAAGCACCCAGTATTGCACCCATAGAAGCCAGTTCATCCTCCATCTGGATGTATGTGCCACCCACTTCAGGAAGTCTACGGGCCATTCGCTCTGCGATTTCTGTTGCAGGTGTAATGGGATATCCAGCAAAGAATCGGCATCCTACAGAAATTGCCCCTTCTGCACTTGCATCATCACCATTCATAAAATGCTCGCCAGTCAGAATCTCCCTTTTGTTCATTTTCTCTCCTCCTTCTTGTTGGTTTGTTTTTTGGTAGTCTTCTTTTTCTTTTGTTTTGTTTTAGAATCATTTTTTGTACCGGACTTTCTCTTAGACTCTCTTTTCTTTGCCTCCTTTTCGTCCAGTACAAAAATGGCAAATTCAGGGCAAATGAGCTCACACAGCTCGCAGTCCACACAGTCATCAGGATTGACAACCTCGGGGGGATGATAGCCCTTGGAATTGAATCTCTCGGATTCCGCAAGGACCTTTCTAGGGCAAAACTCCTCGCAGAATCCACACCCCTTACAGCGCTCATCTATAATATACACATTGCCTTTCGGAGGATTGAACTCATCTGCATCCAGTGGTTTTCTCCACATCTTCATGATTCCACCTTCCCCTTAGTTTCTTTCTCTTTTTTCTTCTTTTCCTTCTTGGCTTTTCTATCCTTAAGCCAGGAAACGGTATTATCGATCTCGGCTTTGCTAACACCTTGTACAATTCTATCCATCTCCTTGATTTTGGAGGCAAACTTCTCTCCTTCGGCAGCGGAAATCCAGGCAAGTTGAAGACGGTTTTTGTCTATTCCGTTTTTCTCAAGAAGGTTCCAGAGCTTCTCCACCCTTCTTTTTGTATGGTGATTTGCATCGATATAGTGACAGTCACCTATATGACAGCCTGATACGAGCACGGCAGCGGCTCCCCTCTCAAATGCCTTTAACACGAACTTTTCTGACACCCTTCCCGAGCACATGGTTCTGATGATCCGAACGTTCGGAGGATACTGCATTCTGGAAACGCCTGCAAAATCAGCTCCTGCATAAGAGCACCAGTTACAGCAGAAAGCCACAGCTTTTTTCTCGGGAGAATATTCAGTTGCTGCCTCTATTTGAGAGTAAATTTGCGGGTCTGTGAAATGTCGCATGGTTATGGCCTCAAAGGGACATTCGGCACCACAGGTCCCGCAACCTGAACATGCTGCCTCTATGACTTTCGCCGTCTTATTTTCCTTATCCACTTCGATTGCATGGTAGGGACAGACCTTGGCACATTTTCCACATCCCGTGCATATCCCGGGGTCTATTTTCGAGGTTATTGCTTCCACAGTAACCTTGCCCTTTGCCATGAGGATATTTGCCCTTGATGCGGCAGCAGAAGCCTGTGTAACACTGTCCTTTATATCCTTGGGTCCCTCGGCACAGCCGCACATGAAAACACCTGGGGTAGGGGCATCAACAGGTCTCAACTTGGGATGTGCCTCCATAAAGAAACCGTCGCTTGTCCTGGAGAGGGTGAGTAATTTTTGCACAACATCACTGTCATGTCTTGGTTCTATACCAACGCTCAGAATGATCATTTCGAACTCCCTGTCTATTATCTTGCCCATGGCTGTTTCTTCCACCTTTATTTTCAGGTTCCTCGTGTCCTTGTCTTCCACGATTTCAGCAGGAATCCCTCTAATGAAAGCCACTCCCTCCTCCTTGCTTCTCTTATACAGGTCCTCAAAGCCCTTGCCAAAGGCCCTGATATCGATGTAAAATACCTCGATTTCAGTATCGGGCCAGTGTTCTTTAATAAGGAGCGAGTCCTTGATTGTGTTCATGCAGCATACATTACTGCAGTAAGGGTTTCCTTTCTTTTGGCTTCTTGAACCGATACATTGTATGAAACCCACTTTCTTTGGGATCTTACCATCGGAGGGTCTTATGAGTCTTCCCATTGAAGGGCCCCCGGCATTGATCAAACGCTCGAATTCCATGGATGTAATGACATTTTCGTACCGTGTATAACCGTAATCATCAAGAACAGTTGGATCATATACATCGACACCAGTTGCAACTATAACGGTTCCCACGTCAACTGTGATATCCTCCGGTACCTGATCGAAATCTATTGCCTCACGCTCGCACTTCTCTTTGCATTTTCCGCATGCTATTGGTTTGTAACCGAGGCAGTCCTCCATGTTGATAATATATGATGAGGGTACAGCCTGTGCAAATGGTGTGTAAATCGCCTTTCGCAAGGCAAGGCCGATATCAAATTCATTGGGCTTGCCTATGGGACAGACGTCACTGCAATCCCCGCATGCGGTACAGTCATCTGTCACATATCTTGGGGTTTTATGGATGGTAACGTTGAAATTGCCAATGTAACCTGAAATACCTGTAACCTCTGCATTGGTAATCAACTCGATATTTGGATGGCGTCCTGCCTCCGCCATTTTCGGTGCCAGAATGCAAATAGAACAGTCCATTGTGGGAAATGTCTTGTCGATTTGGGCCATCTTCCCACCGATTGAGGGCTCCTTTTCCACAAGATAAACCTTGTAACCAGCATCTGCCAGATCCAGTGACGCCTGGATTCCTGCGACCCCGGCTCCAATGACAAGAGATTTTCTGATCACAGGCACTTCGGTTTCCACCTGGGGCTCGAGCAGCTTGGCCTTGGCTACAGCCATTCTTACAAGGTCTTTTGCCTTATCAGTTGCAGCTTCTCTATCGTGCAGGTGCACCCAGGAGCAGTGCTCTCTGATATTTGCCATCTCGAAATTGTACTTGTTGAGACCTGCAGCCTCGCATGTGGATCTGAACGTAGGCTCATGAAGTCTCGGTGTGCAGGAGGCAACCACGATCTTGTCCAGGTTATGCTCTTTGATATCATTTTTGATCTCCTCCTGTCCAGGCTCGGAACATGTGTACCTGTTGTGTTTCGAGAGCACGACACAATCCAGATCCTCTGCATATTTTGCCACCGATTCGCAGTCAACGGAACCTGCGATATTCAATCCGCAGTGGCATACATAGACACCCACTCTGGGTTTGTTTGTAGGTTTTTCCGAATCCTTCGACTCTTCATTCTCAGCTTTATTTTCGAGTGCTGCTTCACTCATGCTCTCGACCTCCTTTTTCCTGATAGTCCCAGGGATTTGGCTGCAAGGACAGTCAAGTCCTCCACCTCCATTTCTACCTGGGGATTGACATGTGAATTGGAGGTATAACATTTAAGATGTATCCTGCATTTCGGGCAGTTTGTAATCAATGTCTCAGCCTCCGCATCCCTGGCCATTTCAAGCTTTGCAAGCCTCATTTTTTTTGATGAATCATCGCAATTCATCCAGGCGGAAACACCGCAACATGGTGATTTGTGTTTACTCTTCTCCATCTCCACAAATTCCATGCCGGATATGGCATCAAGCACCTTTCTTGGAGCCTCGTACTCCCCTGCAAATCTACCCAACCTGCAGGGATCATGATATGTAACTTTCTTATTCTTCGATACCCGAAATTTCGGGGTTTCATTTTCGAATTTATCCGCAAGAAACTGTGAAATATGAATAATCTCGGCATTCAAATTATAATCATTTTTCAAGGTATAATAACCCTCGGCACAGGTTGTGATGATTCTGTCTGCTTTAGAATCTTCTAATGCCTTTTTGTTCTGCTCTCGCAGATCCTTAAAAGTCTTCTTTTGCCCCAACCATAGCATGTCATGACCGCAGCATTTCTCATTTGGTAAAACAACAGGCTCAATACCAAAGAAATTAAGCAACCTAACTGCCGCTTTTGGTATATCTGTTCCTTCATCGAACTCCGAGAAAATGGTTTTGTGATATGGGGCGCATCCGACCCACAAGAGGTACTCGCCTTTTTCATTTGAGACCTTCATATCCTTTTCAAGCCATTCCAATCTGTTCTGAGTGATATTAGGGTTTGCCATGATTCTCGAAACAGCCTGAGGGACACCGCAGTGGGATTCGCATCCTGCGTTACCAGTGGGCTGAGCCTCCTCTCTTATAGCCCTTATAAATTCTGGTAAATGTACATCCGAATTACATACATCATTACATCGGTTACAAGTTAAACAGTCCCATATATTTTTATCAGAGAGTAAGTCCTCTTCGAAATCAAGGAGTGCTTTTTTAACTAGTAATCTCGGCGAGAATCCGGGGAAGTAAATTGATATGGGACAGGCACTTGTACATTTTCCGCATTCTATACAGTAATATGCCTTTGTATCCTTGAATGCAGATTTGATGCTGTCCTTCATTTTCTGACCTCCCCCTCCTTCGGAAACAAGGGATTCGGTCCCATATTCTGCACATTTTCTGTGAAATCCGTCATCACATTTGCAAACCTCTGGCCTTCCGAGGCGGAGATCCACTCAAGGCGCAACCTTTCTTTACCTATTCCAAGGGTAGAAAGAAGCTCTTTGGCCTGTATTACCATTTTCTCAGCGTTTTTATTACCTGATTTATAATGACAGTCACCAATATGGCAGCCTGTGATCAATACACCGTCAGCACCGTTTTCAAAGGCGCTGAGGACAAATCCCGGTTCCACACGACCAGAGCACATTACACGTATTATTCTGACATTGGTAGGGTACTGCTTCCTGGAAATTCCTGCCAAATCCGCCCCTGCATAAGAGCACCAGTTGCAGGCGAAAGCTAGTATTTTTGGTTCGAAATCAGGAATTTATGTCACCCCCAAAAGCTGAAATCATACTGAGAATCTGATCCCTTGTGAAATGCTGCGGAGTAACCGCCCCGGAGGGACATGAAACAGCACAGGTCCCACAACCCTTGCAGAGGGCTTCGTTGATCTGGCTAACCACCTTTTCCTCTTCTATTTGGGTAAGGCTTGGTGCTCCGTATTCGCATATCTCGGTGCAAGTTCCGCAACCCCAGCAGATATTTTCATCCACTTTTGCTACAGCAGCTTCCACCACGCTAACATTTCTGGAAAGTAACGCTATTGCCTGGGAGGCGGCACCACTTGCCTGAGCAATTGTATCTTGCAGGTTCTTCGGCCCTTGTACCGTTCCGCAAAGGAAAATGCCTTCTGTATTGGTTTGAAGGGGTGCGAGTTTGGGATGCAGCTCCAAGAAGAATCCGTCTTCACCTCTCGGGATCTTGAGCAAATCCTGAAACCTCTTTGCATCATCCGGAGGTGTCATGGGAACCACGAGAACAATTTTGTCACATCCGAGATTGATTTTCTCCTGCAGCAAGGTATCGTATACTTTCAGGCCTTTGCCATTTTTTTGTATTTTCGGGGGCCTGTCTTCATGGTAACGTATAAAATCCACTCCAAGATCCGATGCCTCCTTGTACATCTCTTCTGCTCCCTTCCCAAATGTTCGAATATCCCTATATATGACAGTCACGTGATTGTTAACCCTAGCAAGCTCGATTGCCTGTTTGATTGCCACTTGACAGCAGTATCGTGAGCATGTGCGGTTACCTACTTTTTCCCTTGCACCCACACATAAAATGAAGGTTATATTCTCATTCCTAAAGGGGGTTTTCTTGCGTGCCAATTGTTGTTCAAGCTCGAGGTTTGTTATGATGTTGGGGAATTTTTCATAGGAAAACTTGCCTTCTGGCTCGTATAATCCCGCACCCATAGCAATCACGATAGCACCGACTCTGAATTTATGCTCTTTCTTACCTGATTTTTTACCCTTGGATTTTAGAGTTACCTCAAAGTTACCCACATAACCCTCGAGACTTTCGATCTCGCAATCCATAAATATTTGCACATTTGAAGAGTCCAATTGGGTAAGTTTGCCCTTTAGAAATTCAGATGATTTCACATTTGAGGGGGATAAAGTGTTTATTTCGTTTAATCTTCCACCAAGCTTTGATTGCTTCTCCACCAAAATTGTTGGAATGCCCACATTTGATATGTCAAGTGCTGCTTGAATTCCTGCAATCCCTCCGCCAATCACCAGGGCCTTTTGCTCAATGGAAACGGTTTTGGGTGTAAGGGGCTTGAGCATCTGGGCCTTTGCAACCGCCATTCGTAAGAGTTCCTTTGCCTTTCTTGTGGCTTCTTCTTTTTGGTGGGAGTGAACCCAAGAGCAATGCTCCCTTATATTTGTCATCTCGAAAAGATAGGGATTCAGTCCTGCCTTTGAACAGGTTTCCCGGAATAGCGGTTCATGAGTTCTTGGGGTGCACGCAGCTACAATCACCCTGTTTAATTTTCGTTTTTTTATTGTATCCTCGATTAAGGTCTGGGTACTTTCCGAGCAGGTAAAGAGATTGTGCTGTGCCTCAATCACACCTGGAAGATTCCTTGCGAATTCAACAACCTCTTTAACATCCACAATCCCACCGATGTTTACACCGCAGTGGCAAACAAATATACCAATTCGGGGCTCTTGTGCAATATCTTTCTCATAATCCGCCAGTTCATCTGTTGTCGGTTTTTGCTCTTTACCTTCATCAACACCTTGGGTTTCAACCCTCTCCTTAACAAAAACCTGTGCTCTTGCCGAGGCTGCGGATGCCTGTGCAACTGAATCTGGGATATCCTTGGGTCCCTGGGCGCAACCTGCGATGTATATACCTTCTCTGGAAGTTGCTATAGGGTCATTTTCTTCTACATTTTCCTTAAAGAAACCATTTTCGTCAAGGTCTATACCAAGCATTTCAGCAAGTTTTACATTTGAGCTTGATG
>CBDVCK010000179.1:0-7832 GCA_965372465.1 uncultured Thermoplasmata archaeon | reverse complement strand
AAAGATAAAAGAATAAAACCAAGAGTATCACCGCTTGATAAATTAAAACAAAGAGTTATTTCATTAAGTCATTTTAAAGCTGTAGCTGAAGGATTTGGAAATATTCTTGAACTTGATAAGGAAGGAATAGATGTTTGGCATTCACACGGAAATATAATTATGGGCAACAATGTCTCCTCAAACCTCCATGGGTTTTGGATACAGAGTTCAAATAATAACACTAGTCAATTCAATGAAGTAAGATCAAATAGCCATGGGATTTTCATTTCAAATTCTAATGGGAATTACGTTTTTGGTAATAATGTCTCTTCAAACGCACGTGGTATTGAAATAAGATCGAGTGGACAGGAACCTTTCAAATTCGGGAAGAATATTATTTCCAATAATACTCTTATGGATAACTGGGGGTATGGCATATCCTTGGATAATGCCCATGAAAACACCATTAGTAATAACATTGCTATGGGTAATTCAGATGCAGGATTTTATCTTACCTCATCTGTTGGAAACAACATTAATGGGAACATTGCCATAAATAATCCATACGGTTTACACCTCGATTTTTACTCAAACGAGAACAGCATAATATCTAACAACCTCTCAAATAATTATAACGGTATTAAACTACAGTTTTCGAATGAGAATATATTCCACCACAACAGCATCATAAATAACACTTTTCAATTGAATAAAACGGACAGTTCCGAAAATTATTGGGACGATGGTAATGGTAGAGGTAACTACTGGAGTGACTACGAGGGTATAGATATCGATGGTGACGGTGTCGGAGATACAAGGTTGCCACATCAGGATGTGGATTATTATCCGTTGACGGAAGATAGAGGTGCATCTGAGCTTATAAGATGGACAGTTATAATATTAATTATATTTTTTATAATAGTGATTTTATTAATCGCCTTGATGTCCAGAAGAAAGAGAAGGGCCGAAGAAGATGATCTTGAAAAAGATTCTGGGGAAAATCCAAGTTCGGCTGCAGAAACTGAGGAAAATGAAGAGGATGCTAAAAATGAATAAAGTATGGCATATTGTTCTCATCCTAACCATCGTAATCAACTGTATTATTGGTTTTTTCAATGGAATTCCACATGTAGCAAGTGCATATACGCCTCACGATCGAATTGTCATTGAAGGGGATGCTGATTTTGCTGCACAGGCGGCAAATGAAGGTTGGCCTGGAAATGGGACTGAGGGGGATCCGTATGTAATTGAGGGGTATGAGATTAATAGTTCATTTGGATATGGGATTCAGATTACTTTAACAACCGTCCATTTTATAATAAAGGATACAATGATTAGAGGGCAAAGGTTTCTATTTGGGGCCGGGATTCTTTTGTACAATGTTGCAAACGGTATAGTTGAGAATTGTACTATCCAAAATCATGGTCATGGTATCTATCTTTACTATTCCATGGGGATTGATCTCAGAAATAACACGATGATAGATAATGGAATTATAATTGAAGGTGAATATATAGAGCAATGGAACACACATAATATTGATTCTACAAATACCATTAATAACAAGCCAGTATATTATCTGAAAAATCAAACGGGGGGCATGGTTCCATCCGGGGCAGGTCAGGTAATTCTTGCCAATTGCACCAATATCAAGGTTCAGAATCAGGAACTTACCAATGGTAGTATCGGTATTTTACTCGGTTTTTCATCAAAAAATGAAATCGAAAACAATAGCATATCTTCAAATAATATATATGATGTATATCTTTATAATTCCGATGGAAATAACATAACAAACAACAACATTTCTTGCTATGGGTACAGTGGCATATATTTTGAATTTTCAAATGAGAATAATATAATTGGTAACAATTTATCACGTAATTTCTATGGGGCAAGAGGTATATACTTCGATAACTCCCATAAAAACAAGATTGAATATAACAATATCTCTGATCTTCGGTATGGTATTTATTTAAGGGATTCGAATGAGAACATAATATTGAACAATAAAGTTTTTCAAAACTATAATGGTATACATTTTGAGAATTCTACTCGGAACTTAATAATTGATAATAAAATCTCAAACATCGATGAAAGTGGAATCTATATTGAATCTTCGATGGAAAATCATATAATAGGTAACAATATTTCAAATAGTTTGGAAGGAATAAATATCTGGTATTCAGAGGAAAATTACATCGAAAACAATATAATTTTTTCTTGTGAAAGAAATGGTATTTATTTATTTAAATCAAACAGAAGTAATATCATAAATAATAATGTTAATTTAATTGACGGCAGAGGAATTTTAGTAGCCTGGTCCAACAGAAATAATGTCAATGGTAACAATGCATCTTATAATAAGTATGGCATTGTTTTTACAGATTCTGATGAAAATATCATCAATGCCAACAACGTCTCTTACAATGTATTTGGTATCAATTTAGAAATTTCTAAATATTGTAAATTAACAAATAACACGATGAACAATAACGGTATTTATATTGGTGGATATTTACTTGATAATGATGGCCGAGCCGACTATGATGTGAGTTATCAGGATTCCTACCTAGATGAATGGAATACACATGAGATTGATATCTCAAACACAGTAAACGGTAGACCAATTTATTACTGGAAGAACCTGACAAGTGGAGAGATCCCCTCTGGCGCGGGGCAGGTGATAATTGCAAACTGCACTAATATAAAAATAAAAAATCAGGAAATCTCCAATAGTACTATGGGGATCATCCTTGGATATTCTTCGAAAAATTCTATTGAAAACAATAATGTTTCATATAATAACAAATTGGGTATCTATCTTTATGAATCCTTCGAGAATTATATAGAGGGAAATAACGCTTCGAACAGTGGAAGTGATGGGATTTATCTCTTCGAATCAAACGATAATAAAATTATTGGAAATATTGCAAATAATAACGAAAATGCGGGTATTCATATCGAAGACTCAGATGAAACAGATATAAAAAGTAATAATATCTCTGATAATCGGGATGGGATCTTTCTCCATTCTTTAAACCAGAACAGGGTTAATAGTAATACTATCTCAAATAATGATTGGGGCATTATACTTGTTGGTGCATATAACAATGTTTTCTACCATAATAATATCATCAACAATATTTTTCAGTTGAATCAATCGGATGTTGAAAACAACAATTGGGATGATGGTAAAGGTAAAGGCAACTACTGGAGCGATTATCGTGGCAACGATACTAACCGTGATGGGGTAGGTGATACCGATTTACCGCATAATGATGTGGATCATTATCCATTAATGTTTATCTATATTGACACTGAGTCCAAAGGTTCAATTCGTTACGAGTCATTTTACTTGGGCTCGATAATCATATTGATAAGTCTATTTGTTCTAATTCTTTTAATTAGATATAAAAATAAAAGAAAGTAAAAGAACCACCACTAAAAACCTCACCCTTCCTCCCACTCCACAACCACGATTCCGATTACCGCCTTCTCGCCAGATAGCTCCTTCTCAACCACATAATATCCCAAATTGCCGCTCTTAAAAATATTGTCAAAGGGAAACTCAACTGCATATGAGCGGGTTGCGGATTTGATCTCCTCCTTTTTTGCATCCAGAAATTCGGCTGTCTTGTCAGCCACAAATACCTGGGTCTCTATGTAATCCTCATCCTTGACATTCAGCTCCTTCCTCATCTCCTTAATGTATCCGATAAGCTCGTCCACGATTCCCTCGGATTTCATCTCCTCAGTCAATTCCTTGTCGATGTAGATCGTACCCTTATCGAACTCCTTGACAACAACATTTTCGGGGACGTTCAACTTGAAACTCAGCATACCTGATGTGATCTTGACAGGATAGCCTTCCACACCCAGAGTGTACTCCCCTTCCCTTTCGATGCTCTCCTTGATCTTCCAGGGCGATTGATACCGTAACAAGGTCAATACTTTGCTGGCCTGCTGTTTGTAGGCACGACTGATGATTTCCTTTTTGGGATCCAACTCCAGATTCAACCCTTTCCATTCAGTATCCGGGGTAAGGATCTCCAGATTTTTCGCCTTCACCTTTTTAAGGAACGGGATTTCGAACTTGGCAATTGCATCTCTAACTTCATCTTCGGAGGTTTTAATGGCCACACGTTTGATAGGTGTTGCCTCATTCATTCCAATCTCTTGTCGCACCCCCATTATAACCTCGATTACACCGTCAACTATTGTGAGATAGTTTTCCAGGCTGTCGCCAATATCGGTTATGATATGATCCTCTACATCACCCAAGAACGCATGTTTGAGCCTTTCCATACCTTCCTTTTTTGTCTTGAACTCTGCACTGGATTCTTCAGCTTCCCGTCCGGTTTTTTCTAAAAAGTTCCAGGCGTTCTCAAATCCTTCCTTTTCAATGATGTTTATCAGCTGGTTTGCAAAGGATTCGGGGGCAACGATGTTCACTCCATCCTCGTTTGCAGCCTGGATCAGTTTGATTGTGGAGGCAACGCTGCTTGATTCGAATCCTTCCACATCAGCGCCCTTTTCGTCTGTTACCTGCATCAGTTTTGCAATGACATCATTAAGACCTTCAAGGTCGGAGTAGGTGCCGTCCCAGTTCTCCAGAACTTGCCCGTATTTTTGCTCCACTTCCTTTAAAACCTCCAGCATGAAAAGGGGCAGATATTTGGGCTCGCCTCCGGTTAGGACCGCGGCAAGATATGTAAAACGACCGTGCTCGAGCATCATTTTATTTGCACCGAAATCCATTCTCTTGAGGCCAACATCCTCGCTCTTTCTGAAAGAATCCTGAATAAAATCCTGAATCGCAGTGAGCATTCCGCTGAATATATCACTGTCAACATCCATGTCCATCTTTCTACTTTCACGGGAGACAAGAACCCCGCGATTGTGTATCAGAAATACATCCTCAATTGAATAGGTTCCGCTCTCGTCGATGTTGAGCTTTTTATTCAATGTGAGCTGATATATGGTATCGTCAAAGGCTCTTTGATACGTGAGCAAGACGTTCGTATCCAGTTCTCCCGATTTTGTGGGCTTGAGTCCGATTTCCAGGCTCTTTTTTTCACCGGCATTTAAATTCTCTATTCTATCAAGACCTTTGACTTCCACATCTCCATGAAATTCTATATCGATATTCTTTGCCGAAAGATCGCCTTCGTTAGCAATATCGATTACGTATTTGTTCCAGAAATCGGCCTCCATTCCACCGCATGGAAGGGACACGGAAAATTTGGGGAATTTGCCTTCGATGTAGGTTTTTACACTGCTTGAGCTGAGATTTCTTGCCTTTTCTATGAGTTCCTTTGCCCTGTTTATGTTATCTGCCTTCATTTCTTTTTCCGCTTCAACCAAAAGATTGTATGCCTCGTCAACATCAACCTTCATTCCTTTTATCTCTTCAAGAGTTTCCTTTACTGTCTCAAGCTCGATTTTTATATCATGTTTTTTGCGCAGCTCTTCTGCAAGTTTTTCTGCCAGATCCACATCTTTTTCAGCCTTGTCGTACTCTTGGGCATTAAATTCGCTGTCAGCAAGGGCCAGAACCTCTTCAGGCTTTTCAACATCGATTCCCTTCTCCTTGAACTGGGATATCACTACCAGGGCGTTTTTGATTCTTCTCGAAATTATATCGGTCTTCTGCTTTACCTTTGCCTCCTGTATCTTTTTTTCGAAATTATCCATGTACTCATCGAGAACATTGAAATTCTCAACCTCTATGGCCTTTTCAGCGTCATCAAGAAGGGAGATAAAATCATCCTCGCTCATCCCCCATTCCTTTGCGGATTCCATTAGATCTCTCATTGCTGTCATCTTGGTTTTGGCATCCTCAAGTGATATCTCCTTGTTCACCTGGGCTCCCTTGTTTTCCAGATAATTCCATGCTCTTTCAAAACCGTCCTTTTTCATGGTTTGGATGAACTCCTCTACAAAGGCCTCCTGCCCGCCCACGGAAACACCAGCCGCCTCAGCGGACTCGATAAGTTTGATTGTGGAAGACACGACACCTGTTTCAAATCCAGCCACATCCGCACCTTTATCATCCGTGACCTGAAGCAGTTTGGAAATTATATCCTCGATTCCCTCGATTGTGGAATAATCGCCGCGCCACCCGTCCAAAACCGACCCGTATTGCTGCTCGACCTCTTTTAATACCTCCACCATATATAACGGTAAATACCTTGGCTCACCGCCTACCACGATGGCTGTTAAGAAGATATTGTGACCGTGTTCGATTAGTATCTTGTTTCCGCCAAAATCCATTCTCTTTAACCCCGCCTCATCATTGGTCTGAAAGGAATCCTTGATAAAATCCTGAACTGCAGTGAACATGCCGCTGAAGATGTCCCTGTCTATCTCCATATCATATTTTCTGCTTGTCTGGGAGATAAGAATACCGCTGTTGTGAATCAATAGAACCTCTTCTATCGTGTAGGTCCCTGTTACATCGGCAATGATATTTTTTGCCAGATTCAATTGATAGATGGTATCGTCAAAGGCTCTCTGATATGCCAAAAGAACATCCATATCAAGGGCCCCGGCATCTTTGGGCTTCACACCTATTTCAAACTGCTTACTCTCACCAACTTCCAGTTTTTCTATGGTATCAAGTCCTTTTACTTCCACATCCCCTTTGAAGCTTATATCAACATTCTTTGCAATGAGATCACCGATATTTGCGATTTCGATTATACATTTGTTCCAAACATCGGCCTCCATACCCTCTTCAGGGAGCTTCAATGAAAATTTCGGATATTTCCCTTTGATGAAATGCTGGACATTGCTCGAGGTGACGTTCCTTGCGCGCTCGATCAGTTCAACTGCCTGGCTGTAGTTATCAGCATTCATCTCGTTTTCGGCCTGGGCAATAAGGTCGTTTGCCTCACCCACATCCATCTTCATATCTATTACTTCACTTAAGGTCTTTCGAATAGATTCGAGCTCAACTACCACATCAAGTCTCCTTTGCAGATCTTCTATGAACTTTTCCGCAGAATCCACATGCTCTTCTGCCACCCTGAAATTCCTGTTATTATAATCACTGTCTGCCAAAGCTAAAAGTTCCTCCGGTTTATCCACATTGATTCCTTTTTCTTTAAACTGGGACACAACCACCATGCCGTTTTTAATCCGCCTTTGAATGATATCTGTTCTCTGTTTGAATTTAGCCTCTTCAAGCTTCTTCTCAAAGGTAACCTTGAACTCGGAGATCGCCTCGAAATTGCCTTCATTCAGTGCCTTTTCAGCGGAATCGAGTAAAGAAAGAAATTCCTCCTCGTTAACCCCTGATTCCTTTGCAGTGTAGAGAAGTTCCCTCATTGCAGTTATCTTTGTCCTGGCCGCTTCCATCAGTATCTCGTAATCCACCTCTTTTCCCTTGTTTTCAAGAAGATTCAATGCCTGATCAAATCCTTGTGTTTGCATGGTTTCGATGAACTCATCTACAAATTCTTCCTGGCCATTTGCCATAACTCCCGACTCTTCAGCAGCCTCCAGGACCTTTATGGTCTGGGCAACGACGCCGGATTCGAATCCTACCACTTCCCCGCCTTTTTCATCGGTAACATGGAGCAGTTTTTCTATTACGGAATCGATTCCTTCCAATCGGGAATGATCCCCGCGCCATTCGTCCAGAGCAGTTCCGAACTCTTGCTGCACCTCTCGAAGAACCTCCACCATATACAGTGGAAGGTACCTTGGCTCTCCCCCCACGGTTATGGCTGCAAGATATATTCTGTGCCCGTGCTCTATTATTATCTTATTTGCTCCAAAATCCATTCTCTTTAATCCCTCTTCACCGGCAGCCTTGAAGGAATCCTTGACAAAATCCTGAACCGCGG
>CBDVCK010000178.1:0-7864 GCA_965372465.1 uncultured Thermoplasmata archaeon | reverse complement strand
ATCCAAATCAGTATAAGTTGCGGTGAAGTTGAACCCGGTATCTGTAAATCCTGTTATTGGATCGACCTGCCCTAAAGTAAGTATCGGATCTCTATTTAGTACCTCAAATCCCAGAACACCACTTTCAGACCAGTTTCCATCCGTATCATTTGCTGCAAAATTGAAAGAATAGGGACCCACAGACAGACCTGATACATTATAGTAATAAAGCTTTCCATCGGTATAATCCATATCTGAGGGATCCACCTCTATGAGATCGAAAACCCCGCCCGAAGGTCCGGTAAGATTCAAAGTTGTATTGTCAGGACCTTTATCGAACGGATGAGAATAATTCACTGTGAAATTAAACCAGGTATCCACATTACCTGAATTTGGCGAAACATCTATATTTGTAAGTATCGGTTTGGAGACTCCCACCAAAGGTACGTTAACCTCGGCTGTCTCATCCCAATTCCCCAAAGAATCGTTAGCTGCAAAATGGTATGAGTATGAGCCGTTGGATAATGTCGTGTTGTAGTAATATTCCTTGCCGTCAGAATAATTCATATCAGAGGGATCCACCTCTGTAAGATCGAAAAGCCCACCAGAAGGTCCGGTAAGATTCAAGGTGATATTTCCTGGTGAGTGGTTATCCAGATCCGTGTAATTTACAGTGAAGTTGAAGTATGTACTGCTCACTCCGGAAACTGGGTCTACAGCAGGAGAAAGTAAAACAGGTGGGGTGTTCAAAATCTGCAGCCCTGGAATTTCCACAGTCTCGTTCCAGTCTCCAAGCGTGTCGTTGGCTGCGAAATGGAAGGAATACGAGCCCACTGAGAATCCTGTTGCATTGTAATAATATTCTTTTCCATCCGTATAATTCGTGTCCGAAGGATCGACTTCGATTAGATCATATACACCTATGCCTGTTATGTTCACGGTGATATTGTCGGGTGCGTGGTTATCCAAGTCGATATATGTTACAGTGAAATTGAATCCTGTATCTGTATTCCCCGAAGGAGGCGTGACCTGCGGGGAAGATAATAAAGGCAAACTATTGATCACCTGGAATTGGAAGATACTGCTTTCAGTCCAATTTCCAAGGGTATCGTTTGCCCATATCGTGTATTGATATAGACCAGGGAGGGAATAATTATCATCGTAGAACCACTGGTTGCCCACACCTTGTGTCATAGACATGTTGGTGTATCCACTACCAGGTAAGGTAATATTGATCCAAACCTCATCTAAACCACTTAGAGCGGTAACATCGGCAGTTATGTTTACATAACCATCAATATTCTGGATGCTGGGCGTTGCAAAAACGTTCGTTATCACCGGTTTGGATACCATTGTTGTTAACAGATATACCTTTCCAGCATCGATACCTCCATCATCATTATTTGGGGCTCCTACAATCAAATATGTCGAACTACCACCGCTCACATTTCCAGCAAATGAAACAGACCAACCGAGATGATCGTTGGTCTGCTCTCCTTTATAACTCCAATCGGCTATGTTGTCCATCAAGGGTCCGCCTTCGAATACATAGACTGCGCCAACATCTGTCGTTGGACCATCATCGTAATACGGTGCACCTACAACCACATCAGGCGCTCCATCTCCGTTCACATCGCCCGCATGATGAACCGAGAAACCGAATTTATCGCCTGTGGATTCACCTAAAATGATTACGTTTGCATTTGTTACACTTATGAGGGAATTCATGGAATCATTCCCGAAGAAGATATAGGCGGCTCCAGTATCGCTATTGTTCCCAGGAGCGCCTACAATCACATCAGCATAACCATCAATGTTCACATCATCGGCAACTGAAAGGGAAAATCCGAATTCATCACCAGGATTGCTACCAACTATTGTTACATTGGCATCGATAGCATCTATTGAAGAAGGTATCGAATCGTCACCATAGAAAATATATGCGGCGCCGGTATCGCTATCATTCCCAGATGCACCAATGATCATGTCCCCAAAGCCATCATCATTCACATCACCAGCTTGAGACACATCCCATCCGAGACGATCATTTGGAGTGTTGCCGTTTATCATCACATTAGCGTTTGCAGCTGAGATTACCCCAGTGAAACCGGATCCTCCGAAAAATACGTAGGCCCTGCCCTGGTCGCTACCGTAACCGAATGCACCAACTATGACATCGTCATAGTTGTTACCGGCCAAAGACTCTTCGTTACCCAGGGTATAAAACGTGCTGGTGTCGTTGGTATTGTTGTATTCTGCCTGGATCCAAGCAGCTGAACGTGCTACGCTCGAGATTCGAACCTCATCCATAATTCCATTTACTTCACTCGAGGCGCGTGAAAATCGTAGGTCTGAAGAGTCATTGATATCACCTAATGAACTAATACTATTAATATCCGGCTGCAGAACGCCATTTAAATAGGCATACAATTCATTGGTTGATCTATCTGCTACAAGAACAAGATATGCCGGTTCGTTCTCTATTGTGTCAAAATCATCGTGCACTCGTGGATTCGTCCCGTCGCTGATCGATATACATGCCGGTTGACCTGTTTCCCTGTAATAAATACAGTAACCATTATTGGTATCACCATTTCCGCCCTTATATACGAAATATTGGTAATCTGCATATTGTGTGACATTTACCCATACACTAACCGAAAAATTGCCTGTACCGAAATCCAGGTGTCCATCGGCGGGATTGCCCATATTTACAATACCATTTGTGCCGTCGAATTGATAGGCATTTCCGATTGGACCAGTAATCCCTTGATTGACTTTTCCGGTAGGTGTACCACTGAGGCCATAGGATGTGGAGTCCAGGGCATTTCCAATGGTCTCGGCAAGATGCCAAACACCTCTGTAATTATTGCTCCAAACCCCTTCAATATACTGCATGTCCGGAGCATCCGGATTGCCGTAATGCATGTAGATAACAGTATCCGATGTGGAGGAAAGAAAAGGAATTTTCACCCATGCGATTAGTTCCCCAGAACTACTATTGTACCTCTCAATCTCGTGATCAAGCGTTGTCTTGCCATCTGACTTTGTGAAGACGATATCATATCCATCGGGCCGCGCTTTACCCTGGAGGTCAGAATCTATAACATTTACGAGCATGGGAAAATCCGTTAGATTAGAGGTTATTCGCGAAGAATTGATGGTAATGGGTTTGCGATAAAGCCAATTTTGAGGAATAATTTCTTCTTTGCCCACATTATAAAATGTGCTTGTATCGTTTTGGTTGTTGTATTCTGTAACAATCCAGTCAGCACTTCTTACAACCTTGGAAAGGCGAATTTCATCCAAGGTACCATTAAAGGTATATAGCCCAACACCATCTGCTCCTATATTTGGTGTGTTTTTTGGATTCGTATTATCAAATGCAGGTTCAATTACCGAGTTGGAATAGTCAACACCATTTAGATAAATATGATGAACATCACTCACCGAATCAAAAACTGCTACGATATGATACCAAGTGTTGTTGGATAATGCAGGCCAACCAACCCAAGTTGTATATGAATCAGAATCTGGAGCGCGTCCACCAAAACCTAACGTACTAGTAGTCGTAATGGTAAGCTCAAAACGAAATGAGCTATCCGAATTTCTGAATTCACCATAAATTGTTTGTTTAGAGCCATTATGAGAATCCATATTCAACCATGTTTCAAGAGTAACTTGTGTCTGTCCTTTGACAGAGTTTCCATTACCTGTTGTAATATAATCATTAGTCCCATCAAGTTTATCAGCTCCACCTATCTTTCCTGTCACCACTTCATCACCATCATAATTCGTAGGTGTACCGTCATTGTCATTCTTTGTAGAATCATATCTTGATCCAGTTCCATTCTCTGTTAAGTGCCACACACTTATATAATCAGGATCCCAAACACCTGCTGGATCCTCTGTGGGAGAAGTTATTGCACTATTTCCATAATACATATAAATCCCTGTATCGGAAGATGAAGACAGACTGGGAATCCTAATCCATGCGACCAATTCACCTGTAGAGCTGTTAAAGCTCTCGATCTCATGGTCCACTGAAGTTCTACCATCTGACCCTGTGAATACTATATCATATCCATCTAATCGAGCCTTACTTTGTAAACCAGAATCTGTGATATTGATAAGTACTGGGAAATCGATGAGGTCTCCTGTTACCCGAGAGGCATTGATTGTAATTGATTTGCGATACAGCCAATTAACTGGGATAATCTCTTCGTTTCCCAGGGTGTAAAATGTGCTGGTATCGTTCTGGTTGTTGTATTCAGTGGCAATCCAGGCGGCTGACCGAGCAATGTTGGAGATACGAACTTCATCCATGATGCCGTCATGTAATTCCGTGCTTTTATTATAACTTGCAACTTCAAAGTCGGATGTTTTTTCCACTATGACCGGGTTAGCTGGATTGTTAAGTGGAAATCCATTGTGATAGCCGACTAAAGTTGAACCATTATATGTAACAACAAAATGTTGCCATTTGTTTTCTAATATTGGATCATTTGTACTTAACCAGTAATTTCCAGTAATATCACCATAAAATAAATTATCACCATCGTCTATTGCAAAATACCTAAAATCATTATTGGTACTGGTGTTGAAATTCATCAGCACATCCCAAACAAAATTATGCTCCTCTGGATTATTCCACAATGAATATGTAAAATTTTGAAAGGTTATAGTTGTAGAAGAAATTAGGTATTCCTCATTGGTGCTGTCGAAGTTGAATCCCTTTCCGATCTGGCCTGTCACCAAATCGTTAGTGGTAATATTCACTCCTGTCATGTCATTATTATAACCCGTGCTATCAGATATAGTCCCTGTGGGATCCTCTTCCAAATGATGGACTGTTAGATAATTATCATCCCAAACGCCGATAGGATTTGACTGGTCATCAGCGTCCGCGTTGCCATAATACATATAAATGTCAGTATCGTTGGTCGAGTTTAGATAAGGAATCCTCACCCAGGCAACTAATTCACCTGAACTACCATTATAATATTCAATTTCGTGGTCGAGCTTTGTCTCACTATCAGATTGTGTGAATAGAATATCATAACCATCATTTCGTGCTTTACTCTTCAGGTCAGAGTCAATAAAGTTTATTAAAATCTGGAAATCTATCAGGTCACCTGCTACTTGTGAAGCATTGATGGTGATCTTCTTCCGATACGACCAACCCTCATAAAAATCCCCAGAAAGACCATTAGTATTCATATCCCCTGCACCTGAAACAGAAAAACCGAATTTATCACCATCATTTTCTCCGGTTAGGATCACGTCCGCATCGACATCCGCATCATAAATAGCGCTCCATGATGATGTGGCTCTGCCATGGAATATATACGCCCTTCCCCTATCCGTACCCCATCCAGGCGCACCTATAATTACGTCATCATAGCCGTCGTTGTTCACATCACCTGCATCACTTAAAGACCATCCGAAAAGATCGCCTGCATTTGAGCCGTAAATCGTAACGTTAGCATTTGCAGCACTGATATTGTTCGATGTTATACCTGGATAGCCGAAGAAAATATATGCTGCACCGCAATCCTCTTTTATTGCTTCCTCACCACTATATGTAATAAAAGTATTGTTCATGGAAAGATATTGGGCTTTGATCCAATCACCAGAACGTGAAGCGTTGACTAATCGTATCTCATCAATATCACCATCCCAGTAGTACCCTACGTCGTCTCGGGCTACCCATAACTCAGAAGGACTTCCCCATGCAGTACCAAGTGTAGCAGTTCCCTGCGAAATACCATCAATATAAAAAGTAATTGTGTCCCCAGAACGGGAAATATAAGACAGGTGCCATTGTTCATCGTCCACATTACGATCAGGAGCTGAAGGATGCACCGCACCACCAAAATACATTCCAATAGTGTTATAACCACCAACACCAGTTTTAAGCTCAAAAGCGGGAGCAGCATTGTCATGAGAAAAAATAGTGTCCCAATTCACAGATGTCGGTGCTGTCCTAAACCAGAAAGAAACAGAGAAATTCCCATTGGTACCAATTCCTGTATCGGCAACAGGACTGGCATCTTCTAAATAATCGTCAAGTTCGAAGTTGTTTGCTCCGTCAATTTGTCCTGAGGTTCCTGTTGGATCACCTCCTATGGTAGTCAAATCGTATGTTCCAACAGAATCATATCTCGTTCCCGATGACTCGTTTAAATGCCAAACACCAAGATAACTCGCATCATAAGTTCCACTCACATCTTGGATATCAAGAGCAGCGGAATTATTGTAGTACATCCAGATATAGTCTGTGGACGAGCCTCCAGCTATATTTGTCACATTCACCCATATATAACTGGACCCAGAGGTATTCCAATCCTCGATATGATATTTTAGCTCGGTAATACCATCCTCGTCTATGAACCGCAGATCTGTTCCATCCGATTTGGCTTTTAAATAATCAAAATTCGATGCACCCAAATTGACCAGAATTGGGAAATTAACCAAATCTTCGGATTGCCCGCTGTTGTCGAAAGTTAATTTTTTACGGTATGACCAACTGGTATCCCACCAGTTCTTGGTTTCTTCGCTACCGTACGTTATAAAACTATTATTCATAGAAAGATACTGGGCTTTGATCCAGTCTGTTGAGCGAGCTACATTGGACATGCGGACTTCATCAAGCGTCCCGGTAAAATAGTCGTCTGGAGAGCCGCCTGGAGGTAAACTCCCGCCCAGCCCCATTCCATTTGGGTCGTTATTTCTCTCTTCCGCTAGAAAGGCGCCTTGATCCACCCCATCCAAATACCAATGTGACCCGCCGGCCACACCAAAATCCAAGGTCAAAACGTATTGATGCCACTCTCCCGTCGCTATAGATATTGCAGGCGACCCATGAGTCGCGGTGCCATCCCACCAATTCAATTTGACACCGCTATCATATTTGAATTGAAAGGCCCAATTTGCGTCATTTACAGCGAGGATCGAGTCACAGTCAAAGCCAGAGGGCAAGACATCGAAATTGAACCAGCCTTCCAAGGTCCATTGTTGCCCAATCCCCGAGACCAATGTCCAATCAGCATGGTCCGGTAGGGAGACCACCTCATCTGAACCATCAAAAACAAGACTCCCGTCTATCTTGCCGGTGGTCCGATCGCCAGGCTCCATATTCGTTGACGTACCGTCGTGGGTACCCGTGCTATCTTTGATGTCATTGGCGCCGGAGGGTGTTTCCTTCAGGTGCCAAACAGCAGTAAAATTCTCATCATAAGTCCCGCTCTCATCTTGAACATCAAGGGCACTCGGGTTCTCGTAATACATCCAGATATAACCCATGGATGAGCCTGCAGCTATATTTGTCACATTTACCCAAACGTAACTGTACTCGGAGGTATTCCATTCCTCGATATGATATTTTAACTCGGTAACTCCATCCTCGTCTATGAACCGTAGATCGGTTCCATCTAATTTCGCTTTTGAATAATCGAAATTCGATGAGCTCAAATTAATCAGAACCGGGAAATTAACCAAATCCTCGGATTGCCCGCTGTTGTCGAAGGTTAATTTTTTGCGGAATGACCAAATGGGATTCCACCAATTCTTTGTTTCCTCATTACCATATGTAATAAAAGTATCGGTCATGGAAAGGTACTGGGCTTTGATCCAATCAGCAGAGCGGGCAACATTGGAAATGCGGACTTCGTCAATTGTTCCATTAAAAAGATTCGGATTTTCCACAGATCCCCCAATTCCAAGTGAAACACCATCATATTTAATGTCTTTGCCTGGAGTCATTGAATATGGCTCTACACCATCTAAGTAAGCACTTTGTTGTGTTCCATTATAAGTGCCTACTACATAATACCATTGATCATCATTTATTGTCGCCATGGATATAGTCGATTCAGTATTATCT
>CBDVCK010000177.1:0-7882 GCA_965372465.1 uncultured Thermoplasmata archaeon | reverse complement strand
GGTGTATCTCCTCTAGTGCCGTCATATGTGGATGAAGCGGAATTGGCAATACTACCTGTTTCTTCTAACATATGATAGACACCAACGTAGCCTTTGCTCCAAACGCCTTCGATATTCTGTTGATCAATAGCATTCGAATTGTTATAATACATATAGATGATAGTATCTGATGTGGAAGACAGTGCAGGAATTTTCACCCATGCGATTAACTCCCCCGAAGTGCTGTTGAACCTCTCGATTTCATGATCTAGCTTGGTCTCACCGTTTGAGGATGTGAAAAGTATGTCATAGCCATCTGATCGTGCCTTGCTCTGAAGCTCAGAATCTGTAATGTGAATAAGCACCGGAAAATCGGTGAGGTCGGCAGTTACTTGCGAGGAATTAATTGTAATCTTTTTCCGATACAAACAATCGTCGTTATAATCATTATTCACATTTCCTGCACCTGAGACAGAAAAGCCGAATTTATCACCATAGAATTCACCATTTAGGTACTTATCTGAATCGGTATCTGCATCATCTAATTGGGTCCATGAACCTGTTGCGCGGCCGTGGAAGATGTATGCCCGGCCTTTAATATCCGCATAGTTGATCTTTTGACCATAAATGTCATAATTAATATTCCGCGGATCTTCCCAGACCACAATTGCATTACCCAATGAATCTACAGCTATTGCTGGTGACGTTTTATCATTACTGTCACCATTCTGGTTCACCTTCACATCGGTAGAGCCCCACTGGGCTACTCCATTTCTGTTAAGTTTTTGGATATAAATATCTCTGTTCGCATTTCTAAGATCTTCCCAGATTACTAATACATTCCCGAATGAATCGGTTCCTAATTTTGGGAAAAATTGAAAATCAGTATCAGGATTTTGATTGACCTTAATATCGCTGGCCCCCCACTGCGCAATCCCACTTGAATTGAGCTTCTGAGCATAAATATCATTATTGGATCCACCATTTCTGCTATCAGACCATACAATAATAGGATTATCCGAAGAGTCCATTGCAACCGCAGGTTCTGATTGGCTCGCGATATCCGTGTTCTGATTGACCTTATTATCACTTGACCCCCATTGTGCATCACCAGTTGAATTCAGTTTTTGGGAATAAACATCCCAATTACCATTTCGGTTATCAGCCCAAATAATAATTACATTATCACTTGAATCACATGCCACTTTCGGTCTATATTGAAGGGCCGAGTCAATGTTCTGATTTACTTTTATATCGGAAGAGTCCCACTGCGGATTCCCATCAGTATCGAGCTTTTGGGCAAAGACATCATAATTTCCGTTACGATCGTCATACCAGACTATTACTGCATTACCATCGGTATCTACACCGATTTTTGGATCATATTGATCAAAGCTATCTCCGTTTTGGTTCACTTTTATATCATTGGCACCCCATTGCGGATTACCATCAGAATCGAACTTCTGAGCATAAATATCGTAATAATTTCCATTGCGATAGTCACGCCACACCACTATTGCGTTCCCCATGGGGTCAAACGCTACTGCAGGCATATCTTGTCTTTCTGATGATGTGAACTGGTTTACTTTCAAATCGGATGAACCCCATAATGGATTATCGTCTGAATCGAATTTTTGGGCATATATGTCATAGTTACTATTTCGCCAATCCTCCCAGACTACTATATATTCGTTATCAGAGTCTACTGCAACATCAGGATCGTATTGTGGAGAACTATCAGAGTTCTGATTTAATTTAGAATCATTAGCCCCAAAAGTAAAAACATACGAATCATTATGATAATCTGGGGCACCAACAATTATATCATCATAATAATCTGCATTAACATCCCCGGCATCGGATACCGACCATCCGAAAAGACCGCCTGCAGTAGAGCCGTAAATTGTAACATTCGCATCCGTAGCATCTAAATCATTCACACCCATTCCTGGATAGCCAAAGAATATATACGCAGCACCGCAATCAATCTTTGAGCCATCTACTGAATCATTATATGGTGCACCGACGATAACATCGTCATAACCGTCATTGTTCACGTCACCAGCATAAGAAACGTTCCATCCGAATCCATCATTGTCCACTGAACCAACACCGGTAACTAGCTCCACTAGACTCTCTGCTCTAGTTCCTCTCTGTGCTTCTATCACCCCTTCACCATCTGAAAAATCCGTGTCTCTCTTCTCCCAGTCAGTAGCCAAAAAGTACACCTCAAACGTGTCATTCACCGAAATCACACCAATATCATCCCAGGCGATACCTACCTCCATCTCCACAGTGTCTAAGCCTACATCTACGGAGCCGCGTTCCGTCCAGTTCCAATCTAAGGCAAAGACTCCAGACCATTCATAGTAAAGGCTGCTCAGCACCCTGTTGTGCCTTCCCGTAACCTCTATCATATAATCTGCACCTAGGGGTAAGTCACCATATCCTGTACCAGGAATGGAATCGATGAATATGTAAACCACATCCTCCCCTGTCTTGGGCGGAATCACAGGAGGTTCACCTCCTTCCCCAACAATTCCACCTGTGACAAGTTCTATTTTCTTATTTGTGTTCCAATAGGGCACCGCAACCCCTCCGCATATCTCTCCATCCACATCAAGGTAGAACGCAGGCCCATCCTCGGTATTCGAAACACCATATCTCTGTATATCTATATTTGCCCGACCCACATCCTGGATGGTGTCGTTGTAAAAAAGTTTACCCACCCAATCCGCAAAGGCACCGTCGATGGTCACATTGGAGGGTGCATTGAGTAGATAGCTGCATTCATAGTACCCATCATCAGGTTTTACGTGACTCAGCGAGACTGTTCCACTATCAGTTTCCACATCATGATTGTTTGCGATTCTGAATCCTATGCTGTTTTCAACAATGGCACTGCTTGTAACTTCAACAACAACATATAAATTGATTGTATCCCCCTCTGATAGGGATAACTCGGGTCTGAATGAAACATTATAGTTGTTTAACGTTCCAGTTGCAACTGGATTCTGACTTTCGTCCTCAAGGCTTATTCTCCCGATATCGCTATCAAGTCCCATACCAATTCTCTCTGCAATAATCTCGGAAACAGATATATCAGCATTTAGGGCTGTAAGCTCCAATCTCAGTAGCCTGTTATCGTTACCAGAAATAACACCATCTGCAACACCTTGCTGTTTTACGCATAGAACGCCTTTTTCACTCCCGATTACAGTATCAGAATAATCATCGAAACCATCCCAGCTCTGCATATAAAAAAGAACATCCACTTTGTCCTTGCTGTCAAGATACATTGCACTGAGAGGAAGCTGTGCCTCAAGTTTGGAACCGCTAACCGCAACCGAAATACTACCTCCTCTTCCCCAGAAGTTCCAGTCCTGCGTAACGGCAGTATATTGATAAAGTGCTTTGCCAAGGACCTCACCATCCCATCCATATATCTCGGCCATATAATCTGCACCAATGCCCTTGATATAATATCCAGAATCCGGATCTTGATCCGTATCAATGAAAATAAATGCCGTGTCGACATACCTCTCTCCACCGGGCTCACCTGCCAACATGTCCCCTTCCACCTCTAGATAGAAGGATAACTCCATAACCTCATCATCAACACGATAATCGATTATGTCAACATTGGTATTGAAGGGTGCTGCTTCAGTGATATCGGAGACGGTTGCGATTCCATTCCAATCTCCGAATCTGCCGTCGATTTTAATTGTATCTGGAATGTCGGTTACTAAAAAGACGATGTATGGTGTTAAAATCAAGAGAAATACGATCAGTGAAACCAGAACTAACCGTCCTTTGGTGCTTTTTCCTTCCAATAATGCTTGTCTGCCTCCAAGACCATTGGTGATACCGTTGCCGTTGGTGAGGCCATTGGTAATACCTGCTCGAAGCGTCCGAAGGCCGTTTGTAAGGCCATTGGTAATTCCGTTTGTTATTCCGTTCGTAATACCTAACTTGGCTCGTTTAAGGCCATTGGTAAGACCGTTGGTCAAACCGTTTGTGAGACCATTGGTCATTCCTCGCCTACCTCTCTTGATACCGTTGGTCAAACCGTTTGTAAGACCATTGGTCATTCCTCGCCTGGATACCCTCAATCCATTGGTTTTGCCACCTTTGAGGCCGTTTGTTAAACCAATTCTTCTTTGTTTTACACCATTTGTCAAACCCAGCTCGGGACTTACTTTCTTAGGGGCCTGTGGTCTTCTTTCGAACTCCTCTTCCACCTCAGGCTCCTTGGGGTAATCAGGCACCAGAATCCCAAAAGCCCTCTTGTAACATTTAGAGGCTTCTTCTAATTTATTGAGTTTACCCAGGACATAAGCCTTTGCAATCCAGACCTTTTTATGATCTGGGTTGAGCCTGATTACAGTGTCAAAGGACCTGATTACTTTCGTATATGATTCCAATTCCAACAGCAGAAGTCCTCTTTCAAACCAAAGCTCCTCATCCATGATGTTGATTGAAATCTCATTGTCCATATGCCGCATTCTATCTCGGATTTTTGCTTTATCCAATTTTGTGTGCCACTCTTTCATGATATCTTGTATGCTTTGAATAAATTCCACAAGCAGCTCCTTATTCACCATAGAACCAATGGACAATATCATGCCGCATTCAGAACAGAACTTCTCACCGATTTTAAATCCTGTGCTGCATAAAGGACATATTTGCAGCTCGTAAAAATTTGCTATTCTCTCCATGTCTTTTTCCGTTTCTTCTAGATATTGCAGCTCCTCCATTAACAGGTCGATTTGCATTTCTTGATTCTCGAATGAATCCCTAAATTCGGGTTCTGATGTAACCTTTTTCAGTTCTCCTACTTCCCTGGTTGTTCCCTTATAGGTTGTATATTCCTCGTCTGCCATTTTACCTTGAACAAGTTTCGTGGAGGTTTCCTCTATAAATTTGTCCAACTCGTCAATGGACTCTTCAATTAAACTATCGGGAAGCTCTTCTGCTTCTGAAAATTCTGCACCGCAGGAAGGACATTTGATATCCGTCTCACTCACAACAGCATTACACACAGGACACTCGAATTCTTCCACTTCTTCTATTTCATATTCCTCTTCGCCATTCTGGATTGATTCCTCTATTTCCTCTTCTTTTAGTTGTAGGATTTTATCAGGCAATTCATCATAATCTGAAAACTCTTCCTTGCAAATGGGGCATTTTGTATCCTTGGAATCCACAGAGGCTCCACATGAAGGACAATCGTATACCTGATCAGATTCTATTTTCGATTTTGGGGAAGCTAGCTCCAAGATATCCTCCACTTCATCGGATAATGTTTTATATGGTTCTTCCTCGATATCCTCATCATCCATAAATTCTATCCCGCAATTTGGACAAGTTGAATCCTGTACTCCCACAGTATGTCCGCAATCAGGGCACTCAAATTCTTCCTCGGATTCTTCTGATTCCTCTGACTCTAGGGATACTTCAGCCTCATCGGAAGATTCAGCAATTTTATTATCCTCACCAAAATCCCTTATAGAAATCTTACTTGTTTTTTTCTCATCCGAAAGCGGTTTTAAAGTAAAACTCCAACCCTCATCTTCCTGGTTAATGGTGTCCAAATCTTTTACATCAAAATCGAATGGGTCCTCTTTTTCGGACTGCTCTATCTTCTTTTTTGATTTTTTGTCCTCTGCAATACCTTCTATTTTTTTGTAGCGTTGGACAAATTCCTTAAAAATCTTATCTTTCTTATCCTTACCGTCGGCTTTTTCCTTCGAATCGGCAGTTGCCTTTTTAGGCTCTTTTTTAATCTTTGCACCGCAGTGAGAACAACTTTTGGAACCGGTCCGTATGCTTTTTTCGCATACAGGGCATTTGTGCAAAGTCTTCTTCTTCTTGCTCAAAATCACCAACGCCTTAATATAACTATTTTCCTTATTATCCACTTTATCTATTTGATTAAATATTTAAACTACTTATGTAGTAAAAATCCCATAATCTGTACGAAATTTACAATAGTCATTCTGATAATAAGTTAAAACTTCAATCTGAATAAAGTTAATAAAAAATAAACTCAAGAAATTGAGATAAGAGATCTTTTTTGTCTATGTCTTTTTCTCCTCATATTCTCCAATCCGAATGGCTCGCCACAGAAGGGAATCAAAGGAATATCCAGAACCTTATATCCCGCTCCAACCAGTAATTTGAGCCTTAAAAGATCTGGTCTTGACAAAAGAATTCTCGGCCGAAGGCCATCCTCCCTTGTCTTTTTGATAATATGACCCTTAAAAATCTTAGAGTTTCTTCTATAATACACCTTAAGTTCATCAATCAAATCTGTCATATAATAACGCTTGAATATTCCGTCATTTGTACATCTGATTACTCCAAAATACTCAAGATCAGAGAGATACTTCATTACAGTCCTTATATTCAAATCGAGCTCTTTTGAAAGCTGGCTCTGGTATACACCTTCTCTTGATCTTATGGATTCTAAAATTGCATTACTCTTTCCCAATGCCAACAATCTGAAGACAATTATATGGTCGGGATTGATCATGCTCGAGGGAAAAAAAACTGTGCTTCCATTCTCCCAAACTGTAACGTATCTTTCGAATACGAGTTTATCTAAATGCCATCTAGTGCTGGACTCCGGAATCAAAAGCCCTTTTGAGATACCCGAAACCGTGCTGCACGGCTGGTGACACAGATATTCGAATATCATGCAGCGTGATGTGTTCATAAGCGGAGATCTCTTTTTGATTCTGAGATCATCTTTTAATAGGGTCTTTTCGGAAGTCAGTAATTTATCAAGCTCGGTAACCATCCTTTTCATATAAATCATCGACTCCTGGCTATTACTTCTTTAGATGATTTATGTAAGAGGATCATCGTCATCATACATATACCCCGATAGATGAGCCTTGTCATGTAAGTTCCTCGTCGGAATAGTCCTCTAAGATACCTTCAACCAAATAGGAGATATCAATATTTTCGAAATCCTTATCGGTCAAACGGGACAATGATTTTTCAATTCTATCCTTTGCAGCCTTTGGGATTCCTCCCAATCTGTCTTCAAGGTTGGCCTTTAAAATCTTTGGTATGTTTCTCGTTGCCTTTTTACCTTTTCCCCTGCTATCGGGATTGCTCTGTATGATGGTTCCAAATCCCCTGATTATCCTGAAATAATGAGATCGATTACTGTGTTTGCTGTTTCTGCACTTCAATATTTGTAATTCCCTTTGAGTTGTTCCATTGGATCTTACGAATTTCAAATGCACAACTGAATCTGCAAGGTACATCGGTATGAACGTTTCCTGTCCTGACAGATCTCCGGTAAGTCCATGCTCCTCCAAAGTGCAAATCGAGGTGCCTATCTTCTTTATCTCCTTGAAAAGCTGCATAAGAAGCTCTCTTTGGGTGTATCTGTCATCATTTGCCCATATAATCGGAGTTAAAGGGTCGATTACAATCCTTGTATTACTACCCGCCCATTCTGCAACGAAATTGGGCATTTCTTCTCTAACGAACTCAGCGAAATTCTTTCCATTGGCATCGATAAAAATCAGGGATTCGGCATCTATATATTCCTGGATATTATACCATCCCATCTCCTTGGCCTCTGTCATGAGCTGTTCCTTGTTTTCATCCAAAGAAATGAAAAGCCCGTCGTATCCGGTTTCAAGACCTCTTCTTAAAAATTGGGTTGCAATGGTGGTTTTACCTGAACCTGCCGCACCAATTACAGTGGTTACGGAGTTTCTGTTGATACCCCCATCCAGTAGTGAATTTATTCCTATTATTCCTGATTTAGAGGCAACATAGGCTACAGAGCCCGTACCCCTTAATCCAGCTATCGAGGAAATATTGACTATTTTGCCTTGCCTCCGATCAATCATATGACTCACGACAGCTTTACAACAATGAA
>CBDVCK010000176.1:0-7922 GCA_965372465.1 uncultured Thermoplasmata archaeon | reverse complement strand
GACAAATCAAACGATGTTTTTCTTTCGAATTTGACGAGATGGCTGCTTTCATGAATTTCTAAATAACAATCCATAATGATATTTACCGATCTCAACATAATCTTCTCTCTCAAAATCATACTCTTTTAAAATTGATTCCACCAGTTCCGGATCGAGTCTAATTGATTTGGGGGGGCCCGGGTAACTTTCCACCTTCTTAAATTCAATAATTGCAAATGTTCCACCTGTCTTCCCCACTCTTTTTATCTCTTTTATTACCGATTCAACCTCATTATTTTCAAATATTCCATGGAAAACATTTACCATTATACAGATATCGATTATATTATTCTCGATGGGTATTGTCTTTGATAGATCAGCTCTTATTGCCTCCATATTCCCGATATTATTTTGTTCTATTCCTTGATTTAACATTTCAATTGAACGTACATCTACATCAACGGCAAAAACCTTTCCAGTATCACCCACCAGCCTTGAAGCTGCAATGGAAATAAAGCCGTCCCCACAGCCAGCATCCAGAATGGTATTTCCTTCCTTGATTTCAAGGATATCAAGAACCTGATCTGAGGTGAAAAAAATACTACTTGGCCTTCCAGGATGGATATGTTTATGATGAAAGTTCATGTTGATCTCCAGCCCCTATCCATACCGATTCCTAAACACAAATTTCTCAATGGGCTTCCTCTCTGGCCTTTCCTTCTCCGACGTAACCTGTTTTTCAGAAAGAACCTCGGAAATTGTATCCGACTTCTTCCCGACATTGATCAACGTGATAACCTTCATCTCGTCTGGGATCCCTAGTATCTCCTTCACCTTATCTTCAGAAAACCCGGCAATTGGATGGGCAACCAGACCCAATTCCGTAGCCCTCAATTGAATGAATCCACAGGCCATTCCTATATCGAATAGATAATATTCCCTTCCCTTCACATCGCAGTCATCCTCTTTTTTTCCGAAAACAGCGATAATCAAGGATGCAGCATGGACCCAGACATTACCTTTGGATAAAGCCTCTCTCATTTTAACCAGCATTTCCTTATCATATACAAATACGAATCTTGAGGGCTGTTTATTAAAACATGATGGAGCGAGCTGGGCAGCTCTGGCAAGTTCATTGATCAAGTCCTCGGTGATTTCAATTGGCTCCAATGATCGATACGCTCTTCTTTTTTCGATTGCTTCTTTTACATCCATTGTGCACACAGTCCCTTTTTATTCATCATCGACAAGCAATTCACCGCATCTATTACAGTATTTAGAACGCTCAAGCGCCCTAATGGGATAGGGAGTTTCACAACTTGGGCATATACCAACATTATCACTATATTTCTTCTTTTTGGCAACTGGTTTAGGTGGCTGCTTACGTGTTTGAATGTTAATATCACGTTCAATGGCTTTCAATGTGGAATATCCAACAGTGATATTTTGCCAGTAAATTTCCTCTCGCTTGCTAAGATAAACCGGGAACAATATTATCCAGAGAAAGAAGACAAGAACCCCCCAACTGCCAGGAGTCCAAGTCATGGATCTCCACGTCTTTTGTTCGGGAGATGCATACCCGGCATCAATTTTTTTGGCATCATAATAGACCAATTGCCCACTCATAAGGACAATAATAAAAAATATCAGGACCAGAAGTCTAATTCTTATCCCATTAACATAATATATTAAAATATCGAGTTCTAGAATATATGACAGTACTCCGATAATTAGGACAATGCCACCTATAATTAATAATCCTGCTAAAGCGGGATTAGAGGTATAATTTTTACTCTGTACCATTTCAACCAACCAATAAGCAACTCTCTACTGAATCATTCCCTGTTATTATACTTTTTTCCTTTATCACAAACAGGTACAGCAGAATTTCGTTTAGTGCAATAGTGTATACACTTTATTCACTTAGATAGATGGAGATTAATTTGAAAGTTCAATATAATTATGATAATTTTACCTCACGGCTTTTTCCTTGACCAGCTCACTTTATAAAGGAACCGTTATGGTACTCACGAAAAGCCAATACCAGCTCATCCTGAGTGTTCATCACAATGGGGCCCCGCCAGGCCACAGGCTCGCTCAATGGTTTTCCCGAGACGAACAGATATCGTAGAGTTTTATCGGTTTTAACCTCTATTGCATTAATCCCTTCAAAAAGAACCACTTGCTCACTTGCGATTTTTTTTCCTTGAAAAGCTCCCGAACCTTCAAATACATAGCAGAATGCATTGTACCCGTTTTTTATCTTGTGAATGAAGGTATTATCAGGTTCGATTGTGAAATCGAAATATTCGGTGTCGATAACAAGATCCTGGACTGGACCTTTGGTATTTGCAATCTCTCCGCTAATTATTTTTGCCTTGACCCCTGGCTCCACGGTAACTTTGGGAATTGTTTCTGAATTAACATCCCGATATCTGGGCCCCATCATCTTAGACGAAGCCGGTAGATTCACCCATAACTGAAAACCCATCATGAAACCATCATACCTCTTAGGCATCTCCTGATGTATGATACCGCCACCTGCCGTCATCCATTGAACATCCCCTGATTTGATGACACCTTGATTTCCTATACTGTCCCCGTGCTCGACTTCACCTTCGATCATATATGTGACTGTTTCGATGCCGCGATGCGGATGCCAGGGAAATCCTGCAAGATAATCAGCTGGATTGTCGGAACCGAAATGATCAAGAAGCAAAAAAGGATCGAACTGCGAAACCTCGTTGTATCCGAAAACACGCTTTAAATTCACACCTGCACCTTCGACAGTTGGTCTACTTTTGAAAACTTTCATATATCCACCTTCCCTACACACAACAAACTTCCATATGCCCTAATAGTTTTATTACCTTTCATTGTTACCATTGAGGCTCTCTTACTATGATTGGCATGTTGGTACTAGTGATTTATATTATATATAATATTCCTTAATTAATTATTTGAACTCATTCAAAAAAAATTATAAATTATAAAACAATTTGAGGGGGTTTGATTCATTCTTTAACTTTATACCTCTCCCTATCAGCAAAGAAATCCAGCGCCCAGGTTCTTTTTTTGAACACAGCAGAATGTAATACGCCTTCGGGAATAAAGTAGGAATCTCCTCTTTTACAGGTCTTGGTCACTCCACCGATAGTAAGGTCCATCTCTCCTTCAACAACCATACCCCATTGTGCCCCGTGGGAGTGTTCTGCGATTTTGCCGATTGGCTCGATATCGAAAAAAACCAGCTGCTGGTCCTTGCCCTGTAAAAGCCATCCCCTGACACCATCAAACGCGATGTCTGCTTCGGGGAGGTTCTTTATAATATTTGGATAAATTTCTTCGGGGTTTGACATTTTAGGCTTCCTAATATATCTACAAGGTCAGGATATATTATTAATCTTATTGATGGTAATAAAAGTATTGTGCCCCCAACTCCATTTGCCCAGCATTCTAGACTCTCAATTTCTCTCTCAATTGATTATTAGGTTTGGGATAATGACCCTTGCCCCGGAACTTCTTTGTATAAATTGCTTTCTCAGGGCATTTGTTAAAACAACCCCAGCACCCGTAGCATTTGTTCATGTCGAATTTGGGAAGGGGATCAAGTGTTACAGCCGAATATGGACATACCTTCTCGCAGATACCGCATTCATTGCAAAGCTCTTCATCTATAAATTTGTCTCCCATGTTCTTTTTGGCTTTATCACGGCCAAATGCGGGTATGATGTGAAATAAAAATCCGACTTTTATTTTGCCTTTTTTAATTTCCTTTCCATTCCTTATATTGGCTGCAATTGTGTCCAGTTCGGAAATGAAGTTCTTAAAATTATTCAATTCCTTTTCATTTGGGGAATTCTCAAAACCTCTTCCAGGAGCAACCATGGGTGGAAAGTTTTCAGGGGTATGTAGAGCATGTCCTGCAACAACCAAGAATCCCTTTGCAGAAACCCATTTATTAAAGGTTTTAAGCAATCTCCCTGGGGTAAAGCCATAGGTGGCAAATAGAAATACAGGTTTCTTTGTCTGAGTAGGTAGGCCTTCAATGAAATTCTGCATTAAAATAGGCGGTCCCCAGAAATCAGAAAAGGTAGCGAATCCCACAATTTCATATTCATCTAGATTTGGCGTACCATCCTTAACGATATTGAAAAGATCGAATTCTACATTGTTCATTTTTTTCGCAATATATTGAATCGCCAGTTTCGTATTTCCAGATCCCGAGTAATAACAGATTATTCCCTTCATATTTCATACCTCATCATTTTGTTTATACACAGAGAAGTTAACTCGAACTGTCTTTTTCATCTCAATTCTTTATACCTGAAACAACTCACGATATGGTCATTTACTAACCCGATTGCCTGAATATGTGCATAGATAATAGTGGATCCCACGAATTTGAAACCCCTTTTTTTAAGGTCCAGACTGATTTTATCAGATAATTTGGTTGTTGCGGGAATCTGTGATATTTTTTTCCAGGAATTAATTTTCGGTTTGAAATCGGTAAATTCCCAGATATATTTATCGAAACTGCCATATCCATCCTGAATTTCCAGAAACTTAATAGCATTATTGACTGAGGCTTCGATTTTTCTTCGATTTCTAATGATCCCAGGGTTTTTCAGCAGGTTCTCAATTTTTCTCTTGTTATATCCAGCAACTTTTTTGGGATCGAATCCATCAAATACCTTTCTATAGTTCTCTCGTTTTCTCAGGACAGTGAGCCAGCTCAATCCCGCTTGAGCAGATTCCAGAGTTAAAAATTCAAAATGCTTTTTATCATCATGAACCGGAACTCCCCATTCCTTGTCATGATATTTTATGTACAATTCAGTGCCTTCGCACCAGGGACATCGGTTTATTTTACTCTTCATCCTTTAATCCCAACCGGACAATACATATTATTGGTGAGAATATAAGGATTGCGCTGGGCTCAGGAAAGAGGTTTCAACTGGGGATTGGGGGCTTTGTGTTTCAGCTTCGTTCTCCACAGTAATCCTCGGCATCATTATTTTATGAGCTTTCTTGGGAAACCACGGATGCCCTAAATAAAGAAATTTCTTTGATAAGTAAAGGCTGATATATCCAAAAATGCCCCCGATTATTATGGGATATAGATATAATAAAATTGAGAAGGAGACAATTATCAAATTCAAATGAATCATTATATTAACAATTCCCTGAAAATATCCTGTTATAATAACATATATTGGCAGGGTGATGCCGATTTCATGGGAAATGTTCCTGTGCTTAGTGAGTTTTTTCTTTTCTTTGAACGTGGGGTTATTGGCCTTTAGTTTGTCTTGACCTCTTCTGGTAAGCCTGGGCCATGAGAATCTGAACAGTAGAAAGAAGATCACAATAATTAAAATGTTCATGAATATCAATTTGAACCACCCAAGTCCCAGATATATCACCATTAAATTGGATTCCTTTGTAAGATCAGGAGTTGCCAGATAAGTGGTGTATAAGTCGAAGAAGCGGGAGCAGATCAGCAGTAATAATATTATTAAATAAAGAGTAAGATTGGATTTTTTCTGCGGGCATTCCTTCCAAGTCATTTTTTTGTCTTCCTTCATCATTCAAACCCATTCATTCAATAACTGATTTCTTGATCATTCTCAATTGATATAGCCTACGCTAGTAGATTTACTATCAAGCACTGACCAAGCAAGGGTTTTTTTTCAGAGCCCTACCTGATATGGTATATACTTGGTCATCATTTTATATAAACATAACATGGTTATCACCATGTTTTACACCAACTTGAGGTGGTTTTTCAGCAGAAAAAAGAAAATTGTCATTAAGTTCACTTATTGCTTTCTTTTTCGTAAGCAACGTCGCAAGGTGTTACCGCTCCTTCAAATTTTAGATTGCGAGTGTTTACCCAATTCATCAAGGGTATTATCGCTTTTCTCAGTTCTCGCCCATCTATTGTTAGGGTATATTCGGATCTTGGTGGAACTTCCGCAAATATTTCTTTATTTATTAAACCCGCACTCTCAAGTTCCTTTAACCTATCCGACAGTGATCTGGGATTTATCCCATTTAGATGCTTCATTATTTGGTTGTATCTCAATTTGTCATGATTCCCAATTGTGTTGATAACCAATAGAGCCCACTTCTTGCTGATAAGATCGATTAAACTGCCGAGAGGACAGATGCATATATTAGTTACTTTCTGGTTGGTCACTATATCCCTCTATAGTTGGTATATTTTTTTACTCTTGACAATATAAATACTATAAAAGGTATATCTACTTTACTATGTATATCATTGGAGGTCATATGATGTGTCAAACCAAAGGAAAAAACATAGAAGTGTTCACTGCTGGATGCTATCTGTGTGAAGAAACCATGCAAATAGTAAAAGAAGCAAAATGTGATGATTGTACAATAACCGAGCGCAATCTAAGCAAGGAGTGCGAATGTGGCTGTATTGAGAAAGCTAAAGAGTACGGTATTAAGGTAATACCCACTATTGTAATCGATGGAAAGATAGCCATCGAAGGGAAGCCAACAGTTGCGCAGGTCAAAAAAGTGTTAGGGCTTTAGAATATAAACCTTATCCCTGTACTAGAACATAAGAACTTTATCACTGCCATCGACCCACTTCACCAAATCATCCATTGTCCCAATCTCAGCGCCCTCTACGATTTCTTCTTGCATTAACCCTCTCGCCTTTGCACATGACCCGCATATTTTGACATTTACACCGGATTTTATGGCGTCTTTCAACATATCTTCTACCCTTAAATCCGCCTGCTGGCCTTTCTTTGCCACAAAAACACCGTCCTCAACCAGAAAAATATTTACTTTATGCTGAAAAGATGCTTGGACAAATCTTAAGGCTGTGAAAGGTTTTTCTTGTCCATACGGTGCATGGGTTATTATTACTGCGAACTCACTCATTTTCCAACCTCCTAAATTTCATTTAAATCTTGTTTTTCGATTTCAGATAAAAAGATTGATACTTGAACTTTTGGCCTCGCTGACATAGGTTCCTATCCCGCCGATCTCTACATCTGGGATCAGATCATCCTTGGTAATCCCCATCATTTCCATGGACATATCACATGCGATAAACTTCGTTCCCAGCTCCCGAACATCTTTGAATTGCTCTTTTAGTGAGGTGATTCCCTTGCCTTTTATCTGCTCGATCATTTTTTCTTTATCAGCACCAAAAAATCCCTCCCTGAGGAAACTAGAAGCTTCATTCTCATCTTTTTTCAGTAGATTCAGTCCATTAAAAGTAAAGAATATTGCCACATCCATTCCAAAGGAGGCACAACCGTTGGCGATATTAAAAAGTGCATATACCTTCTCAAATTCATCGGTTGAGCAGATGAGAGTTGCTTTATCCTTCATCACTATCCTTCCGTCTTTTTTATAGTTATCTTCCATCCTTTATCAGGTAGTTCTATCAAACTCACCACGGTATTTCCGGATTCCGCCATTGCTTTTGGGAGTTCATTATAGGAAATCTCATGGTCGAAGAGGACTTCCACGATTTCCCCCTGGTTCATTTTGTTCAACTTTTTCCTCGTCTCGGTCAAGGGTTTAGGGCATTTTAACCCCCTTGCATCCACTAAAGCAACATCACTCATGGCTACTCCTCTAGAACGTCAGTGAGTTATTATGGTTCTCAATCTCAATTACGATTCTATTATCTTCTATTATTTCTATATCTTCGAGCAATTCATCTCGCGCCACACCTCTCTTTTCCATGGAATCACGATGTACAAGTATACGCCCTCCAAGTTCAATAAAATCGGATATCTCAGGTAAATTGCTCGGAAGAAATATATCTGAGGGCTCCTGATCCTTCATTGCAAGATATACTCCATTCCCGATAAGCATTAGCGTTGCTGCCTGCTGCTTTGCTAAAGCTGCATTGGCAACGAGAATGGCTCCATAGGCATCATCGAAGCGTCCAT
>CBDVCK010000175.1:0-7924 GCA_965372465.1 uncultured Thermoplasmata archaeon | reverse complement strand
GGTGGATATGGATCCACTTTGGTGGTAAAGGAGAATTGATAGAAAGATTGCATGAAGTTTCCTACCAGATCGAAAGCCGACTCTGATATCGTAATTGTATAATTTGTGTTTGCATTGAGACTTTGGGGTGTGAATATGAAGGTATTTCTCTGCCAGGATAAGGTTCCTGCAACCAGCGGTGTCATAGAAAAGGCCCCCTCCACCGAGGCTTGATCCATGGCTTCGTTAAATGTGATGGTAATGACGGTGTTTAATTCCACCTCGGAACCAATGGGGAAATGAGAAATGATTGCGGGAGAAAAGGTATCAGGCTGGGTCGTAAAGTTGAACTGGAATGGGAATCCAATATTATTCCCTACAATATCCTTAGCCTCTATTCCAATGATAACAAAATAATCGAGGCTGTATTCCAGGTTTGAAATGGGGGTAAATACGCAAGTATTATTTATCCAAGAAAAACTACCATTTACATAGGGAATGATGATAAACGCGGATTCTACTGAAGTTGTATTCACGGGTTCGTTAAAGGATACGAAGATTTCGGTATCTATTGAAATGCCCACACCGGAAGGCGAATAATTCATCACCTCAGGTGGCACGATATCACCCCGGGTTTTGAATTGCCAGGTAAAACTTGCTGTTATACCATTACCCGAGATATCACTTGCGATATTTGAGATTGTAATGGAATACTCGGTTTCCATATCAAAAGGTGCCCTGGGTGTGAATGTCATGGTATTTCCCTCCCATGTAAAGACACCGTCATCAGAATCAAATATCCTGAAACCGTTCGTGTAACTGAACGCATTCTCGACACTGAGTTCGTTCATGCTCTCGCTGAATTCTATTATGATCTCATCATCCGGTTCCACAACCTGTGCATTGTCATACGGAGAAACATTCATTATTGTGGGTGGTGTGCTATCAGGTTCATCCATGGTATTAAAACTCCAGGAATAAATATCACTAGCACCTTCAAAAATACCGTTTTGGTTTCCATCCAGTCTGTTGTTTACATTATCTCTTGCGCTTGTATTTATAGTAACGGTATATGAGGTCCCATAGGCAAGATTCTCGTAAGGATAGTAGGTCATAACCCTTTGGTTCCAATTGAAAAAACCATGCCGAAAGTCCCATACCTGGATACCATCTGTATAACTGAATCCATATTTTACTGATTCATGATTCACAACCTCACTGAAAATCACCTGGATATGAGAATCCACAGAATTACCCGAGCCAATTGGTGAACAATAGATTATCGCGGGTGAAATGCAATCCAATTCGACTTTAACCTCTTTTATTTCTCCGCTATTGTTGAGATTATCTATTGACCAGTAATGTATCGTATATTGACCGTCTCCTCCCAAATCCGAAAGGTTGAAGGGCAGGGAATATAGTTCTGAGTTGACAACCAGATCACCTGTATCATTTAATATTGAGTAATAAACACCTTTTATCCCACTACCAAAGCCGTCGGTTGCATCCAATGTAAAATATGAATTCTTTGATACTGTCCAGTGATCCGTGATTCTCAGACGGTATTTTGGCTCTCCAATGGTTAAGAAAGATTCCGGAGCTTCTGAATCCAAATAGAGGTAAAGATAACCTGCCAGACCTTCATTGAAAAGGTTGTCCAGAGCATAGTATTCGATTGTATAGTTGCCATCTTGAAGGTCAAGATCAAAGGGGTTCAAAGACACCCATCCAGTATAATAAAAACCTGTGTCATTTCCAAATATCCTGTGCCATATTTGGGATGTTCCGCTTCCGACATCATCTGCTTCTTTTATGAATGTACTTGTTCTGCTCACATTCCATCTGTCATTTTCGTTTTCTCGATAAGTAGCACCAAATATAGAAATGTCACTTGCAGGACCGAGATTATCAAGAGTTAGTCCAATGGTCTTTTCGTTTTCCATATTACCCAAATTATCAATTGCCCTATAATAGATAGTATAATAACCATCTTCAAATGAAATAGGAAGATAATACTCTCCATAATATAACTGCCAGCCAGAATCATAGGTAGTATTTGTGACCCTGTATTCAATAATGGCCAGGCCGGATCCGTTTTCGTGGGTATCCAAAGATAATGATGTAAAGGAGGTTATGTTCCAGGAATGGGAGCTATTGCCCCGATATTTCGGCTCTCCAAGATTCATTTGCGAAACAGGGGCTTGATTATCCAAGAACACCTCTATATTTTTTTCAGCCAGGTTTCCCAACATATCGGTTCCCCTAACCCATATCTTATAAAGACCATCACTTAAACCCGAGACGTTGAAATCCCCTGTGTAATTGATCCACCCGCTGTCGTAGGTTATACTAGAAACCCTAAATTCTATTGATAAAACACCGCACCCCGAACCATCATCGGCTGTTATGTTTATCGAGGTTAACCGGGAAATGTTATGGGAATCCGAAGAAAACTCCCTGTATTTTGGTTCTCCCAGGCTTAATTGCACAATTGGTGCAGTATCATCCACATAAACGCGAAGAACACCTATCTCTTCCGAATTACCGAGATAGTCCATGCTCCTGTACTCGATGGTATAGTTGCCCAATCCTTGCATATAGGAAGATAATATATCAAAAGCAGTACCCGTAAACCAAGAGGATGAAATCCCGCCATCCACAAATGATATCCTATATTGAATTGTGGACAAGTTCACCCCGGCTCCTAATCCATCATCCGAGCTTATAGTAAAAAGGGTAGGTGAGCTCACGTACCAGTCATCTAAAGGATGCGGGTATTTTGGGTCACCCACGGCCATTGATGTCACAGGATTCGTGTTATCCAGATAAATCTCTTTGTAATTCAAGGTCTCGTTTTGACCGAGGTTATCAGTACTGAAAAACCATATTCCGTAGAAACCATCAACAAAGATTGGATCATCTAAATAGAAAGGGATACCATCTGTTGCCGCAATCCATGCGGTCATGTTATTACCGCTGCTTATATTCTGAATCTTATAATAGAGGATCTTCACTCCCGAAGCATTTTGAATAGAAGGAGAAGAACTTATCCCTGGTGGTAAATCAATTGCATAAAGAGCCATTGGAGTAGCAGAAGTGATATTGAGAATATCCAGAGGGGAAGCAGAATAATATGGCTCACCTAAAGTAATGTTAGTCCCAGGTGGGCTATCATCCACGATTATGATTCGAGATTTCGCAAGCTCCTCCTTCCCAGTGAAATCTGTGCTGTTGTAATCGATTCTGAAAGTGCCTTCACCCCATATCATTGTGAAGTTGGTCCCTTCCAGGGTGTGATTGGTCCAGTCCCTTGCTGCAGAGCCATTTGTTAGGTTTAAAATCCTATACCAGGTATAGAATGGCGGATTCTCACCACCCACCGTGAAATTTAGGTTTGTAGTGGAATTTACAAAGAGTGCAAAACCTGAATAAGAGGGTTCAGAGGCGATAATGGTGGTTATGGGAAAATTGGTAATGTTCAATAATATTGTAAACGTGTTGTTGGTTTCACTGAATTCAGTTGTATTGTTACCAGGATCTATTGTAATATTGATATACCACACACCGTACACACCAGGATTTGTCCATAAAGTGACAATCGTTTGCCCCAATTCCCAGGTCTGATCTGAGGTGGGGGATGTTCTGCCATCCAACTTCACAAGTGATGATGCGGATTCAAAAAATGGTGTGGCATTCTGAGGGCCAAAGAGTGAACTCGTATTGTAAAACGAAACGTTGGTTCCCTGTGATTGACTCATTCCTCCGAAATTGATCACATCGAATGTGATTTGAATGTCTGAATTGGAAGGTAGGAATATCTCTTCTGAAACAAAGTTCGATGCAAAGGGGTCCTCATATATGTATATCCCTCCCCCTCCAAGTGCCTCGATTATGATCTTATCAGGGGAAAGATCAGGTGCATCAACCTTTATATGGAGGATGTAGAAATTGTTGTTCTCTTCAATCTCTGGAACACTGAAATTGCTGTCTACAGATATGTTGATATAGTAATCAGTAGGCCCATTTGGATATGGTGCATTCCACACAGCATACATATCTGAAGTAAATCCGTTTTTATTCAAAGGACCCAGTGAACTTTGATATGCAAAATGAGGATCAAGGTTCTGTCCTGAGGATGTGGAATTGTAGAACGCTATACTGAATTGGAGTGTTCCAGTACTCGAATCCCCGATATTGGAAGCATTTGCCCCGATTGTAATACCCTGCCCGGGCAAGATAGTGATGATATCATTGGGATAGGAGGATATGGGGAATCCATCAACTGTTATGTTATTAGGAACAAGGTCTGGTGCTACTGCAAACGTAAGAATCCATCTGTTGTTCCCCTCATTGCTCTCACGGGAAAGCTGTGATATATCCGAGTGAATTATGACATAGTACAGTCCGGATTCCAATGGAACATTCCAAAAAGCGTATATCGAACCTGAATCATAACCTGGATAATCATATGGTTCCAAAGCTGAAATAGAAAGGTTGAAATACGGTAGGTCGAGCATTTCTCCGTTTCTGGAGCCATTGAAAAGAGCGAGAAAAAAATCCGTGCCTGTTCCCGAAAAACCGAAATTTGTTACATTCACTTCAATTGAAACATTTTCTCCTGGACCCGCATAAATTGGCAGTGACGGGGAGGATGTAATCCGCGCTCCATTTACAATCACTTTTGAAGGTACGATATCGGGTCCGATTCTGAAATGCAGAACGAATCGATTGTTATCCTCGTTTTGCTCCAAAATTGTATAATCAGAATCAACTATTATTGCCACATAAAAGTCTCCAGCGATATTTGGTGGAAACCACTGCACAGAAAACTCACCCGAGTCCTCTTGCGAATAAAGCCCCAAAAAACCCAGTGTGGCAAAAGGTCCTCCAAGGGGGGTTCCCCTTTTAGTGGAATTGTAAAAGGAAATATTGGATTGGATTATGTCTGCTATCCCCGAAGGTCCCAGGTTTGTCGCATTAACATTAATTCCCACAGGCTCGGAATATGTTGCATTCCACGAAAAATCTGAATCACTTGCATTGTATCCATTAACACGAACATTTGCTAAAGCATAATCAGGCGAGAAGGCAAGATGCAGAACAAAGATGTTGTTGCCTTCATCTATTTCGGTTGTGGTATCGTCATAATCGATTAATATTGCAGTGTAGAAATCGTTTACCACATTTGGAACGTACCAGTAAGCCATTTGACTGCCAGAAGATTGGGAGGCTCCCAAACCGGGAAGATCTGAAATAAGTTGAAAAGGTGAAGAACCGATTAATGCCCCCGAACTCGTGGAATTCCAGAATGCAATGGTGTATGTGATGGCTGGGTTAACACCCGAAAATCCGATATTTTGCGCTTCAACCCCGATTTCCACAGGTTCACCGAGATTAACATACCATACCTGGCCAGGATCAGAGGCATCCATTCCATTCAATGTGATATTTGCCGGAATATAATCCGGTCCCACTGCAAAATGTAGAATGAAGGAGTTGTTTGCCTCGTTTACCTCAAAGATTTCATCTCCCCAATCCACAATAATTTCCACGAAATGATCACCTAGTGTTGTAGGGGCGGGCCACAGGAAAGTAACCAAACCTGTATCCTCATTCTGACCTAAAGATGAAAAGGTAATATTCAATGGCTTGCCCAATCCACTCATATTATAAAGACTTAGATTGAAAACCGAGCCTGTTGAGAAGTATCCTATATTGGATATATTCACTCCAATCAAAACTGTATCACCGGAATCTGCATACCATATTACGGATTGATCCATTGCATCCGCACCATCAACACTTACGAAGGAGAGCGTAAGCTCTGCTGGAGCTTTCGTGATAAAATCCCAGGAATAGGAATCCATTGTGTGATCTTCCCTTTCCCCGTTTGCGTTACCATCCAATTGCTCTCCAAAGATGTTTTGGGCGGTTATGTTCACCATTACAGTGTAGGTTTTACCGTACTCCAGCGAAAAATCGGGAATGAAAAAGGTTCTGTTATTCTGCCAAACGAACGTGCCGTCATCCTTATCCCATAAAGTTATCCCGTCGGTAATAGTGAATGCTTCCAAAACCGAGCTCTGGTTCATCTCGTGGCTGAAGTTAATCTCGATTTCCGAGCTAAGATCGACATCAGTTCCCGAAGGTGTAACCTCATTTATGATGGGTAGACCGAATATGGGATCATATATCGTCCTAAAACTCCACGTATAATCATCATCAGGCGAACCCTCTGCAGTTCCGTTTGAATCTCCATCCAGGGTGTTGTTGTGCCAATCCCTTGCTGACCCTTTTATTGTGACAGTGTACACCTGGCTGTAATTAAGCGGTTGGGAGGGAATGAAGGTCATGGTGTATACGCTTCTTCCCCAGGTTCCATCATCAGAGGTCCAGATTGCGGTCCCATTGGTAAAGCTGAATGCGCCCTCGACCGAGGTTCTGTTCATAAGCTCACTGAAGTATATCTTGATTGGTGAGTTGATATCAACCAAATTACCTGTTGGTCCGGTATTATAGATGGTAGGCGAAATGATATCGTATCGTGTGGTTGCAAAGGACCAGGAATAATCATCAGTGGGAGAACCTTGTGCTGCCCCGTTTGAATTACCATCAAGGGTATAGCCTGCGGTATCCTTTGCGCTGCTTCCATTGATTGTGATCGTGTAAGTTTCCAGATCATTGAACTCATATTTCGGATGAAAATAAAGGGTATTGTTGCTCCAGGAAAATTCACCTGATATATCGGGATAGATTGAGAATGCGGATTCGGTCCCACTTCGGATCATCACCTCATCAAATGTGATGTTTATTGAACTGGTATTTGTCAGAACCTCAAATCCTTTAGGAAATACTTCTGTAACCTGAGGGGGGATGGTATCTTGCGGATTCTCTGTGTAGAATATCAGAACGAAAGAATATCGAAGGTGCCTATCTGAAATTCCAGTTGCATTTGTCCTTACCGTTACCGTGTAAAATTCTCCAGAGGATAAATTTCCTGACAGTGTTAAGGTGAGTTTCTTATCAGAATCCTCCCACGTATAAGAAAGAATGGATATCGATGGTGATATCGTAATGTTGCCTTCAAAGGTTTCCCTAAGTGCGCTTTCGGAAAGGTAGAAAACCATGGATGTATCCACGGGAACCAGGGTGGATTCATTGGAGGGATTTGAGTTTATTATCTTGAATCTGGTATTGTAAAAATCCACCAGGGGATATCTGTCTACACCAGCGGGATTTATTGGATAGGGATCGTCCCCGATTCCGTTTGAATCCAAATCCACACCATCGTAATCTCCCCAGTAGTTGCCTTCCGAGCCGTCGTCCCACTGATTTGCAGGACTCCATCCGTAAGCGAAGTGGGTATGATTCTTTATTGTATTGTGGTGGATAAGATTGCCGTTTGAGGGAGCGAGCAGAAAGATACCGTAATAATTCTTATACAATTCATTATTGGTGATTATTCCGTTATCGCAACCAGCAAATGAAATACCGTAATACTCGTTAAATGACAAGTTATTCCCATCCAGGTAAGTATTTTCACATTCTTGCCCAACAATACCCATGGTGTTCGAATAGACGTAGCTGTTTCTAATATCGTTGTCCTGAGAAAATCTCATTGTAATGCCGTACATATTTTGATATATATCGGTGTTATTGATAGAATTGTATGAAGAACCGGCTTTGAATATAGGGTCTTTTGACATATAGATTCCATGATTTCCGCTGGAATATATCTCGAGATTATCCAGCACATTATTAGAGGAATCCAAAAATGAGATGCCGGTTTTTCTATTATCAAAAAGGTCTGAGTTTTGTATGGTTATAGAGGAAGAATTGAATAGATATATACCGTTTTCATTATCATAGATACTGCAGTTTTTGAAAACACTGTTTATGCTATCTAGCACGTATATTCCATCTTCCCCATTTGAATAAATCTCAC
>CBDVCK010000174.1:0-7933 GCA_965372465.1 uncultured Thermoplasmata archaeon | reverse complement strand
TCCAGCTTCTTTACAAAATGCCGCTCCATTCGAACCGGCCATTTCTGAAGCATCTGGATTTCTTTTGGACCTGAAGGTGTGTTGATGGTTGCCACAATCTCCTCGACCTTGTAATCACCCTCACTGGCAATCTCCGTAATCTCTCCTTCAAAACCCCACGGAACCATGATGCGGTGCTCCACAACAGGTGTTTCAGGAACAATGCCCAGAACATCACCTGCCTCAACCTTGGTTCCCACAGAGACCTTGGGTGTAAAATGCCAGGACTTGTTTCGGTCCACAGCGGGAATTTCCACTCCTCGTGCAATGAAATCTCCGGTCTGTTCCTTGATCAAGGGAAGGGGTCTTTGAATACCGTCGTAGATCTGACCCATGAGTCCAGGGGCAAGCTCCACTGAAAGAGGAATGCCTGTTCGCTCCACAGGCTCGGCAGGTGTCACTCCTGTTGTATCCTCGTATACTTGTACAGTGACTGTATCCTCCTTAAGCTCGATTATCTCTCCGATGAGCCGCTCCGTTCCTACCCTCACAACATCGTACATCTTGGCTCCCCGCATCCTGTCTGCAACCACCACGGGTCCAGCAATTTTAATGATGGATCCCATTTCTACACTTTCGTCCATATCTTGCACCACCTTTTGGTTCAATCATTTATTCTTATTTGACCTCACTTGCCTCAATATCAAGTCCCACTGCCCTTTTTATGAGGGCGCGTATGGGATCTTCTCGTTCGATTCTGCCTTTTTTATCCTGGATCTCCACTATCAAGGGATACAAAGGCGCATCCTCCCTTAATCTTTTGATATCATCTCTCAGGGAATGAGTGTATCGTTCCGTGATTATCAAAACTCCCATATCAGGGTTCTGCATTACCTCGGATAAAGCGGTTTTGGCCTCCTCTCTATTGGATACTGTGTATAAATCCTTTATCCCGGTGAGGGCAAAGCCCATTACGGTATCCTTATCCCCTATAACCGCTATCTTCATATTGCCTCCTCCATTATCAGAAGGGACATGATTTTTTCGGGAGGAAATCCTTCGTAAAGTCCCCTAAGAACCGCCTTCAAATTCCTTATTTCGAATTCCTTGGCTACAATGAACTTGATGGTAGGTCCTGCTGCAATCAATGCACTGCTTGATATCCCTGAGACCGTTTTAAGCAGCAGTCTGTCAAAGGCAAGCTCCAGGGAATAGATGCTTTTTGTGGTATTATACTCCTGGATTGCTTCCCTCATGATTTCAAGGTAGGGAGTGTCCTCAAGTTCAGTTACCAAATCAGATATGCTCTTTGTTTCTATCATCTGCTTAAGTTTCCAGGGCGCCAGATTCCTTCCACCTTCCATGAGGAAGCGTTCTGTTGTTGCAACATCCAGGCCCTGCTCCTTGGACCTTATGATATGTTTGATATTGGTGATATCCGCAAGCCTTCCCACATAGGCTGTGATGGTCTCCCGAACCGGAGTGTCCACCCTTGTAATGGATAGGTGCATTTCCTTTGAATAGAGCTGGTCCAATGAAAGATCCAGGGCTACAATATCGTTTTTATACTCTCCCTGTGTCTTGATCAGTGTATCTCCGAATTTCGTGGGTTTTACAGCTCCTATGACCTCCTCCACTGAGTTTGCCTCGAGGATGTTATCTATGATCTCCTGGTTGACTTCCTTTACGGGAATGAGTTTTTTCCTGAGCTCCTCATGGGATATCCCGTTCTTTTTGCCTCTGAGTGCACGTTTTATCTGCATGGCGTCGTATTTGAGCAGGACAGCCTCCAAAAAGGGCCTTACGCTCTGGGGATCAGAGGCAAGCACCTTTTTTAGGAACTCCACCTGGGCCAGCTCAAGCTGCCTCTCAGCTTCCGCAAGCCCTATCTTTTCGATGTTGGGTGGAAGTTTGTAACCCTCCTTAATTATCTCCTGGGCAGCCTCCTGTGCTCCTGAAATCTCCAGAAGCTCGGTTAGTCTTCGTTTTTTGATATACGGGTTTCCCATGGCGCGAAGCCTAGCATTTGGATATGAAAAACTCGCAATTGTGACCAGGATATTGAAGTAGCTCATAAGAAGGATAATCGTGATTAATACAGAGGCCCCTATGATTACCAGGACCAATGTCAGGGTGTTGTCCAACCCCAGAGATTCGATAATTTCCTCGATTCCCAACCTATTCCTCCGTATTTTCCTTTTGCGTACTGCCGAACAGTATCTCTGCTACCTCTTTTCTAAGATCGTTTCTCTTCCTTTCCAGGACCCCTTCGAAGGTTGCATTGATTTGGGCTGAGCCGTCCTTTGCCTTTATCACTACACCACCAAGATAATCCACACCCTCTGAAGAAACCTTGATTCTGGAATCCACGACCGAGGCTATTTTGGAAACTGTGGCTTGATCCCTTGCATTGCACAAAGCGAAGACATCGCCTCCCAATTCCTTAACCGCGCCTCTCATTGCAGCACCCAGGTACTGCTCCTTTTGGCTTGTGTCGAGATTTCGAAGCTTGTCAGTTGTCAGTTCAAAGGCCCTGCTGATAACCTCCTCCTTTGCATTGAGCATCATCTTTCTTGCCTCAAGTTTTCCCTCGGAAATAGCCCTGTTTCTCTGGATCTTGATGGTCTTTTCAGTTTCCATTTCAACGTTCTTTTTCTCGCGATCCAGCGTTTTTCGGGCGGAAAGCAGGATATCGTTGGCATCAGATTTTGCCTGATTTATTGTCTCAGTTGCCTTTTTCTTGGCATCCTTTTTGATCCTCTCTGTGATGTTCTCAAGTGCTCCCATTTTCTCAGCCCCCCATCAATTTGATTCCGAACATAATCAGGATTGCTATAAGCAGACCAAAGATAGCAAACGTCTCCGACATAACTGAGAAAATTATGCTCTTGCCAAAGGCCTGGGGGTTTCTTGCAGTGGCGCCAATACCTGCGCTTGCAGTGATACCCTGGCCTATTGCGGAAAGACCTGAGATTCCAATGGCAAGGCCAGCTCCAAGTGCTGCAAGGCCCATGCCCTCTGTTGCAGTGAATTCTCCTGTGAACATGCCTGTGAAGGCCATGAGGAGAATGGCGATGAGTAAACCATAGATGGCCTGAGTTTCTGGAAGAACAGAGAACACGATGCTTTTTCCGAACATCTTTGGGTCCTCTGCAGTTGCTCCGACACCGCCGCTTGCGGCTATGCCCTGGCCAATGGCTGAAAGACCTGCAATTCCGATTGAAAGACCGCAGGCCACGGCAACAAGACCGATTCCAATTCCCTGGTCAACTGACTCGTTTAACGATGCGATATCCCCTACAAACAGCCCTCCAAAGGCCATTAAAAGGATGGCTACCAGGAGGCCGTAGATAGCCTGTGTTTCGGGAAGAACAGAGAACACGATGCCCTTGCCAAACATCTTCGGGTCCTCTGCAGTGGCGCCTATACCTCCGCTTGCTGCAATGCCCTGACCAATGGCAGAAAGACCCGCAAGCCCGATTGAAAGGCCGCAGCCAATGGCAATAAGACCCACAGCAGTTGAGACAACAAAGTCCTGGGCGAACATACCTGTGAAGGCCATAAGAAGAATGGCTACGAGCAAACCGTATATCGCCTGGGTCTCGGGTAGAACTGAGAACACGATGCCCTTTCCGAACATTTTCGGGTCTGCGGCAGTTGCTCCAACTCCTCCGCTTGCGGCTATGCCCTGGCCAATGGCTGAAAGACCTGCAATTCCGATTGAAAGTCCGCAGCCAATGGCAACAAGACCCACCGTGGGAACCCCCTCGACGATTTCAAAGTTACCCCCCAAAAGACCTGAGAAGTTCATAAGTAGAATTGCTACAAGAAGGCCGTATATAGCCTGGGTCTCTGGCAGCACGGAAAACACGATACCCTTTCCAAGCATCTTTGGATCTTCCGCAGTTGCTGAAATACCACTTCCTGCGGCGATGCCCTGGCCGATTGCAGAAAGACCTGCAAGCCCCACTGCAAGACCGCATCCTATGGCAACCAGGCCAACTGCGATTGGGATGTCCCCGCCTTCACCTCCCAAAAGCCCCGAGTACATGAGGATCATGATGGCAATCAAAAGACCGTAAATTGCCTGGGTCTGCGGGAGGGCCTGAAAGACCAGAGATTTTCCGAACATCTCAGGTTTTTCTGCAACCGTTCCCGCGCCTGTGGCTCCTGTGATACCAACCCCGATTCCGGCGCCCATGCCTGCAATTCCAATGGCAAGACCTGCGCCCACTGCTGCCAGGTACGCGCCTGTGCTGAGTTCCGGTTTTTCCTCAACCGTGATAGTTATGGAAGCGCGGTCAGTAAGACCGTTTTCATCTGTAACTCTGAATGTAACATTATAGGTGCCGACTTCTTCATAGATATAGGTGATATTGCTTAAGGTAGAATTAAATTCGTATAACCCGTCCTCGTTGAAATCCCATTCGTAGTACATGATGGTATAATTCGATATTACGGAGCCGTTTAACGAGAATTCCTCACCCACGTTAACAGTAAAATCCTCTCGAGCTATAGCAATGGGTTCCTCCTGAGCGCTTGCTATCGGGATTGCCAGAATAAAGAGCACTGCAAAGGCAAGAAGTGCCAGCTTCAATCCCAGGCCAGATTGTCGTATTCCCATACACATTTTTATTTTGTTTCCGCTCATATCGGAACCTCCAATTATCCTTTTTCGGTCTTATCAAGCACAGTGAATTCCCTTTCAGCCATAAAGGGCGTGTACTTCCTTCCACCGCCTGTGTAGAACTGACCAAAGAACTCCACATATTGCAATCTCAACGCATGGATGAAGCCTCCCAAGGCCTGCAGCACTGCGTTCATTATATGACCGAAGATTAATACCAAAGCCAAAATCAGGCCCACAGCAACAGAAATGGCTCCCAAAGCCCCAAAGGCGCCTATCAGAATGAAGAGAATGGAAATGCCCTTGGCAGGGACGCTGTTCTTTTGGAACCCCACACCAAGGATAATCAAGCCGAGAAGAAGAACTATACCGCAAATCGGGGCTGCAATCTCCGATAAAATACTGTTCATGAGGGTGGCTATGATGTTGATTGTCATTGCAATGCCTGCAGTGGCCAGTCCCAAAGCAAGTATCCTTGCATAGGAGAGCCAGTTCCCTATAAATCCCGTGAGATCAAAGAATCCCAAAGGTCCTTTTCTCTTCCTGTTTCCCTCAGGGGATTCCTCCCCGAATTGCATGAACACCAGAATCAATCCGATTATTCCACATATATATGCCGGGATCTTGATGTACATAGGGAAAAGGAACCATCCAAAGAAGCCGCCGAATAGGACGAAGCCCGCGAACTGCAAAAGGAACCAAGAGACCTGGCTGTAGATTATATCACCAAAGGCTCCTTTTCTTACATTCTGCACAACAGCCAGAATCAAACCGAGATTGAGGTGGAAGAGTCCTATTATCAGGGCCAGTTGAAGAAGGGGAATGGGATTGTTCATGGAATCAAGGAGGACAAGATGATTGACTCCGATGCCGTGGTATACTGTATCGCCAATCTCACCTGAATAAAGCAGTGAAGTCAAGGGATTGTCGGCATTAAGAGGCCCCAGATACGAGCCCTGGACGATACCAAAAACTACCCCTGAGAATCCTATCCAGGAGAGAATCGCCCCCATATCGTGCATACCAGGCGAAAGTTTCCCCTGGCCCTTGTAGATCAGAAGACCTGTGAGAAGAACAAGGGCGCCGTACGCTGCATCGCCCAGCATAAGGCCGAAGAATATGACATATATAGGTGCCAGAATAATAGTGGGATCAATTTCATGGTAATAAGGTAAAGCGAACATCTCGGTGAGCATCTCAAAGGGCTTTGCCCATCTTGGATTTCTCAGGTGAATGGGGATATCCACGCTGTCTTTGGGATCGCTTACATAAGTTTCAGCCAATCCTTCTGCGCGGGTATCTATAACCTTGGTAAGCTCATCAATATGTCTTTTTGCAGCCCATCCCGTAATTACGCTGGTGGACTGAGTCTTTCCGAACTTGGATAGGGTCTCTCCTCTTGCCTTGAAGATATCGATTTCCTCTTTCAGGATTAAAAGGTCCTTTAAATTCTCGTTCTTCAGCGTTTTGAGCTCTTCCCATAGGGCTTTTCTTTGATCTGATAGCTCAGATGTTCTGTTTTTGATTTCATACAGTGCTTCTTGGGGTTTTCCTTTATACCCTGTGATTGAAAAGGCGGAAAAAACGCCCTTTAAAGCACTTTCGAGAACCTCTTTATCATCAATATGTGCCACCACGGCGGCGGCATGTAGATTCTTGTCAATGAGGCAGGTAAAAAGCAGGCAATCAGGTGACTTGCTCACCATTACGGAATCAGGTACGGTGCGCAGGGCCTTCCTGAGCCTGGCCTCATCGGTTGTCGTGCCAGCCTTTACAATCAGGTATTCGCTTTCACCAAGGTAATCAAGTTTAAAATCCAGCGGAGCCAATGAGGATATCTGCTTTTTGTGCTCGGTAAGAGTTGCAAGCTCCTCTGAAACCTCCTCGAGTTTTCGCTCGATACTGGTAACTTTTGGCTCAAGCGTAAAAAGTATCGATTGTGCACTTTCCGTAACCTCGGTAACTGTTTTTGGTGTCACATCGTATTTCGGGGGAAGAGGTGGTGAAAGAAATTCTTTTAAGGTGGCGTTTAAACCTTGCGTTTTCTCTTCCTTTGCCTGCTCAAGTATCTCGATAAGCTTGTTCAGTTGCAGTGCAAGGTCAGCGCATTGAGAGGCGACTTTACTGGCCTTGGATCCTGATAGCATATCTGCAAAATCCCTTTGGGATTTGCCTACATCGATTATCTCCATTAAACCGGATTCATGAAGACCGTAAACAAGTGACTCTACGTAATCATCATGTACTATGATGGAAACCTCTTTCATTCTCTCGGGGTAAAGCAACGGTGAACTCCCTCCAAAACCTTGGGTGTCGGTCAATCCCCTACGACTTTTGAAACGATATGTGAAACAGCGCTATCAAGGCGCGAGCTCCCCTCAATCCGGATCTTCTCGGCCTCTGATTTTCCTGTTTCCTTTATGCCCTCCGCCTCTTGCGCAATCTGCCCCTCTGCCTCGGTAATCTTAGCCTTCATCTCTTCTTTGAACTTTGAAAGCTCCTGTTTGTGGGTGGTCTCTTGCTGGGCCTTGGCACTCTTAATGATCGTATCTGCTTCCTTTTTGGCATTTGCTATGATGTTCAGTGCCTTTTCTTCGGATTTTTTTACTGTCTCTATCTCTTTCTCAGCCATGTTTTTATTCTCCAAATTACTGATTTGGGAAATATGTCAGTGTGGGTAATAACCTTCACCTTTAAAACGGTTTTTAAAAAGCTTACCAATCCATTTCAGATGAATATATCAATTTGGATAACAGGCTGATTATGAATTTTAAGAAAATACTAATAAAAAAAAGAATTACAAGGCCTTGGTGAGATCGCCTGCTGCCTTTTTAGCCATGGAAAGCAGAGAGTCAAGATTCTCCTTGGTATTGGCCACCACAACCAATAATCCTTTATTACCTGCACTCTCAATGATTATCCTTGATCTGTCCAATTCCACCAGGATATTCTCAAGCTCCCCCTTCAATTCCGAAATAGCTGTTTCTGCTGAGCCTAATAAAATAGCGGACATGGCAACAAAGGTTTCCAGATGAACACCCTCCGGAGCGTTGCCAGCAATATGCATACCACTTCTTGAAACAACCACTGAACTTACAATATGCGGGCTATTTTTTAGTTCCCCCAAGATATCGTTCACTTGTGCGTTATCAACCATAATAATTTCCGCTCCAAATCAAGTTTATCCATGATTATTAACCTAAATGTTGTTATTGTTGATAAACATTTCGTTCTCTATTTTAACTTAGATAATCAAAAAAACCTTAAAACCAGGTTTCTTTTTATGTGTTACATTCTTATTATAATTTATGAAATAATAATATATTT
>CBDVCK010000173.1:0-7948 GCA_965372465.1 uncultured Thermoplasmata archaeon | reverse complement strand
CTATTCCCTCCTTTGCGAACCTCTTGTAAATTTCGGTGTTGAGGTAGTCGATTACACCCAATTTATTGTCCCTATCATCCACATTAACCTGAAAGAAGAAATTGATGCTGGACTCGCCTAGTTCATCGAATCTGATTACCGGTTTAAGGGCCTCGTCATCAAGAACAATATGCTCATTTCCTTCAAAAATCTCGTTGAGGATTTTTCTGACCTTTTCGGCATCTGTACCGTATGCCACGCCGATGGTCTTCCTTATCCTTACCTTGTCATACGGATTTGAGTAGTTAATTATCTTATCTCCTGCGAGTTTATTGTTTGGAATGCTGATTAGGCTGGCGTCTTTGTAACGGAACAATCGTGTGCTTCTAAGGCCTATATCCCGAACTTCGTACCAATCACCATCAGGAAGGATTATCGTATCCCCCTCCTTGAAGGGGCGGTCTGTTAGGATGAATATTCCTGCGAAGAAGTTGGAGAGGGTCTCCTGTGCCGCAAATGCTATGACCATGCTGATTACCACTCCTCCCGCCACGAACATCGTCATGTCAATGTTCATGTATCCAAGAAGGTAACCCAAGGCCAGTAAACCGATTATCACCACGCCGATTTTTTCAACGATAGGAATGATGATATTATCAATATTCGATGAGGTTCTCTCGGCAATCATTTTCCCATAATACACAAGGATATCCTTGAAAAGTTTATAGGCTACGTAAAATAGTATGAGAACGGCCGCTATCCCGTATAGAGCGTTCACTATATCCAGGACCACGGAAGGGATATGATCTTCCAGTATGACCAAAGATAAGACAAAGCCGTAGAAGAATACCAAGAATAAAATGGGAGTTCTTATGATCCTCAGAACAATATCGTCGATCTCGGTTTTGGTCTTCATCGTGAAGGCCTTTACAACAGGATCCAGTAAGAAAACGAGGAGCAACGAGCCTATCAACCAGAATAACACAGTCAAAAGGAATATTCCGTATTCATTGTCTAGTGGAGCGGGAAGTGGATTATCAAATAAATCCAGGACTTTTTTTTCTTCGACTTTGATAATTACTGATAATGAAGTTAAAGCGTACCTCTCCTCTTCCTGAATCTTTTTTTCGTTGTCCCATATTCTAAAAGTCAAAGTCACATTGGTTTTACCTTTATCTTTATCTGAAGGTGCTACCACTGTCAACGTTACCATTTCGTAATCCGCTGGTTTAATTGTGAAAGGAGTATTAGGTTCCACCATGACATCCCAATCACTATCTAAGTTGTTGATTTCGATGGATACATTGTATGTTGCATTGTAGGGATCTTCATTGCGCAATGTCCAGTTGTATGTTGTGACTTCTCCTGGGGAAACTTTCCTCGAATACCCACTCAGTTTATCAGGCTCTCTGATAAAAACAACATCGTCTTCTGCAATTATGCAACTGGCAAAAATTGTTAATTGAAATATCATTATTATCAATGCAATTAATATTGTTCTATTGATTGCTCGATTCGTCTTAAGTCGCATCTTACCTCTCCCCCAATGGTAACTCCCGATAATAGTATTATAATATGTATACATTTCTATTAGAAAAATCGAATGCACCTACCCACCCATTACTCTTAAAATAAAAGACTGGCCACAAATCCCATTATTATTGAACCCAAGAGCGCGAATGCACATCCAAAGCCAAGTATAAGTCCAGCTCTTTTTCTCTGCAGAATTGGAATATCTTTTAATTCCTTGAAAACAACCAGACCCCACACCACTCCCACCACTATAACCAGACCCTGTATGGATGGGGCACCTATAGAAACTCCGATGTCCACCATGGCCACATTGGCAGAGACCTGTCCTATTCCCCAAATCATGCCCCCCGAGATGGCCAGAAGATGCCATTTCTTATGGGCTTTTCTCCAAATCTTAAAGAGCTCTTTTCGGAGCCATATAAATCCAAAAAAGAGGGCTCCAAGGACCGCCCCCAGACTTAAAAAGAAGACCGCAAGATAAACCGACCATGTGTCAGACCGTAAGGACACCAACACCGGGACATTATAGAAGCCGAAAAATATGGTGGAAAGAAGGGCAGCAATGACTCCTCCTTTCACATCCTTTACCTTCTTTTCCTCCTTTGAGGTTGCCTTTGTTGTAAAATAGGATCCAGTTAGTACACTCCCTATACCAAGACAAAGAAAGAGGATAATTATAAAATCGATGTTTCTTAATTCTCCGAGAAAAATGATACCTGCAAAGAGAGCCACTACAACAACAAGATTCACAATTGGGAAGGTTCTTGAGATTCCGATTTTCGATATCGCAGCGAGAATATAGAGATTACCCAGGCTCCAAATTACACCGGCGAGCACACATAATCCGATGTTAAATGGGGCGAATTCTTTTTCTGAAACATTACCTGGCATGTCAAGAAATAATGAGAAAATCGCAATTATCCCTGTAACTATAGCAATTCCGAACATCATGGAAAGGTTATAGGCCCTGGTATCAAAGGATAGACAGTATTTTTGTGGAACGAACTGAGAGCCAAAAAACAATCCTGCAAGGATTAGGGCTATAACGGCAACCAATGATAACATCGCGGGGTGATGCAATTAGGTATCTTAAAATGATTATGGCTTAAAAGGAGGATCCATTTTTATATGGCGGGGGCCTAACTTCTACTTTTTGGACTTACCTTTCCTCTTGTTTTTACTTTTACTCTTGATTTTACTTTTCTTTATTCTCTTTCCAAAAAAAGTGTCCATAGGGGATGGTGAGTTATTTTCAAACTTTAAGGATGATACCGTGCGGAAAGGATGAATAAAAAGGTAAGAAGCTCTTTTATTAATTGGCTCCATTTTGATATTGTTACCTCTCATTTCATTTCTTTCTCTTCCTCAGCTATTCCTAAAAGCAACTTTGCCTCTTCGCGAAGATGATGTGAAGCCTTTTCGCGTAACAAACATTCCGATATCCACTTCATTTAAATATTTCATAGGAATAAAATCGCATAGAAATTTACTCATTCTAGATACATCTACAGCGTCATCATAATCTTTACATTCTATGCAAAACCTAATTTGAATTCTTTCAATCTCTATCTTAGTCACAAAAAGATCACAATGAACCCCGTTAATTGGGACTTCTTCTTCTGGTAAAATTTTCCAGATTTTATTTTTTCCATATTTTCAACTCTATAAATATATAATACAAATTATTCTAATTTGTCATTTCATAATTTCCTCGCTTATAAATTCTGATATCATTTAATGAAATAAAAATCTTTCCTTACTCTTTAAGTCTTATATTTAATATTTCCTTAAAATGGTGGGTAGGGATAGGAGTTTCCTCCTACGCCCCTCCGTTAGAACCGTACATACAGTTTTCCTGTATACGGCTCACGATCATTGAGTACCCTAAGAGCTATGCTCTCTTACAGGGAACAGGAGAATAACCTGCAATTTGTGATAGGGTTATGAGTCCCATATCTAACAGGTTTATGTTTGGATGTGTGTAGTAAGATATAAAGATATATCGCTTGTTTATTCTGATATTACGGACTTTCCGCTTGCCAAGGTTCATACGTATTCTCATCCTAATCCATGTATCCAGTTTACTGAAAAGTGTTTTAGTGGTTGAATGTTTGAAGTAATTACCCCAACCTCGTGTAATTTGATTTATTCCATTTATCATATCATCGTCGGGTCTACTCCAGCTTAGTCTTGTCTCTTGTCTTATTTTGTCTTTCAACCGCTTGATAGATTTATCTGATGGATTAACTCTATATTTATTTATGCGAAAGCCTAGAAATTCTACATCTCTACGCTCTGGTCGTCTGTTACCATGTTCATCGAATTTATTGGAAATGTATGATATGGTTGTCTTGTCCATGTTCAGGTTAAGTTTTAGCTCTTTTGTCAAGACACGCGGTATAAACTGCAAACCATGTTCTGCTTCTTTCTTGGTATTGCAGAACACAAGGAAGTCGTCTGCGTATCTTACAAACTTGTACAAAACCTTTAAATATCAAACAACGAGCAAAGCAGGGCGTTGTTACGGGATGGGGTATATCCACAAGCCGAATCCAGCAACCTGCGCATTTCTTTGGGTTGTGGAAGGTGGGGAGGGGTTGAGTGGAGGGGGAAATGAAAATCTGCATGCTTCTTCTCATTCTTGAAAAGATAATTTTAATGTTAATGAAATATAAATTTTAAACACATGAATAATATTACCTAAAGTACCGCTTCCGGATGATCGATTGTACCGCAAACGTTAACTTCGGTACTTAAACGTTAAAAACTACTAATTTTAAACAAATTAGTAATTTATATAAAGTACCGCTTTCGGATGATCGGTTGTACCGCAAACGTTAACTTCGGTACTTAAACGTTAAAAACTACTAATTTTACATATATTAGTAGATTTTAGTAATATTTAAATACTATAACATATTTATATCTATTTATGAAAATTCCAAGAGATCCTCCAAATTATAAACAGATTTTAGACAATCAAGAAAATCAGATTGAATTAGGTAAATACTTTGATAGGGATGATGTAAAAGACTTTATTAATCATATTAATTATAAATATCTTTACTGGGAAGAATTTAGGCTTAGGAAATTTCCAAAAGATACAAAACAAGAACTATTATGGGCTTTTATTAAAGTAAATCGAAATCTGAATATTAGGAAACTAATAATTAGCAATATCGAAAACTTTGAATTTAAATATACAATACCGGACCAAATTATGCAAAAACTACATGAATTTGATATGGAACTTGGTGGATCATTAATAGGACATTCAATAATTCCAGAAAAAGATAGGGATAAATACTTAATAAATTCCATTATGGAAGAAGCAATAGCTTCTAGTCAAATAGAAGGTGCCGTTACCACTCGAAAAGTAGCAAAAGAAATGCTTAGAAAATCACGGAAACCACGTAATATATCTGAAAGAATGATAATAAATAATTATAGGACAATTAATAAGTTAAAATCCATGAAGGATAAAAAATTAAATAAAAAAATGATATTGGAAATTCATGCAAGCATGACAAAAGATACACTTGATGATAGTAAATATGAGGGGGAGTTTAGAGAAACAAACGATGTATATGTTACTAATGGTGTTACAGGAAAGGTATATTATAAACCACCAGATTATAATCATTTACCAAAATTAATTGACGACTTTTGTAAGTTTGCAAATAAAGAAGATCCAAATGAATTTATTCACCCCATAATAAAAGCAAGCATATTACATTTTTTAATGGGTTATATTCATCCATTTGAGGATGGAAATGGAAGAACAGCTAGATCAATTTTCTATTGGTATTTAATAAATCATGGATATTGGTTAATTGAATTTATGTCTATCTCACGAATTATCATCAAATCTCCATCCCAATATGCAAGAGCATATTTATATACAGAAAAAGATGAAAACGATTTAACATATTTTATAAAATATCACTGTCGGACATTGGATTTCGCATTAATAGATTTGAAAGAGTATATCAAACAAGAAATAAAAGAAAATGAAATGAGATATGATTTGATAAAAATAGAAGGAATTAATAGTCGTCAATCTTATTTAATTAAAAAGTTTTCAGATGATCCAAATAAAATCTACACAATTAATGAAGTCATAAATATTTTTGATGTTGTATATCAAACTGCTAGAACAGATTTACTTGGTTTGGTCAAATTAGGTTTCCTGGAGAAAAAAAGGGAGGGGAAAAAGAAATTACTGTTTTATCGATCTGAGAATTTTAATAAATTAATTGAAAAATATTTAAGATAAAATATTATTAATATGTTTTACCCATGCATTATTCACGAAATGTTAATCGCATTATGTTGAATTATTTTCTAGACCAATACCTACGGTGACAACCCCTGAGAGCCAACAACGGGCTCCGCTTATTGCGGTCTTAACAAAAGGAGAGTAGCCGGAATAACAGGGATTCACGAGGGGTAGGGGCTTAATCCCGCCGCTTATATCCAATTTTCGCACCCCACGAGGCCCATCAACTGGCTACGGGAACCAGGGAACTGCATTCCCAAATACTAAACCGAGGTATTGCCTTCCGGTTTCCGGGTGATATCTCACGGATTCCGGATCCGGATCATCTCACGCATTTCGAAATGAAATTGAGGTTTAACACTCGAATTCCGGAAACGGTTTCCGGGTGTTACCTCACGAGTTTCGTATTGGGCCAGTAGGTCGAGCTGACGATATTTCTTGGGTTTATATCCGGTCTGCGTGAGGTAGGTTGGGTTTTTGGGGCCCCAGAAAAGGGTGGGGTTCGGGGTTGTCCGGGTGGGCGTGGGGGGAGGGGGTTTAGATCTGGGGAATTAAAAATGAAAATTAAAAAAGTAGGAGATTAAAAGAACCTGGGTTCTTTGTAAAATTTGAAAAATATTTTGAGAATCAAAATTTTTTTTCGGGGTTAGAGGGAGGAATCCATATACTGAGAAAATACCCCCAATGGCAAAAGTAGATAAAATTTTCTTTAGCTACATCACGTTTTTTTGTGTATTCCATGATGCTTCGAACTTGCAGTACTTGTCCCCTCGATCCATACATTTTACCTCTTCTACCTTAGCATCCTTCAAATTACATATTTCGGTTATGATTCCTTTGAGAAAACCGCTCATACGCTTGCAGTATAAGGGATTAGCGGGATAATCGCAAATATAAAACGATGCACTGGAATCACTTGGCTCTCGAACCTCAACATGCCCGAAATCGTTGAATCGCAACCAGTGTTTTTTCATCAGGTTAAATATGGTAATTGGATCCGCTTTTTTCTTGTGAGATTCAAAAACAATCAACGTTTTCGCCCTATCAAAACCTATCCGCGATATTATTGAAGAGTCGGAATGCTCGAAATTTGTGTTGACAACCTCAAGAAGTTGGATATACATTTCAAAAGGATACATTTTTTCTGGATAAATATCCTTCATATCGCAATTTAAATCGTGAACAATCCAATTCAATCCTTCCAATCCCTTTTTCCTTTTAATAAAATCCAAAACATGTAAAAGATTATCGCCGGATATAAGCAACTTATTATTCATAATAACCATAAATATCAGTAGTAATAGATTATTTAATGTTTTATATAAAAAAATCTTATATTGATTATATATGGACTGATAATTCCAATAATATAGAACGCTTTTTTACGACCAAATTGAGCTGAAATCACCTATTTATCGAATATTTCTTTTGTATGCATTAGAATCTCGAGGGTGTTTAATTCGCCAATGATTTTACCCTCATCATCTATAACCGGTAGATCATTTAAGTGATGCTCCACCATCAACCTGAGGGCATCAAGCACCTTATGTCTTTTAGTCACCGTCACAGGCTTTTCTTCCATGATCTCCGTTACATTTTCTTTGAATATTCCGCTTAAGAACTTGAAGAAAGATATCACGCCTGTCTCCCTCACACCCACGCGATATCCCACATGCTGAAGTAACGCTTCGATGGATATCATTCCTTTTAATATTCCATCCGCATCCACAACATAGACCTTACGTGAAATCAAGTTCTGTGTAATTGCTTCCACTGCATCTTTTAGTAAGGCGTTCTCCATCAAAATAGCGGGTTTTCCCACCATTATCTCATACACATCCTCGACCTTAAGGTCACGTATATCGATTTCTGACATTCTCATCACCCTCCTTCCTTTTTAACATAAACCACCCTTTGCGGGAACGGAATCTCTATTCCCTCCTTTTCGAACCTCTTGTAAATCTCAGTATTAAGGTAGTCGATTACATCCAATTTATTGCTCCTGCATTGGTTGCGGTTTCAATGATGTTCTCCTCTTTTTACGAATGCACCTTCGCCTCCTTTGTGCGGATGTACTTCCAGAAAACTTTTGATGCAATAATAGCCACGCCCGTCACCATCGAAGAACCCTGGTACGTCGTACTTCCGGCCGGAAGG
>CBDVCK010000172.1:0-8001 GCA_965372465.1 uncultured Thermoplasmata archaeon | reverse complement strand
CTATCTGCAAAAACCGGATATTGATAATCCAATACTGATAGAGGGCCTTCCTGGCGTGGGAAATGTCGGCAAACTGGCTGCAGAACACCTTATAGACGAATTGAATTCAGAGAAATTTGCAGATCTATATTCAAAACACTTTCCACCCCAGGTTCTGGTGGGAGAAGAAGGTGTTGTAAAGCTCGTAAATAACGAGCTCCATTTTGTCAAATCCTCCACCAAGGACTCAAATGACCTCATCATTCTGGTAGGTGACTACCAGGGCATGACCCCTGAGGGTCAATATGAATTGGCCTATAAAATATTGGAAGTCGCCCAGGAGTTCAAAGTCAAGAAGATATTCACCCTGGGAGGCTATGGAATGGGGAAAGTAATAGAGTATCCAAGGGTGCTTGGAGCAACCACAAGCGAGGAGCTTGTGGAGGAGATGAGAAAATACGGTATAACCTTTCCCAAGGGCGAGCCGGGATCCGGAATTGTGGGTGCCAGCGGACTTTTGCTGGGTCTGGGAAAGATGTTGGGTATAGAGAGTGTTTGCCTTATGGGGGAAACCTCGGGATATTTCGCGGACCCCAAGGCAGCTCAGGCCGTTTTGGAGATACTCATAAAAATCCTCAATGTAAAGGTGGATTTCAAAGAACTTGAATTGAAGGCAAAAGAAATAGATTTCATGACCAACAAACTCAGAGACATCGAATCGTCTATGACTGAGACGCAAAAGGAAGATCTGAACTATTTCGGATGAACAACCCTCAATTAAGCTTGCCTTCCTTTGCCTTTTTCTGGAGTCTCTTTGAGCGCTCCTTTGAGGAAAAGCCAGTTACCTTGTACAAAAAATCGTTTTTTGCCCTTATGGTTTTCAAGACATCATCATCACTAACATTTGTTGCCGTGACGATATCCACACATAACTCCTTTTTGCTTTTCAACCATACGGTTATGGGTTTCATTGCACCGTAGTGCGCGATTAACTTATCTCCTTCCTTTTCCACCTTCCCAAATACCTCGGTCATGATACCTTCCAGTCCCGCACTCTCCAGATTCTTGAAATGTCCTCTTTTAATGTCCAATGTCTGCATCAGTCCACCTCATATTGGGATGCTTAATGTGTTGTGCCCTCAAAAGATTTTCTCATGGAAAACCTTTTTAAGGTTCCTGCAATATTTTGTTTATACTAGGGAGTGTAAAAATGAAATCTGTTGGCCTTTGCTATCGTTGTGGTGCACCTGCTATGTTATCTTGTCCAATGTGCGGTAGGTTAATCTGCAGAGCATGCCGTGATGATCAAAGTGTTATGTGCATAGACTGTACACAGAAAAAACCTGAAGGATTCGAGAGGAAATTTTAGATCAAAGGAGCATTTTTCAACCACTCTATGTCATTGAAGTACAAGCTGCGGATGTCCTTTAAATTGTACCTCAACATCACAAGCCTCTCCAACCCCAAGCCCCAGGCCAAAACAGGGTGCTTGATTCCAAAAGGATGAGTAACTTCAGGCCTGAATATACCTGCACCGCCGTACTCAAGCCATTTTCCCCCGAGCTTGATCTCAACTTCCAGGCTGGGTTCCGTGTAGGGAAAATAACCAGGGCGGATTCTTATCTTTTCGAATCCCAGTTTCTTGTAAAATTCCTTCAATATGCCTATGAGCATCCTCAGGTTCGCCCCTTCTTCCATTACAATGCCTTCTATCTGCTGAAATTCCGGTAAATGGGTGGAATCAAGTGCTTCCCTTCTGAAGACCCTGCCGATTGAGAAGACCTTCACAGGTGGCTGGGGATGCTTTGATAGATGCTGTATCGTGTTTACGGTGGTATGGGTCCGTAAAATGGCCTTCTCAGCCTCTTTGATGTCCCACCTGTACTTCCAGCCTCTTGATGGTAGATCGCTTCCGTGCTCATGCATATCCCTTATTTTCTCAACCAGCGTTTCATCGAGTTTGAAGCGAGCCGGTTTTTTCATGTAAAAGGTATCCTGGGCATCCCTTGCAGGGTGGTCCTGCGGGATAAAGAGGGCATCCATATTCCAGAAACACGAATGTAGGAAGTTGGTCTCTATCTCTGTAAAGCCCATCTGAAGGAATATGTCCCTGATTTCGTAGATCAACCGCTGCATGGGATGAACTGCTCCACCGAATATTTTCGGTGCAAAGGTGTTTGTATCGTACTTCCTCAGTTCCATATCCTTCCATTTTCCTGTCTGCAGTAGTTCGGGAGTTAGCTGGGATATTTGCTTTCTGATCTTGAGGGGCATCTCGGATATTTCCTTTCCCAAATCGGTTAATCGAATGGACCTTTGAACCTCTTCTCTTTCCCTTGCTATATCCTTCCTTGACATGAGGGTCTTTATAAGCTCGGTATTCACCTCGTCCTGGGAGAGCTCCCCTTTTGCAAGTCTCTCGATGGTTTTCTCATCCTCACCTTTACTATCCAGCGCCTTCTTGCCGAGTTCAGTGATTTCGATTGTGGTTACACCCTCCTTTTTGGAGATTGTGGCCCAGCCCTTTCGCTTCATCCACCCCACAGCCAGCTGAACCTCGTTTGGTTTCAATTTGCTGCTTTTTCTCAGGGTATCAATCTCAACAATACCGCGATTCTTCTTAAGTATCCGAAGGGCCCTTCTTTCCGGAAGGTCTTTTACCGCAACCTGTTTTTTGGCAAGAGAATAAAAACTTTTCACCCTCTCGGTCATAACAACGAGCTTCTTTGACTGAAGCCATGAGGCTGCGTTCATGACCTCTACAAGCCGGGAAAAGCCTGCAGCTTTCTGAATGTCCCCAGGACTTGCCTCTCCAAGGTCCTTTAATGCCAATATAAATCTCTTTTCTGTGTTGGAAAGCTCATTTGCTATCTTCTCCTTCACAATGACCACGTCGTTTGGCATAAAACAATTTAATGCCTTAAATATTTCCTTTTAATTTCGGGAAAAGGGAATTGATTACATTACCTTTTTACTTTCCTTTAGGAATTCGCCGAACTTCTTATCCGTTGTCTTGATATGCAAAATAAGCCAATCAATGAGAAACCTCTGCACCTGCGATGCGAAAAATTCCATATCCCTTTCCGAATCCAGCCCCGTTAACAACCGATTTACGGTGCTTATAAATCTTTCATGCTGTTTTTGCTGAGCTTCCAATCCAGGGAAATTGCTTATTGTCATGTACACCTCTTCGCAAGTGAAATGGGTCTTTCCGTAATCCTTCATGAATTTCAGAATCATGGAGATCTTTCCTTTACCCTTCTTGTGCAATATACTTTCAGCGAGCTCATCTAATTTTATTATCAATTCCTTGTGCTGTTCATCTATTTCTTCGATTCCTACAGACAGGCTATCCTTCCATTCAAATATCACCATTCATACCCCTTCATTCCCAAACCAGGTACTCGTCTATCCGATTCCTTGCCGTCTTCCTCTTTTTAGCCAGATCCGCAAGAAAGGATTCCATGAGTTCTGCAGCATGGTTCTTGCAAACCCCGCACATACGATCACCACTTTTGCATGTTTCATATATCTTCCCAAGTTCGTCATCGTCCTCCACCAGATGATATAAAAGAAGCTCATATACGGTGCATATTTCGGGTTTTCCACCGTTTTTCTTCTGCTCATCCAGGGATATAGCCCCTCCGGTCTTTGCATTCTTAACCTTGTTTGCCCCGACCTTGGGATCGTCATTGAGCATGATTACGCTTTCGGGAATGGAGGATGACATCTTTCCACCGGTCAGTCCGGACATGAACATGTTGTATGCCGAAGAAGGAAGATAAAAACCGTAACCCTCGAATTTTACCTCGATTGGAATCAGTGTGGAATCGATTTTGTTGATGTCATCCTTTTTTGCATCCTTGATATAAAGTGCCTTATAACCGTAATTCATATCGAAGTCCTCGTACCCTATTTCATTCAATTTCACCTGAGCAGCATCCAAAAGCGCCCTTACGTTCTCATCCCCCTTGACAAAAACCCCTAAATGCCCTTCCTGGGTCTCCTTCACAGAATATAGACGGAATGCCAAAGCAATGTCTCTTGTGAGTCTCATATGTGGGTCCTGATCCACTCCCACTGGAACAAGTGTTGGCCTCGGTCCTCCATACCTCTCCAATTGAACATGAAGTATGTCACCCACCTGAACCAGCGGGGAAAACACATGGGCCATGTTGGTTGCATCCTCAAAACCGTATATTGCCTTCATCTCTGACCAGTTGACCTTCCTGCTCAGTGTATAACCCAAATCCTTAACGGCTTCCCTTTTTGATTGAAAGTATATCTCACAGTTTTTAGGCAAAAGACCAAGTGCAATGTAGTTGAGGATGTAACTTTCAATGGCAATCTTTTTTGCTTCCTCGAAGCTTTTATTTCTTGTGGCATAGGCTTCGATATCAGCAACAGCCACGAAAACCTCTGCACCCTGGGATTGATAGTAGATAACCTGATCTATAACCATCTTGTTTCCGATATGCATGTTTCCCGAAGGCATAAGGCCTGTGAGGATGGCATACCTTTTTCTGTTCAGTATCGCATCCTTTATCAGTTCAAAGCCTCTATGCCCGAAAATCGCTCCTCTTCTTAGGAGCTTGCACGGGTTGGGAAGGCCTGTGGGGTCGAAGGGTTGAATACCGAATTCATTTCTTAGGCGGGCGTAGTCCTCGTACTGAGCAGATGACCATGGGTCTATCCTCAAGTTCGATCCTCCAATGTGTGATTGGTCACGAAAGAAAAGCGTTTGTCAAGAAAGTGTGTATGGAAAGTCTCATCTTTTGATAAGAACTGCCAACACGATTATCGCAATGATCACAATGGCAATGGCTCCTGCAATTATCGCCAGGTTGTCTTTGAACATATCAATCAGGTTATCAAGAAATCCCTTATCTTCATTTTTGTCCGGAGGGGTTAAACCTATGGTTTTCAAAGTGACTGTTGAGAGAATGGGAATGGTACTGTTGCCCTCAAGTGCATGGATCAATCCCCCTATTTGCACAACCAGAATTGTGCCGTTTTGAACATCTTTCGGGGGCGTTACAGAAACCGAGATTGTTCTGGTTGTCCCTACTCCAATGGTTGTACTGTTTGGATTCAGAATAACTTCCCAGCTGTCATCAGGTGATGTGACTGTAAAATCAACCAGGAATTCATCGGACCCGTTGTTATGAGCCCGAATAAGAAACTCGGCAGGAGTACCCCCAAAGGTGATTTTCTCTGATTCATCTACCGATAGTTCTACATTGTAATCAACATCACCTTGCCCTTTGATGTTATAGGGTTTGCCAGGATCTGAATGATGTGTATGTGCATAATCCCAAGCGCTGCCTTTTGGGTCTCGCTGGGAGTCGCTTGGGTTGTCATCCGCATTCCATACCGCAGCCCAGGTATTCTCAAGTTTCTGGCCTCTGCCTTCAAATCCCTCTCCAATGCCAATGTCGCCCTTGTTTACTTCCATTTCTAAAATCACATCATCGCTGCTATAAGCATTATCACTTAAGCCACCCAATGATGTTTCGGATTGAATAATATCTGTACCGAGAGCATAGTTGACCTCCCTTAGCTCCCAATTCCATCCCCCTGAGGTACTGTACACGCCACCTATTGGAGTTCCTTGGCCAATTGAGGCAGCATACTGGATTTCCGCTACAACAGCATAACTTTTTCCTTCCACATCAAAATAGACCTCGTACTCAAAGGTGGTTGTATCTTGTGCCTGTGCTAGATCTGCAAGGCCAGGAGGAGCACCTGCCAATTTTAGATAAATTGTGAGGGTGGCATTGTCTTCTCCACCAAACCAACCTGCATCGATATCCCTAAATTGCTTGGTAGGATCCTCTGTCTCCCCTGTATCGTCTTCCACCTCGGGATTTAACTCGTCTCCTGCGATTGCAGAACCCAGAATAAGGCTTGATAGGAAGAATAGCACACACAGAAGAACCAGTGGATTCTTGCCCTTCATAGAGATTGTTCCCCATTCAAAGTAAAACAAATGATTGAATATAAAAGTTTCGAAGGATTTTGGCGGTCTTTTGGATGGTTTTGATCTTTCATAAGAATCCTATACTTGCTGACATTAAAATTTTAGGGTGTTGTTGAGGATGGACGAGGGGGGCTTCCCACATTCATTTATCTATGGGCAAAAAAGGCTATATATCCGCTATTATCCTTTTCAATCCTTGCAAATCCCGTTCTTTCGAACTGCACCACCTTTCCCAGATCATTTTCCAGAATGGGCTCGGACACACCATTCTTTACCGAACCATCTGGCATGAACAGTGCGGTTGGGATGGAATCATCTCCTACCCAATGAATGATTTTCACGCCATCTTTCAGAATGGAAAGATCATCGCCAATGTACTCTGCATCGCTTGTGGAAAGGATCTTAACATTGCACAGGTCCTTTAAACGGAATTTGGTTCCTGGCTCTGACTTTTCCAAATCCTCGGATGGAACAGATACCAAAACTTCATCTTCCCCTTCAAGAATTATTTTCCTAACCCCTCTTTCAGGATGATCCGGATGCAGGGGAGCATGCCCTTCCAACCTATTGATTCCCTTGATTGCAAGTTTTCTGGGATTTGCCACAAAGAAGTACCTGTTGGCCTCATCATCCACAAGATCCTTGTTGAAGGCGTACAGATTGTCCCATGAGAATCTTATGTCCACTCCCTTGATTCCCACCTCGATCCAATAGCGCCTGATTGCATCTTTTTGAATACCTCTTTTTGCAAGGGCTTTCAAGGTTGCCAGTCTAACATCATCCCATCCCGAAAAATCGCCTTTCTGTATGCCCTCCTTTATGAGCGTGGTTTTTAGGTTCACATCCTCGATCTGGACAAGGCCGTAATGAACATAGACGGGTTTTTTCCACCCGAAATGATCAAATACGAACTCCTGCCGAAAGGTATTGTTCAGATGATCCTTTCCCCGAAGAACATGGGTCATGTCCATTAGATGATCATCGATTGCAACCGAAAAATTGTACAGAGGATATACAAGGTATTTATCACCAGTTCTGGGATGGGGTGTCTTAACAATTCTGAAACCCACAAAATCCCTCACCGCAGGGTTCGGATGTGAAAGATCGGTCTTGACCACATAAGATGCCTCATGTTCGCCATATACACCGGAAAGCATCTCATCCCACATCTCCAACTGGTTGGCAACCTCCAAATCCCTGTGGGGGCAAGCTTTCTTTTTCAGTTTGGCAGAGCGCCAGTCCTCAACATCACATTTGCATATGTACGCCTTCCCCATCTCGAGCAGGGCTTTTGCATGCTCATAATATAATTCGAACCTCTCACTTTGTACAGCAACTTCATGATATTTCACTCCAAGCCAATCGAGATCCTCAATAATAGAATCATAGGCTTCGGAGTCAATCTTTGCTGGGTTCGTATCCTCGAGCCTGATGATGTACCTTCCTCCGTATCGTTTAACGTACTCATCATTTAAAACAGCGGCTCTGGTATGGCCGATGTGCAGTGGTCCTGAAGGGCCGGGGGCAAAGCGCATCACAACCTCACCTTCGGCTTCGGGTAAGGGTGGTAATCCCTCCTTTTTGGCGGTTTTCTTCTCAAGAAGCTCCGGGGCAATCTCTTCCAGTTGCCTTTTCTGCTCCTCCAAAGTTAGGGAGTTCACCTTCAAAACCACTTCCTTGATTTCCTTCATGATCTCCTTGATCTGTGATTTCAATTCCGGTTTTTTGGCAATTACCTTGCCAATCACAGAACCCACATCTGCCTTACCATGGTGCAGAACCGCATTTTGAAGGGCATATTTTATTATTATATCTTCCAGCATCATTCCCAAAATGTATTAGCTGGTTTAATACTTTATCACTTCAATCATATGGGATTTCCATCGACATTCTTTTATTTCACTAATTCTATATGCAGATGAATGGAAGGTGAGATTTCTGACAATTAACACCGAATATTTGGATAAAAGGGAGGTTACCTTATGAAAAAGATCAACATTGAAGAAATTGTTGCTGAAGAGGTCGGAAAAGGATGTAAAGGT
>CBDVCK010000171.1:0-8084 GCA_965372465.1 uncultured Thermoplasmata archaeon | reverse complement strand
CCAATTGAATGTTGAATTGTCTGTGCTGTAGTACAAGATATAAGTCCTCATATCAGTTTCCAAGTTCGAGTTCCAACTTAATATAAGAGAATATCCGGTAAATGGATTATTAATTGTTAATCCGTTGGGTGTTTGGGGTGGTATAGTATCTGACCAGGTTACTGTCCAATCATGTAAAACGGGTGTTTCCTGGTTATAACCATCGAATTTTGCAAATAGACGAATTGTGGGAGGAGTGTTATAGTCTATCGAAGAAATATCAATATTCATGACTGTCATGTTTTCAAAGCCAAGGATTGTTTCATTTGTTTCACCATCCAAAATCGAAATGTTGATATAATTCCCTACCCCAGATTCCTCTTTGCTTAGATTTAAAGTGTTCCAGGTTTGACCCTGAGGTACGAATATTCTTTTCGAGGTCAAATTGCCTTCTTCAGCTAGATAGTAGGAAGTTGCATAAAAAATTCTTGTATTAGAACCATCTGTGCCCTGATACCACATTTTATAGATGTCATTACTATCTTTTATAACCATGGGATGAACAACTTGGAAATCATCGAGCTCACCAGGTGAACCCGTATTCAAAGCTAATCCCTGTTTTATCCAATTGATACCGTCATTTGAATAAGCATATAATATTCTATATATGCTATCGTCATGTCCACTGTACCACATTCTAAAAAGTCCGGTATCATTTATCACCACGACACCACCGATGTGCATATCATCATAGTCACCCGGATTACCGAGATTAATTGCCAATCCTTGTCGTGTCCATGATATTCCGTCCGATGAATTAGCATATAATAACCTGCGATTCGATCCATCAAAACCGCCATACCACATCTTATATTCGTTATTTTCTTTGATTACATGATAGGGTCGAACCCCCTCATCATCTAATTGTCCTGGTGTCCCTACATCAAATACTAAACCCTGTTTATTCCAATCGACTCCATCCGTTGATTTCGCGTAAAAGATTCTCTCGGTTGAACCATCATTTCCCGTATACCACATTTTGTATTCTGCTATATCATAGATTACTTGAGGAATTGCCACCCAGGAATCATCTAACTCCCCAGGATTACCGATATCCAATACCAATCCTTGTTTAATCCAAGTAATACCGTTGCTTGATGTAGCATACATAATTCTAGAATTACTACCATCCCAACCAGAATACCACATTTTATAGATCCCTGCATCTTTAATTACAAAAGGATGATTAGCGTCTATAGAATCGTAATCCCCTCCTGAACCAATATCAAGTACCATTCCATGTTTAGTCCAGTTAAGGGGATCAACTGTACCATTTGGACCAAGTTTGACTTCTCCGTTCTCCACGGTTATATTGTAACTTTCTTCAATTCCAGTTTCATCCTCAAAACTGTCACTCCAACTTCCATTACTATCTCCATCAATAATAATTGGAGAAGCATAACATTCTATTGCTATATACAAATTTGAAATTACTATTAGGATAATCGTAATTGTTCCCAAAAGACACCAATGTGAGCGAATTTCCTCTCCTACAGAATTTTTATAAACTACCTCCATTTTATCACCCAACTAAGGATAGATTACTGGCTATTTATAGATTTTTATATCTAGAAAATAGACTGTTTCAACTTCTTCCTTACAAAACCAGAATACGCATTGATTTTCTTTATCGCTTCACAAACACCATTAATATCTTGCATTTTCATATGAGAATAAAGTGGTAGCGAGAGAACATTCCTTGAAACATCCTCGGTTACAGGTAACTTTCCCTTGTACTCCTTTGCGAATTTCGAATAGGCTCTTTGCATATGCAAAGGTGGATAGAAGTACTTCTTTGTCATAATGTTCTCCTTTGCTAGAGCTTTGCATAACTCATCTCTGTTCATTCCGAATTTATTGGAATCGATATAAATCGAAAAATCCTTGAATGTAGTGCGGCTTGAAGGTGTAAGCTTTTGAAACTTTATACCGCTTATTTTGCTTAATTTCTCCTTGTATCTTTCAGCAAGCTTGGTTCGATCATTAAGATTTTTTTCAAGCATACTAAGGGTTTTAATACCAAGAATTGCATGCATTTCAGACATCCTTGCGTTAATTCCAGCGAACTCGCAATCATAACTTCCATCATCACCATAGTTACGCCCTATCATTATCTTTCGTTTCAATTCGTCATCATTTGTGGTTACGATTCCTCCTTCACCTGTTACCATCAGCTTTGTGGGTGAGCAGCTGAAAGCTTCCGCATCACCGAACTTTCCAATGTTCTCATTTTTATATTTAGAACCCAGAGCATGGGCAGCATCGAAGATCAGCCTGAGTTTTTTATCTTTTGCTATTTCTTCCAGTGCTTTAATATTACAGGGGTTACCAAAAATATGAACTCCAAGAATGGCTGACGTTTTTGAATTAATGGCTTCCTTCACTTTTTCAGGGTCAATATTGTAGGTCTTTTCATCTATTTCTACAAATTTGGGTTTAAGATTGTTCCACAAGATAGCATGACCCGAAGCCGAAAAGGTGAAGCTTGGTAGGATCACCTCACCGTTTAAAACCATGGACTTCATAATAAGCATCAATCCTGAAGTGCAACTGGAAAGTGCTAGAGCATGTTTTACATCAATATATTTTTGAAGTTTTTCTTCGAACTCTCTTACATACTTTGAGTTCGTGATCATTCCGCTTTCAAATATTTCCTTATATTTATCATCTAGTAAATCGAAGTTTGGTAATGTTGGTTTTGTAATTGGCAACAAAGTCTCGAATGTTGGTTTTCCACCTAAGACTACTGGCTTGTCCATTTAGATCATCTCCATTATGGTCTTGTTAATTATATTAAGACTGCCATCTGGTTCAAATCCCGTAAGTTCTTTAAGTTTTGTAATATCTGCAATTGAATTGTAAAGTCCCCCAGTGAATTCTTTCTTCTCCGTTTTTATATTCGGAAAATGCTCTTTGACAAGTTCAACAATGTCTTTTATACTCCTCCCCATTCCTGTTCCCAAATTAATGGTCTCGTTGACACATTTTTCACATTCAAGAACTTCTGAAAAACCCTGTGCTACATAATCTATGTGAATGAAATCCCGAAGCTGTTCCTCACCGAACAACAATATGGTCTCCTTCCTTTTTGCTTTCTCAACGAGGATGTTAATTATCCCTGTTCCTTCCTTACCATAAACATTGAACAACCGAAGTATTGTGGACCCTATATCATAATTATAAGAATAAGACCTGCAGATTTCTTCTGCGATCCACTTGTGATGTGCATATATATTGGTTGGATTTGAGGGTGTATCCTCATTTACATAATCTTGTTCTGTCTCTCCGTATATTGCAGCTGATGAGGGTAAAATAAAATTCTTTACTTCTGTTTCTCGCATGGCTTCCAAAATTGCTTGGGTGCTCCGAACGTTTAAATCATAACTTAGTTGGGGACGTTCCTGTGCCTTTCTTGCGTTTGGAAGGCCAACCATGTGGATAACCGAATTTACCTCTTGTAAAACTTCCAAAACATGTTTCGTATCGAAAATGTCACCTTTAATATGTCTTATTTCTCCTTCAATCTTGTCTTGCGTATTGACATCAAAAATTATCACCGAATGTCCATTATCTCTCACTGCTCCAGCTATCTTTGATCCAATAAAACCTGTTCCTCCTGTTACAAGCACCTTCAACTTTATCAACCCCACAATTTATCCTTGGTCCTCTTCCCATTTTTTCAGAGCTTCCCACTTATTCTGTGGAATCTCTCTCATACCTTTCTTGACACAAGGTTTTCCACCATACACCGTCCAAGGCTCAAGTACCTTTTCCTTACCCACATAACTAAAAGCCTGAACAACTGCTCCTTCACCGATTGTAACACCTGGCATTATAATTGATTTGGAACCTATATACGCATGATCCTCGATTGTAATTGGTTTGAGGTACTGGGCTCTGGCTTTGGGTTCGCTTATCGAATCTGTCATGACACCCTCCATTCGATCTGTCCCGGAAATCAACATTACATCATAGGTTACAGCAACAAATCGTTTGATTGATACTCCTCCTGCACCGATTACCTTGCTTCCTGAATGGATGTGGGAGTAGTCCCCAATCTCCAATCCACCTCTGCAGTTTACAAAGTTGAAATCTCCTATCTCAGCCTTTTTCCCTAATTTTAAATTGGTTCCTTCCGAATTAGATTCATCCTTAAAACCGAAAACCTTTGCTGTGGGGTAAATCATTGCTGTCTTATCTCGATTTTTTGAGCTGTAAATCTTTACCTCATACGTTTTATCTTTCCATTCATACAGAAGCTTTTCTTCCATTGCTCATTCCCCAATATTGTCCTGCCTATACCTGCCTAGTAATTTATAGTATTTTTGATACACAATAACTCTACACTTACTGATATTATCGATTTAAAACTTTCTCGTATACCTCTTCCATCTTTTTGGCATTTTTATACCAGTCCTCTTTTTCTATAATTAGAGTCTTATTTATTCGAGCAAATTCTTCTTTTATTTCCAAATGCTCTAAACAGTATGATATCGTTTTTTCAAGCTCATCAATATCTTCACCATCTATAAAAAATCCATTCTTTTCATGTTCGATATGGGTTTTATATATTTCAATGTCACTTAATACTGGTATCGTCCCACAGGCCATCCCTTCCAAAATCACGGAAGACATCTGGTCTGTCTTAGAGTTAGATATCATGATGTCTGAAAGAGTCAGATATATTGCCATCTCCCTTGGTGAAAGTAACCTTGAGATAAATCTCACATTACCCTCAATTTTCAGGTTTTTTGCTTCTTGCTTCATCTCGTTTTCGAATTCCTCTGATCCAAAACCTCTTAAAAATATGAATATAGTTTTTGGGTGTTTTTCAATTACTTTGGATGCAGCCTTTAAGATGTTTTGAATTCTATAATAGGGGGACATGTTCCTTGGGCTGATTATTACAGATGCATCATCTTCAATATTCATTTGTATTCTGGTTTTATTTATCTCCTCTTTGTAATCAGCAAAAAAAATCTTAGTATCTATACCCCAAGAGAACATTACGAATTTTTCTTTTGGAATCCCGAAACTCTCAACAAGAGCATCCCTCATCTGCCATGAGGTACCAGCTACAATTTTAGCTCTCTCTAAACATAATTTATCCAGTTTCCTTTTCATACCCCTGTGTGTATTGATGTGATAAAATCCCCATGCATTTACTATGATAGGTTCATTTCCACCCTTTTTTGCATACAATCCTGCATAGATTCCAAATGCGGGTATGCTGTGTGCATGGATAATGTCTGGCTGAATCATTTTTAAATGTTTTATAATACCACTTTTAGCTTTGAAAAATCTAATAATGGGTATGTTTCCAGGTTTAACCACATGCAGTTTGATCTTTGGATTCAATGTCTCTGCTATAGTAGATTGAAATGTAATTAATTCCACATCCCATCCCTTCTCTGCAAAATAATTAACCCATCTCTGGACATGTATCGATGAGGCCATACCAAGATGGCAAACCCTCCCCTTACTCACTCCAACCCCACCCCCAGCTTAGAAACCACACTCCTTCGCTTCCCGCTCTCAGTCAATGGAATTTCATCCACGCTCTTCACATTTATCGCCATTACCTCCCCAATGTACTCCCTCAAAGAAACTGCGATAATATCGGAATCGGACTCTGTGTATCCCTTATCTTCCACAACCAACACATCCAATTCCCCCTCCTTCTCCTGCACTACCTGGTAATGTCTGATATGAATCCGAGAGGAAATCTCATTGAACACAGATGCAATGTTCACGGCAGCCAGTAAATTCCCATCTTGAAGTAGAATGTAATCGTGGGTCCGACCCAAAATCGAATCAAGCATTTCAAGCCCGCGTTTACATTTGCTTTTCTCATCACTGGCCCTGCCCAAATCACCTGTTCTGTATCTTATGAAGGGCATGGCATATCTTACAAGGTTTGTGGACACCATCTCCCCTTCTTCACCAGAGGACACCACCTCATCATCCTTTACGATCTCCACAACTGCGTTCTCGCTGTTCAGATGATACTCATGCTCCTTGCATTCAGAGGCCAGCACTCCTCCATCAGGACAGCCGTAGTTATCGTAAACCTCGCATCCAAAAGCCTCCCCGATCTCCTTTCTCTGATGCGGGTAAAGCTGCTCAGAAATCGTTAAGACACTGCCCACACCCAGGCTTTCAACCTTTGTTTCCTTCAGATATTGTGCAAACAGGATAAGTGAAGAGGGATAACCTCTTAAAATCTTGGGTTTGTAACTTTTGAGCTTTTCAACATGCACCTTCATTGCTTCGTGCTTAACTGCAAAGGAAGAAAGAGATAGATTACTTTCCATGACCCTTGACCTTACAAATGACAGGAATCCGGACCCTGAAGGCTTTGAGCCTCCGATGGTAGCCCGTTTGTCCCCAAGCTCATAGCCTGCAAGGTTCCAGGCCCTCCATAGATCGGCCCAGAAAATGCTGTGCTCCATGCCATCACTATAATACTTCAGTGGCTGGCCTGTGGTTCCTCCTGTGGTTCTTTCAATCGGTTTTCTTTGGGTAAAATCCTTTGCTTTCAGATCCTCAAAATTATTTCTCACTGTCTCCTTGTCCATTATTGGAAGTTTTTTAAGGTCCTCTTTTGATTTGATGTCCTCGGGTTTCAGGTTCAATTCTTTGAAAACTTTGTGATAATATGGAACATTATCATGGGCATGGCGAATTATGGCTTTGAGCTTTCTTTGTTGGAGTTTTGAAATCTCTTCCGAATCTAGCCACTGGCTTTTTTTTAACTCTTCGAAGTATTTAATGGATTTTGTTCCCCTTCTCAAATCCAGTACCGGAAACATAAAGCGCCTGTAGAATTTCACACTCAAATCTGCCATATCTGACTCAACCTAAACTGCATATGAATTAACATTATTTAAATATGACTTAATGGGTTAGGAACCACATGAAAAAGCACTTGCAGGAATTAACAGCCAGTTTATCGAATGCTGTTTCGAACTGCATTTCGGGGGAAAAGGCAATTGCTATCCTGTTCTCTGGAGGCTTGGACAGCTCGCTTTTGGCCTGGCTTGCCAAAAAACATGCAGAAATAACTCTTTACACAGCAGGCACATCAAACTCTCATGATCTAACCCATGCAGAGCAAGCTGCTAAGTTGATGGACATTAATTTGAAGTGTATAAAAATTACAGAGGCCGATATAATTTCCGCTATCCCGAAACTCGTGGATATCATTGATACACATCACCCTGTAAAAATCTCCTTTGAATTACCCTTATTTCTAGCTATTGCCAACATCGAGGAAAAACTCATTCTCAGCGGCCAGGGAGCGGACGAATTGTTCGGGGGTTATGCACGTTATCTCAAAATGAGAAAGGATGAACTGCAAACTGCGCTGGCAAAGGACCTGAAGATGCTGATTTCAGAAGATATTAAAATGGATTTGCAGATTGCCAAACATTTCAAAAAGGATCTTAAAACCCCCTATCTTCATGAGGATGTTGTAAGATGCGCAGGTAACATCCCAATTGAATACAAGGTAAATGAAAATCAGCGAAAGATCATTTTAAAGGAAACAGCACTAAACCTGGGCCTCCCCCGAAATATCGCAAATAAAGAAAAGAAAGCAGTGCAATACAGCTCGGGAATAATAAAGGAACTGCGAAAAATGGCAAAAAGTTAAAATATGGGGGTAAACGAGCTCATACAGCACTTACTTGGATGATAATCCCTACCGCAATCTTTATACCAAATAAAATCATGAAAGAAAAGAATAAGGAGGATAATCTTGATTATAAGAAGTAAAGCACCTTTGAGAATCAGCTTTGCAGGGGGTGGAACCGATGTTCCCCCGTACCCTGAAGAGAGAGGCGGTGCTGTACTTTCCACAACAATCAACAAGTACGCGTACGCGACCCTTATACCAAGAGAGGATGACACAATCAACGTCAAATCATTGGATTACGATATAGTTGCAAAGTATCATACGGACGAAAAATTGTTCTACAATGGAGAACTGGACCTCGTAAAGGCTGTGATCACCAAGAGGGGGGCACAGCATGGTCGGGAGCTGT
>CBDVCK010000170.1:0-8091 GCA_965372465.1 uncultured Thermoplasmata archaeon | reverse complement strand
GTTTTATCGGGATCTTTATGTATTTTGTTGCAGGAAGTGCCTTCTAATCGAAATGAATCCATCACAGGGCTAAGCGTAGATGAAGGTGTACCAAATATCCAAGGGGAAATACCTCCAGCAAAGTCCATATTATCTGAGAAAACGAGAGGCGATGAAGAGGAATATATGAATCTTGTGTGGGAAAAGGGGCATGGGGAATGGATAGGTGGTCAGGATTCACTTGTTTCAGCGGATGTGGATAATGATGGCATTGTGGAGATAATTTTTGGAAATTCCGAGGGATTTATTCATGTTATCCAATACTCGAACGGAGAATATATCGATGAATGGAAAAGCCCAAATCTTGGTTCTCAAACATATGGACTTACTACCGGTGATGTGGATAATGATGGAACAATAGAAATAATCATTGGAACATATGATTATATTTTTTATATTTTCGGTTATGAAAATGAGGAAATTGGATTTATTGAAGAATGGTCCTATTCACTCAGTGAAACTAGCCTATATGGAATTGCAACAGGTGACATTGATAATGATGGGACATTAGAAATAATCGTGGGAACAAATGCAAATAGTGATTCAGACTCAAATGTGAATGTTTTTGGATTTGATGGAACCACCTATATTTTAGAATGGAGCACTTTTGTTGGTAGCGATTATATTAATAGTGTGGATATAATCGCTATTGGTGATGTGGATAATGATGGAACAAATGAATTTATTGTAGGATTAAACGAATTAATATTAGGTTCTTACCGAGGATCTTCTTTTATATATGGTTATAACGGAGGAACCTATATTTTAGAGTGGTCAATAGAGGATCCGAATAATGAAATAAGAGATATTGATGTTGGTGATGTGGACGATGATGGAATTTTGGAAATAGTATTAGGTGCAGGCAATGTAAGTATATATCAATATCAATCAGGGATTTACATCTTAGAAAATGAGATCCAAGAATTGGAAGCTTTCGTTGAAATCGGGGATGTTAATTCCGATGGGATAAACGAGATTGTAACCGCAACTGATATTTTAAAGATATGGCAGGAAGATAACCTATTATGGGAATCTATCAATTATGCACCTGAAGATATTCATGGAATGGTAATTAAGAATTCAGATAATGACCAAATAAATGAGATTATCATATCTATCGGCGAAACCTTCAAAACTTCTGATCTATTGGTAATAGGAATGGGTGGTACAACCTATAAAGAAGAATGGAGAGGTGATTATCTTGATTCTGTTGCAGGAATTTCCATCAATGATATTGATAGGGATTCTTATGATGAAATAATTTTGGGAATGGTCTCAGGCGAGGTTATTATTTTAGAATTTAAAGATGGTGATTATCTAATTGAGGGGACTATCCAACTCCCAAATTCTGGTGATATATTTTATATCTTTTCGGATGATTTTGATAATGATGACACATTAGAGATTGCGGTAATAAGTGCAATTTTTTCTGAGATTGATGTAACAATGGAAATATGCTATATTGAATATATAAGCGGAAATTACGTTATTAGTGATCAACTTGAAATAGGTAATGGATACTCATTCGCAGTTGATGTCGGGGATGTTGATAATGACAATATAAAAGAAATAGTAATTGGCACCTGGATAGGAAATGTCATTGTAATAGGCTTTAATGGTGATTCGTATAGTGTCGAATGGCAGGATCAGATTATGAACAATATGATTACCGGTGTTGCTATTGGTGATTCAGATGGTGATGAAGATATCGAAATCGTAATAGGGGGAAGTATCGGTGAACCGGAGGAAACTCTATATGTATTGGGTTTTGACGCAGGCGACTATATTATTGAATGGTCAACATTTACTGATGGCGGTGTTTGGGCAGCAGATATCGGAGATCCTGATAATGATGGAATAAATGAAATTGTTGTTGAAGAGGCATATTCTAACCAAATTATTATCTTCGAGTGGGATGGTACAACATATTCAGAAGAATGGAGGTCAGCAGAAGTTGATCTTCTTTTTGATAGTTGCTTTGATATCAATGATATTGAACAAACTGGTGAAAGTGAAATTATATATGGGGGTGATGATCTATTTGTTCTTAAATATGATAGTTCATATCAGTATATATGGCACACAGAAAACTTATCAAATTTTATACGTTGCATCTTTATCGGTAATTCGGATAATCTAGGAGCAAATGAGATTACTGTTAGCCTCGGGGGATATATTTTAATTTATTCTAGAAATCAAAAACCTGCGGCTGTTCTTTCAACTTCTCAAACAACAGTATTTATCGGGGAGGAGATAGAATTCAATGGGTCATTATCCAAAGGAATTAGTCCCCTTGAATATCACTTTGATTTCGGAGACGGTGAAAACAGCGGTTGGATAATTGAACCCTCCACGATTCATAGTTATTCTAATGTTGGTATCTATCTTGCATCTCTGATCGTTAGAGATTCGAATGGTGTGGAAAGTGAAATTCCCGCTAATATAACAATATCCGTTATAAAACCAAATCAGGCTCCCACTGCCTTCATCGACAGCATTTCACCTAATTCAGCCTTCGAAGGTGAGATCATCTATTTTTCAGGACATGGATACGATGAGGATGGCAATATAACCTCTTACTACTGGGAGTCAGATATTGACGGAAAGCTAAGTACTCTCCAATCCTTTAATATCTCCTCATTGTCCATTGGAAACCATATTATTTCCTTTAAAGTGCAAGATGATGATAATTCCTGGTCCGATTGGATTAATAGGTCGTTAAAGATAAAACCAATCCCCCAAAACGAACCCCCATCAGCAATCATCGATTCCATTACTCCTAACCCAGCTATAGAAGGAGAAACAATATTCTTTGAGGGTTTCGGGGATGATAATGACGGGACTATTGTGTCATATTCCTGGGAATCCAATATTGATGGTTTACTCAGCGATAAAAGCTCCTTTACTTCCTCCTCACTTTCTGTGGGGACACATTCGATTTCTTTCACAGTTCAGGATAATGATGGGGAATGGTCTGATATAGAAACAACCTCTTTAACTATCGAACCCATTCCACCAAATCAAGCACCAACTGCATATATTGATTCAGTTTCTCCAAATCCAGCAATCGAGGGGGAAATCATTATTTTCGAAGGTAGTGGCGATGATTCGGATGGAGCGATTACTTCCTATTCCTGGGAATCCAATATAGATGGTATTCTCAGTTCAGAACGAACGTTTAGCACTTCATCTCTAACTGTTGGCGAGCATACTATTACCTTCAAAGTTGAAGATGATAACGGTTTGTGGTCAGAATCTGAGATGATGACATTGGTTGTAAAAGAAAAGGAAGATGACGAAGGGGGAACATCTTCTGTATTCGGCGATTTAGATAATGAGAGATTAATCTATTTAATATTTGTATTTGCAATCTTTTGTTTTCTTATCATTGTTGTTATTGCAATAGTATCCGGGAAGAACAAGAAAATGAATTCAGATACTTATCCAGTAACCTGTCCGGGATGTGGAGATATATTTGATGTTGCATCACCGATTAGACCTCTCACAGTTAATTGTCCGAACTGTGGGTTAGGTGGGGTTTTGAAATTGGACTGAACCCTTAATATTGGACTCATAGTTAAGCTACAATAAATACATTTTCCTCCTTTTGCTCGAACTCAATCGGTGAAAGATATCCGAGCCCGAACGGAAACTTCCCATTCTCAATAAATGACATATTACAGCATACCTATTTGGGGCAGGGTATCTTTGTATTAAACCTGACAGTGGAGGACGATGACGGGGGAGTTTCGACATATATTACCACTGTTTCTTTGAATGTCACCGCCCCACTTGCTCCAAACCTTTTCATTAATGTAAGCCAGGATGGGGAGGATGTGATCTTATATTGGGAGCAGCCCTTAATCTCTGAAGTCGATCATTATCGGATCTATCGCGCTGAATCCCAGACAGATTTCGATTTTGATGATGTATGGATCAATACCTCTATAAATATGGAGCCTGGTGAATCTTCATCCATACCCCTAAGATCCATGTGGAACGATACCAATGCAGCACTTCCTGGCGATGGTAATTATAAGGAGGAGTATTACTATATTATCAGGGCAGTGGACGAGTTCGGAAGGATAAGTCAAACAAGCAGGACTGTTGGGAAATGGACCAGGACATTCCCAGAGGGGCTGTCGTCGTTTTCTTTGCCCTTGGAGCCGATTGAGGGTATAACCACAGATTATCTCACAGAAAGCATGAATGCGGCTTATATCAGGTATATCGATTCGTCTTCACATAAATGGTTGAAACATAAGTTAGGTGATGGAAGCCAGAATAATACGCAAATGAAATTGGGAGAGGGCTATGAGGTGAAATTCGCAAGCCAGACAGTTTACACCTTCAGTGGTCTTCCAGGGGCGATGATAATCTCTTCCGAAAGCAGCGGTTTTTCAGGATTTGACCCTGTAACAGAAGCAAGGAATCTTGCTATAACTGTCCAGGCCAATGGGGATGTGAACCTGAGCTGGCAAGAGCCAGCAAGCATGGTTTCCGGGGATTGGTACGAGGTTTATTATTCGAATAAAAGGGATGGTTTCTTTGGTCTATTGAATGTGGATTATTTCTTTGTAAACCCGAAAGTTTATTTCGGAAACAATACGGCGACCCATATAAATGCCCAAGCCAGAAATCCCGGGACCAGGCTTTATTATTTGGTTGTCCCCTTCAATAGTTCCGGATTTAGAGGTACAGGGACTTACAGCATTGGTATCTGGACTGAAGAGTTGCTGGACCGCTATGATACCTTTGGAATTCCATTAAAACAGAGTTTCAATGAAACTGCGGATTGGTACTGCGACAATATCCCTGACACTGAGGGAATAAACTATTTCAACGACATTTACCACCATTGGAGATGGCATGCCACTAGAATGCCAAAAGGAGCATTTGACCCGATTCTGGTGATGGTGGAAGGGTACCAGATATCGACATCGGGAACAACCAAATTTACTTTTGTTGGGATTTAGATTGAGGAGTTGAAATGAGATGTTCAATGTTACAATGTGTAGAGAATGAATCCAAAGTGTGATTATTCTTACAAATTTTTGTAATATATACTTAGATAATTATTTCACACTATTTCATTGTACTGCTACAAAGTATATTAATTCGATGTTCCCTAGGTACATATGTCAAGGACTTTTTGAGGGGAAGTCATGGAAAAAGTGCCTCTAAAATTGTTTTTGAATCTGCAGGGCATCGAGTCAAAGGCAGTGAAACTGCTGGTTGCAGCAGGTTTTGATAATATTCAAAAACTGAAGAGCGCTACAATCTTCGAGCTTACCCAAATAAAAGGAATTGATCGCAAAACCGCTGTGAAGATAAAAGATGCATTTCTTCAAATGGAAAAAGAGGTAAGAAAAAAGGAAACCGATATCTTTATCTGTTCTCAATGCGGAGCTTTCGTATCATCCTCTGCAATAAGTTGTAGTGTTTGCGGAACCATAATGGAAGACGATTTTGAAGAACCCAAACCACATGAGGAAGTAGATAAAGATGCAATAAAATCCTTTGAAACAGAGGAGCTGGATGATTATCTGAATTTAATTGGAGAATTGTTAGGTATAGATGAAATGGACTCATCTCCTCTCCATTTTAAGGAAATAGAAGACGATTTGGATACGTTCATTGATGAACTTGAATATGAGGTGTCTTTGGATGATCTTCTATTTTCTGATGAGAAAATCGAATTGTTCGATTGTCCCGAATGTGGTGCATACATAAAAAAGTACAGCAAGAATTGTGAGATCTGCGGTTTGTTTTTCGGTGTCCCTGTGGGGAGGGAAATTGAGATTCCCAAGGATGATATCAGCATTAAAAAACTATACGAAGCAGACAGCAGAAAAGCAAGCCTACTTGTGGGTTTGAGTCTTGAAATTAAAAAGAGTCCCAAGGATCCAAGGATGTGGTACTCGAAGGGGGTGATTCTTGCAGACTTAAAAGAATATGAACTGGCAATAGAATGTTTTGATAGGGTGTTGGAGCTTGAGGAAAACAATACAAGGGCATGGAATGCAAAGGCATCATCACTTGCAAAACTTGGCAAGTTTGGGGAGGCATCATCGTGTTTTGGCAGGGTAACAGGCTTTCTTCTCAATGCATTTGATACTGCAGGAATTGAAGAAAAGGAGCCCAAGTTTGAGGAGGGAGCACCACTTTTTGTCTGCGGTGAATGCGGGGCTTTTTCCCCGGATTATACCGAATTTTGCAAGCTCTGTGGCTCTAAGGTAGTTGAGGATATGGATTATATCAAATCCATAATTTCTTCGGTTCAGAAAGAAGTAGAAGAGAAGGTAAAAATCGAGGATAAATTTCAGCTCTGCCCTTCATGTGGTGTTCCTTTATTGAAAGATGATACCGAATGTTACAACTGTGGTTCATCGATTTCGGAAATTATAATTCGGGAAGAAGAACCGGTTGGGAAGGGAGTTTCAAGGGATTTTAGAAAAAGGTGGGAAAAACTAGGCGAGATCGAGGGTGCAAAGGAGCCTTGGGAATTTAAGCGAACCGAGGTTCCCAGGGAGATTGAGGAATATAAGGCGACCATTGAAATTGAGGAACCCGAACCTCAAAAGGTGAAAGATGAGCCAGAGGAAATCGACTCACCAGATGTCATTGAAGAACTCGAAAAGGAAGAGATACATGAAGTACCTGAAGAGATAGAGTTACCTGATGCAATTAAAGATCTTCTGGGAAGTGAGATACCGGAGATACCCAAGGTGTTTGAAGAAGTTGAATTACCCGAAGTTGTAAAAGAGGAAGAGAAGGAAGAGATACCTGAGGAACCCGAGGAAATTGAATTACCCAAAGTATTGGAAGAGCTCGAAAAGGAAGAGATACCTGAAGTACCTGAAGAGTTAGAATTACCTGATGCAATTAAAGATCTTCTGGAAAGTGAGATACCCGAAATACCGGAGATATCTGAAGAGAGGATAGAACCTGAAGTACCCAAGGAACTTGATGAAGTTGAGTTATCCGAAGTTGTGGAAGAGGTTGAGGAAAAGGAAATACCTGTGGTTTCAGAGGACCAAGAGGAAATAAAGGTTCTAAAGGAACCAGGAGAATTTGAGATTATCGAGGAAGTTGAGGAGAAAGAGGTACCCACGGTATTTGAAGAGATTGAAGAAAAAGAATTAGCAAAGTTGCTTGAGGAGATCGAGGGATTTAAAGCACCAGTTTTACGGGAGATCATTGAGGAGCCTGAGATTGAAGGAATAGGGGAAATCGAAGCCCCTGAGATTGTCGAGGAAGAAGGGGAAAAGATAGTCGAGGCTCATGGGGAAATTGAGTTACCGGAAGAAATCGGGGATGTTGAGGAAGAGATAGTAACTCCAGATGTGGTGGAGGAAGTTGAGGAAGTAATAGCCGAGATCAGTGAGAGTTTAGAATTACCAGAAACAATGGAGGAGATGGAGGAAGAGAAAGAAAAAGTTCATGGGGAGGTCGAAGTTCCAGGAGCAGTTGAGAAGATTGAGGAGGCGGACGAGGTTCCAATTGATGCCTATGAAATATATGAGGAGGTTGAAACTCCTGTTGAAGAACCGGAATGGGTCGATTCCTTAATTGAAGAGCTTGAAATGCTTGATGAAATCGAGGTTCCGTATGAAGAACCTGAAATAAGTGAAGAATTCGAAGTTCCTTTGGAAGAGCCTGAAGTAAGTGAAGAATTCGAAGTTCCTTTGGAAGAACCTGTTGAGTTAGATGCAACAATTGATGAAGCTGAGGTAACTGAGGAAAAGCTTGAAGGAATTGAGATTTCATATGAAGAGCCAGTGGTACAAGAGGAAATCGAGGCTACAATTGAAGAAGAGGAATTATATGAAAAATTGGAATTGACATTAGAAGAGCCTGTTGAGTTTGAGGCCACAATTGAAGAAGCTGAGGTCACAGAGGAAGAGCTTGAAGGAATTGAGATTTCACATGAAGAGCCTGAAATAAGTGAAAAGGCCGAAATTCCATTGGAAGAGCCTGTTGATTTAGAGGCTCCGATTGAAGAAGCTGAGGTCACAGAGGAAGAGCTTGAAGGAATTGAGATTTCACATG
>CBDVCK010000169.1:0-8137 GCA_965372465.1 uncultured Thermoplasmata archaeon | reverse complement strand
TTGAAAAATAATATCCATCGTCTGGTTTTCTTCATATCGAGGTTCTTTTGAAATGCATTGCCATTAGTAATGCCATTACCATTGATTATACCGTTTCCGTTTATTAGGCCATTGCCATTTACCAAACCATTGACCTTGAAAATACCGTTGCCATTGATTATACCGTTTGTCAAACCGTTTGTGAGTCCATTTCTTCTACCTTTGGAATTCCCTTTAGTCAATCCATTAGTCAGCCCATTTGTAAGTCCGTTTGTCAAACCTGTAGAATTCCCATTAGTTATACCGTTTTTGAGATTTTTTGTCAGACCGAGATCGGTCTTTTTTAGGTCGATTCTTAATGTATTCTTCACTATATCCACACCATATTTCAGGTTTTATTCTCTTTCATTTGCACTCCTATTACTAAATCCATCACCCTTTAACTGAACTCTCTTGGGTGTTTTTTGAGAAACTTTTGGACGAACCTTCCTGATCCGTTTCCTTCTCCATACTGCGAATATTATTAATGAAAATGTAATTGGGATTGCTATCTCCTCAAACTCGGGTATGGCTTCCCCTGACCCCAAAGAATAAATGTACGTCTTCCCAGCATCGGTGGCCGATGGAGGGGTTTCCCCTGATTGTGTATTGTAATGAGGAGCCCCCACAATGACAGTGTTATTTCCGCTTCCATTGAATTTTAAGGCATATGATACAGACCATCCGAAATGATCACCTGCGTACTGACCGTAGTTGGTGTAGTCAGCAATTGAATTCATATTCGACCCTCCAAGGAAAACGTAGACTGCTCCGCATTCGGTCTTGCCACTTTCGGAGTGATAAGGTGCACCCACAATCACATCAGGATTGCTGTCACCGTCAATGTCCCCAGCATAATGTACTGAGTAACCGAAGTTATCACCCGCTGCAACACCTGTCAGCGTGAGGTTGGCTTCGGCTGCAACTGCAGATCCTCCCAATAGATCGTTATTTGCATTACCCACGAACATAGCTAATGGATTTGCGCCGGTAGCTAACGTATATTCTGCATCCCAATCATTTGAAGATGTCCCATAAAAAATTGAGATTGTATTATCAAAATTTGACGTTATGATATCATTGTATGCATCGTTATTGACATCGGCAACGGAGAGCGCCATTGGGGAAGAGCCAAGACTTAGGTTACTTTTTGCTTCCCAACCACTTGCAGTACCGTTATAGATGGTAATCGTTTGATCAGCGTAGTCAGCTGTTAAAATGTCGTTAAATCCATCGTTATTCGCGTCTTCTACGAAAACCCATTCCGCCATTTCACCCGCAACAAGCGTGCATACCTCTTCCCAGTCATTATTGCTGGTTCCATTATATACCGAGATGGTATTTGCATAATAATCAGCGGTAACTATGTCATTATAACCATCGTTGTTGGCATCCGCTATAAAAACGGAAATCGGTCCGTTGCCAACACCAAGTGAGCCTTCCGCTTCCCAGCCGCCGGATGCACTGCCATTGTAGATCGTAACCGTATCTGAATCCAAATTGGCTGAAACTATGTCGTTCAAACCATCGTTGTTCGCGTCGGCAACATATACCGAATAAGGTGAAAGCCCGGTTTGTAACTCACAGGATGATTCCCAATCACCACTACTTGTACCGTTGTAAACCGTAATTTTATTGGCACCCGATGACGCTGTGACAATGTCATATAATCCATCATTATTGGCATCACCTATGAAAATTGAAGTTAGGGAGAATGGCACACTCATGTTATATATTTCCTCAAAAGCACCGGTGCGTGTGCCGTTGAAAAGACTGATATTATAAATATTAGCCGTCACTATATCATTTAATCCATCATTGTTTGCATCGCCAATATAGATGGAATAGGGACCGTCACCCGAGGACAATGTTACTGAAGGGCTCAATGCCGAGTTCATTGTTCCGTTATATTGTGTAATGGTACTATCCCAATAGTCAGCAACTATGATATCATTCAGTCCGTCTTTTGTTATATCTACTACACGCACGGACATGGGCCTGTCACCAACAGGTAGATTGTAACCAGTTTCCCACCCATTATTATCCGTGCCATTGAATATCCTCACAAAATTTCTATTTGCAGATGTGACAATGACATCATTATACCCATCGTTGTTCGCATCTGCTATGTCACCGAAATAAGGTTGGGGTGCAGCACCCCCCATGGGTAGCGAGAACCTGGGTTCCCAAAGGTTCGTGCTCGTACCATTGAAAATATCGACAACACCGTCAAGCATGGTTATGCTTACAAGATCGTTATATCCGTCATTGTTCGCATCACCGACAATAACACTTTTCGGTCCGTTCGTTGTGGTAAGAGAATACAAGGGATCCCAGAAACCTGCTGAGGTACCATTGAAAATGTCTATTGAATCATAGTCATAGCTAACCGATACAATATCATTCAACCCATCATTGTTCGCATCAGCAATTGTTGCAAATTCCGGGTTAGTGGTTTCAAAAACATATACCGATTCCCAGGTGCCTGAAGCCGTGCCGTTATAGATCCAAATCCCGGGTTCGTTCAAAGCTGCGATGACAATGTCATTGTAGCCATCATTGTTTCCGTCACCAACAAAAACGCTATTGGGTAGACTTCCGCCTGAAATATTAGTAAGGGGCTCCCAATAACCGGAACTTGTGCCATTAAGAATTGATATGGTATCATCTGCTGCATCTGCAGTGAGAATATCGTTATACCCATCATTATTGGCGTCAGCAATACATATCCCATTTGGCCAATCTCCAACCGATATGTTGAATTTCGGCTCAAATCCGCCTGATTCGGAACCGTTGAAGATTACGACGGTTAAGGCTGCGTTATCAACCAAGACAATATCGTCGATGCCGTCATTGTTTGCATCACCAATGTAGAAAAGGTCTGATCCCGAGCTTGTGCTGAAATTATATTTCGGACCCCAGCCGTGGACCCTTGTATCACTGTAGAGAGTTACGGTGTCATCATTACGATTTGCAGTGACTATCTCATTTAATCCACTGCTGTAATAAAGGTATGCCCGTCCCTGGCTTTCGTTGTAGGCTGGTGCGCCAACGATTATATCATCGAAACTTTCGTTGTTTATATCACCTGCGTAGCCTACACTCCAACCAAAATTTGTATTTGGATCACCCACCAGGATGGTGTTCGCCTCTGATGCCCGAAGTGAATGATTATAAGATCTTGCACCAAGAAATATATATGCTTTATCCGCACCCGGTGCCCCGATTATCACATCCTCGGTAAATTTATCATTGTTCATATTACCTGCATTCGAGACTGAGAATCCAAATTGATCATAAGTTCTCTCACCTGTCAATGTCACATAGGTTGTTCCAATGGGCAATGACATCAACCTTGCGAATCTGGACCAGCCGGTTCCTACATCAATATTATGTTCCATGGTGTCGGTTTGTGCGCCTTCCAACGTGCGCATGTCCATCTGGAATGCCATATGGAGGTCAGTGACATCCTGGTTTTCCAACTGGGATTCCTGGCTTGTATCACTATTTGTGCGAAGTCTTATGCCGTTTACGTTGCTGATGTCGTTTGAGAACCATTCGGCAGTTCCAAGCACCATGAAATCCCCGACCTTCGATGGTGTATATGAATTGGACACAAGTGTCTCCCATGCGGCAGCTCCATTGTTTTGAGCTTCGGCTTCATTGTAAAAATATTCGGTGAATGTGTCAAGACGAACTGCAACTAAGGTTGCATGGTTCATACTTGCAGAAGTTGCTGCGGAATCGTCATTTTGGATGGTGAGGTTAATAATATGTGGATTCGAATCCAGTGCCACATTCTTGATGACGCCAAAATTCATGCGGTTTGATATATCATCGGGCTCCATTAGCATCTCACCGTATAAGGTCCCGTCCACATACAATCGACCCCAGGCGCTGTCCTGGACATTATCATGAAATACATTTGCACTTGCAAGAATCAAATAATCTCCGGTGGTGTTGGGTGTGAAATTCAACTCGGTTGCAGTAACTTCGGGTTGAGATGCACCGGTGGAAGTTATCGTGTTTTGGTTTTCGGCATGTTGATCATCAGGTATGTCCAACTCAAGTGCAATGATGCGCGTATTGCGGAAGGTTGCGGAATCCAAGTCGGTCATGTATTCCAGGTCGATGACATGCCGCCCTGGCTCAAAGGTGAGATATTTTAAGGCAGAAAAATGATACCAGTCTGTTGGGTCCTCGAAGCTTTTTATCACTTCGTGATATATATTGTTGTCACTGTTATCGACTCTCAACCTTAATGAGGTCCTATCACCTGCCTGGGGTGACGTTCCATCCGGCCCTATATCTGAAGTGGCGATTATCAGGTAATTTGTTGGAATGGTGGGTTTTACCACAAGGGTAATGTAATCATCATAGGACGCTACCGCGGGAAGTTCCCGTGAATCGAGGCTCTCCGTATATGAGTATCGGATTCCGGCACTATTAAAATCCGGTCCGTAAAATATGTATGCCCTGCCTTGATCATAACCGTAACCTGGTGCACCAACAATTACATCGTCATATCCATCATTGTTGACATCACCAGCACCGGAGACCGAAGCGCCGAACTTATCACCATGATATTCACCTATTAAATTAATATCATGATCAGCCTCGGCATTATCGATCCCGCTCCATGCACCATTGGTACGGCCGTGGAATATATATGCGCGGCCTGGCGTACTCAAATAATTGAACTTTTGTGCATAAATGTCGAGGTTGGTGCGATAGTCCGTCCAGCCTATAATTACGTTTCCTTCTTTATCGATTGCTAAAGAAGAATAATTCTGTATTGCATTATCTTCGTTCTGGTTGATCTTAAGATCGCTATAGCCCCATTGATGAATACCTGAATAATCGATTCTCTGTGCGTAAATATCTATTTCGCCATTTCGTAAATCTGTCCATGAAACAACAGCATTCCATTTCGAATCGATATCTATTGATGGGTCATATTGTTGTTGGATATCGTCATTATGATTGATCTTATTATCCGATGAACCCCACTGTGGCTCGCCCGTAATATTAAGCCTTTGGGAATAAATATCTATGTTAATATCACCATTTCGCCTATCCTCCCATGCAATCATTGCATGGCCATTGGGATATATTGCGATATCTGGTTTTCTTTCATCATTTGTGCTTGAATTTTGATTGACCAATTTATCAGTGGAACCCCATTGAGCAACACCTGTGGAATTCAATTTCTGAGCATAGATATCAGTATCAATATCACGATTATCTTCCCAGACTACGATCGCATTATCATTTAAATCAATATCAACTGCAGCGTAAAGTTTGCCATAGGTATCAGGATTTTGATTGACCTTCACATCAGATGAACCCCATAATGCATTTCCGTTTGAATCAAGCTTTTGTGAAAAGATCTCAAAATATGTGTTACGCAAATCAGTCCAGACCACAATGGAATTTCCTTCGGAATCTAATGCGATATCCGGATAACCTTGGTAAGAAATATCACCATTCTGTTGAACCTTAACATCGGATGAGCCCCATAATGCATTTCCATTCGTATCGAGTTTTTGGGCATAAATATCATAACTTGTCCCACTGCGATAATCTTGCCAAACCACTATGGAATTTCCACTGGAGTCGACTGCTATTGCAACGTAATTTTGATTTTCAGAGTCTGAATTTTGATTAACTTTTAAATCCGTTAAACCCCATAGTGGATTTCCATCAGGATCAAATTTTTGAGCATAAATATCATTATCGCTACCGCGGTTATCTTGCCAAACTACAATTGTATTTCCATCAAGATCCATTACTAATGATGGAACTAATTGGTTTTTATTATCCGAGTTTTGGTTTACTAATGTATCATTTGATCCCCAGAGGAAACTATTACTGTATATACTATATTCCGGCGCACCGATTATTACATCGTCAAATCCGTCGGAGTTCACATCACCTGCATCGCTTACCGACCACCCTAAATGATCGCCAGAGTATGAGCCATATATCGTAACATTGGCATTTTCAGCATTTATATTATTTAAGTCGATACCCGGGTAGCCAAAGAAAATATGAGCAGCGCCAGTATCCGCTTTCTGGCCATCATTGGTAACATCGGCAACAAAAACAGAATACGGCTTGCCTCCTACGGTTCGTGTAATTTTTTCCTCCCAACCATTGGAACTTTTTCCGTTATAAATGGTAACAGTATCATCCCCCCAATCTGCAGTAAGAATATCATTGTAACCATCATTGTTCGCATCACCAACAAAAACAGACTGCGGTTGGGAGCCGACATCCAAGGTGTATCTCGGTTCCCAGCTGCCACCGCCGGTCCCATTGAAAATGCTCACAGTACCAGGACCACTGTTAACGGTTAATATATCATTATAACCATCGTTATTTGCATCAGCTACATAAACCGATCTAGGACTCGTTCCCGCACTCAGTTTAAATTTTGGATCCCAATCACCCGAAATCGTGCCATTATAGATGGTTAATGTGCCATCAGTGATCTCTGCTGAAATGATATCATTATAGCCATCATTATTCGCATCTCCCACATAAAACGAAAAAGAACCAATACCAACACCCAAGGTACTTCTTGCCTCCCAATCATTGTTGGATGTACCATTATAGATAGAGATATTATTATCAACAGTATCTACGGTTAAAATATCATTTAACCCATCGTTATTTACATCGGCAATAAATACCCAAGAAGGATTTGATCCTACTCCCAAGGTCCCAACTGGTTCCCAGCCACCGGAACTGGTACCGTTTAATATACTAATTGTATCATCGACATAGTTTGCAGTAACTATATCATTGAATCCATCGTTATTTGCATCGGCGACATAAACAGAATATGGCTGGTCTCCCACAATTATATAGGTTGCCGGTTCCCATTCGCCGATAGCCGTGCCTTTGTAAATGCATACCTTGTCTGTACCCATGACTGCAGTGATTATATCATTATATCCATCGTTATTCGCATCAGCTACAAAAGTCGCCCGGGGAAGTGTTCCCACAGTTTTTGTTATCTTTGGCTCCCAATTATTGTCATCAGTGCCATTTAAGATAGATATCGTGCCATCATTATTATCTGCAGTGACTATGTCATTATAGCTCTTGGGTGAGCTATATGGTGCACCAACAATAATATCATCATACCCGTCGCCGTTCACATCGCCTGCATACGACACGTTCCAACCGAACCTGTCTGTTGTGGTGGTCCCTATACCGCTGACCAACTCGGTGAGGTTCTCTCCCTCTGTTCTGGTTCCTCCACGAGATTGGGATAGTAATAAGGCTTCAGAGTCCATATCACGGTTGTTCCAATTCGAGGCGATAAAGAAAATATTCACACTCACTTTTTTATCCCAAAAGTTACCAACAATTTTACCTTCAAGTTGATCAGAATCTGATTGCGCTTGGATACCTATTTGCGCAGGGTTCCAATTTGAATTCAAAATATCTGTTTTCCGGGTTGAAACTTCAGAATCAGTAGGAATTGATGATGAAATATCCTCCACATAATCATCATTAAATGTCAAGCTGACTGTATCAAGGATAACTCCATTTTTTCCAGAGATTTGAATCAGGTGCTCTGCACCCACAGGCAGCCAATCAGTGCGATATCCAGTGTTTCTGTTTTGATCTGAATCGATGAATAGGTAGATGGAATCCTCACCCAAAAGTTCATCCGGGATCTCCTCATATATATTTACTAGGAACTGGTCACTGTTATCTTCACGCTCATTTTTATCGGCATCTGGTATTGGAATATCAGTATATTGGAAGTAGTTCGGGATTACTGGAACCGCTGTACCCCCCATCATTGTTCCCTTTACCCTAAAATAGAAGGATAGACTTTCGGAATCGCCCACCATCTGGTATTCATCTATGTCAACATTCTTGTCATTTACAGGCAAGTCATCATTATCCTTGTAAGAATAGATACCATTCCATTCACCGAATGCACCGTCAATAATTACGTTATTTGGAATTGCTCCAATATAGGCCATTTTTACTTGTGAAGATAAGGTTACAGTTCCAGATTTAATGACCACGTGCTCCCTAGATTCGATTGAAAGCCCCACAACCCTGTATTTCAATGCACTGGAAGATATATCTATTG
>CBDVCK010000168.1:0-8152 GCA_965372465.1 uncultured Thermoplasmata archaeon | reverse complement strand
TAACCCCCACTTCTGTCCAATCTTTGAGAAACCCTGAAAATCTGTATATCATCGTGAATATCAAATCTTTTCTCATTTTCATTTCTTAAACATATTACATGGACAATTGCACCGTTTTCCTTGAGAGATTCTGCTTCCCTTCTCACCCTTTGGTCCCTTGGATAATGGGAATACGCTACCATGCAAATTCTGGTCCCAGCAAGAATACCACCAGTATCATTACCGCACACAATATGGCCTCCATCTTCCATAGTCTACCAACCAGCTGTTTTTCATTTACTTTGGAATGTTTCATCAATAAATGACTCAAAGAAAATACTTTTCCATTATAGGTCAGGGTTCCGTCATCAGTAATCAATCCGTGATTTTTCGCAGGAAATCTTCCCCTTGCCTTTAATACAAACTCAATAAGCAACGGTAAATACAGGATTGCCGCAATTGTCTTTAAATTTCCAATGAAGGCAGCACAACCGATTGTGGCACCTTGAAAAAATGTAAGAGTATCTCCCGGAAAGATTTTACTGGGGTATTTATTGAAATAAAAAAAACCGCAGAGTGCTCCCAAAAGCGGGAAAAGCAGATATAATCCATCGGTTTGTTCAGTGATAAATGATATGATTATAAGTGTTGTTGTGATAATAATACCCAAACCAGCTCCAAGTCCGTTAAATCCTTCCAGCATATTCGTTAGATTGGTAACAGTGGTAATACCCAATGGGACCAACAAAATCGTCCACCAACCGAGATAAACACTGCCCATCAAGGGTACCGTTATTGATAGACTAGATATACCAACGCCTAATGGTATAGCAATCAAAAATGGTAAAACACCCTTTGTGAGTTGATGAAGATCAAGCAAATCGTCCATAATTCCTACAAATGCCACTCCCATGATAATGAAGAAAGCAAGTGCCGAAAACTGAAGGTCTGTTGATTCAATCCAAACAAGAGAGAAATTCACTGCAAAGAAAAAGGCAAATATTACCCCTATACCACCCATTTCCGGAATCAAAGGCTCGTCTTTCTTGTTTAAATCGTTATTTACGATATTTCGCTTTTTTAATATGGGAATTAGCTTGTAGGTAAGAATAATACTCAAGACAAGTGCAATTATGCCGGATATTGTGGATATCAGGATTGTGGAATAATCCATGTTTTGGCATTAATATTTTGATATATATAGATTGCCTTGTCAATGATTACAAAGAGTTTTTCAAGTAAAATTAGGTAACAACTTATTTATGGATATTAGGCTTCTCAGGTCAATTCCATTGCAGGATTGACAGGATACAGGCACTTTTTCTCTTCTTTTGATATGCTTTCTTAGTTGCAGGAATTTTTCACCGTTCCATATACTTCCCCAATCACTATTCAGTGCATTTCCAAAGAAATCATTTGAAGATGATAAAGAAAAACTACAGCAAGGTGTAACATTTCCTTGCACATCTATTAATGCAGAAAGCCAGGGATATACACAACCATGAAATTTCTTTACACCATTATTATTTACGAGTTTACAGTAATCATCGTAACTATCCCACTTATATCGTTGCAGGTTGTTTTTTATTTCCTCTAGATTTGTTTGCATTCCTCGTCGCCGTGCAATTTCATGTCCTTGGTTTATTTTTTGTAGTAGCTTGTCATGTGGGATATCAAGGAGTTCTTTGTTTGATGTTCGAACCATAGCAAATGCAATGTTATCAACACCTAATTCAGAACCGATTTTAATTATTTCATCAATTTCATGATAATTATCCTTTTGAATCACGTAATTAAAGCGAATAGATGGCAAATATGAATTTTTTTTCCTTTTCTCTTCCACTAACTTTTGGATGTTTTTGATCACTGATTCGAAGTTTGCTCCTCGTCTGATCTTCTCGTAAGTGGTTTTAGTGGCTCCATCTATAGAGATTTTGATGACATCAATTTGACTTTTTATAATGTCTTGTGTGAACCTTTCGGCCATAGTAAAATTTGAGGTGGTTGAAACCCAGGAACACTTCTTTTTGGCATAATTGAGAATATCAATTATATCGGGATTGATAAAGGTTTCTCCAGGTCCAACAATTGTTATTCTTCTTGGTTTTACATTATCAATAATTCTCTTAAAACCAGAAAAAGTCATGGTTTTCTTGCCTTTAACCGTATTTGCATTTGGGCACATCTTACATTTCAGATTGCAAGTACTTGAGGGACTCAACATAATGTGCTCCGGGTGGTTTTTTACTACAAGTGGTTTTGTAACAAGAACATATGCGATACTTGAAAACATTTTCATTTTCGTTATCAGAAGAACACCTCCAAATCGCCTTTTCCAGTTGCTGAGATCTTAATCATTTTTCGACTTCCCTAACCTCAAATCACTTATTCTTTACCTCGGTTGGGAGGAATATATTAATAATTCAAGTATATAAGCCTTGTATGGCAAAATTACATTTTTATATTCCAATAATACATTTAAAACATTAAGTGGAAGAACAGGTTCTATTATTAAAAAAATAATAGCCAATATCTTAAAATACAGATAATCAATAACTGCACACGGAAATATTTCAGGAAGGATACGATATGGTCCTAAACAGCTATCGAGCCTCGGCAGATCCTTATCTTCTGCCCCTGGCAAAAAGGATGAGGAAGATGAACCCCAATACCCTCACGTGGATTGCCTTCCTCTTCGCTGTACTTGCAGGTATTTCCTTCTATTTGAGCAACATCTGGTTGTTACTATTTGCAGGTCTCTGCATCCTCCTTAATGCCCTTTTCGATGCTCTGGATGGAAAAATAGCCAAGATTACGAATCGGACCACCATAAGAGGGGACTTTCTGGATCATACCCTTGATAGGTATGCTGATGTGTTCATAATCGGCGGAGTAATGCTTTCTGCATACTGTGATTGGTTCATTGGCCTGCTTGCACTGCTGGGAGTGATATTTGCTAGTTACATGGGAACTCAGGCCCAGGCACTTGGATGCAAACGGGACTATGGGGGGATTTTGGGGAGGGCGGACAGGCTTGTAATACTGATTATCGTGCCTCTGATTCAGTTCTGGGTATCGTTTGAGCTTGGCGGAAAGTTATGGCTCTTTTCACCCCTGGAATACGCTATGATCTGGTTTGCTATAGCAGGTCATATCACTGCAATACAAAGGGGTATAAAAACCTGGAAGAGACTGGGCTAAACTCCTTAGAAAATCTTGGTTATCAGGTTATTCTCAAGCCCGAACCTTTTTATGAAATCCAAAGCATCATTAATGTTTCCCACACTCTTAAGACTTGAATGAGTGTCAGAGCCTATGGAAATGAGCACCTCGCTGTTCCTTAGGTTGGCAAAAAATCCCTCTGCAAAATGATATAATGGTTTGTTGAGCTTCGAGTTTCTCAGATTAGGGCATAACTCTATGAAAATGTTATTTGCCTCCAAAACGGCAATCAGTTCATCATATTTGGTATGCGAGAAATTCTTACCGATATCATTATGAGCCAGGCCAACCGGTTTTTTAATGCTCTCCCGGATTCCAAGAAGCTCCCATAGAGGCATTCCGTTCCAGATATCATTTTGGACATATTCAAATAGTACAAAATCAAGGTTATTCAGGTCCTCATAGGGCATCTTTGAAAAGTCTGTTCGCTTTTTACAGGAGTCAATTTCCACGCCGCAAAGAACCTTGATATCATCCTGAAATTCCTCTGCAAGTTGGGCTATTTCCCGGATGTAACTTTCCAGTCCATCGAAAGGAATGGAGTCCACTTTTTGGGTCATATAATGGTCTGTTATTGCGATATGGGTAAGATTTGCCTCATCTGCTGCTTCGATGATTTCCCTGGGAGAAAATCTTCCATCCGAAAAGGTTGTGTGGGTATGCAGGTTCATCATATCTATCATTCTCGCAACCAGTATATACATAGAGGTTTATAGGATTTTGTTCCTTTATGAATCATAAATATTTTATGGTCAATTGAGGATATACGTATTGTATGAATGCAAGGGCATCAGTAAAATTTAGAGGAAAGGTCCAGGGTGTCTTTTTTCGGGCCAACACCCAGGAGACCGCGATACGCTTTGGTGTTTTTGGTTGGGTCAAGAACCTGCACGATGGCAGTGTGGGTGCGGTTTTTGAAGGCGAAAAAGATGATATCGAAGGTCTTATTGAGTGGTGCAAACTAAGGCAGCCCTATGCCCATGTGGAGAGCGCTGATGTGAAGTGGGAGGATTATCGCGGCGAGTTTACCAGGTTTGAGGTCAGGTACTAGTAACTGAACACAATAAAAGTTATTTTTTATTGCGATGTCATCAAGTTTTTAGGTAAATAAATCTGCGAGCACTTTTCATTCGATTTCTATACCATAGACTTTCTCGGGATTATCCTTATGTATCACCAGTGCATCTTCGCTGCTGAGCAAACCTGCTTCCAATAATGCTTTTGTCCTCTTTGGTACCGTTTTGATTCCCAGCACAGCTCCGGGTCTTCGCGAATCGTCCAGATAATCGGTTTCCATTACAAACCTGTTACCTTTTTTTATGGCTGCTTCGATATTCTTTTTCGAGGCAAGCACTGAGGGAAAGAGCCCGTGGTTATCCTTTTCTTCTATGATAGCGCCGCTGTAGTGCTTCACCAGTCTTTTGGTGGGAAAACCGACACTACCTGCAATCTGGGCAAGCTCCTTACATACATCCGGTGTTCCACTCTCCGTATGCAATACAACTGCACACCCGAGCTCCTTTGCAAGTTCCATACCGTATTTCATTATATCGTTTGAAGCCTCCATTATTTCATCCGAAACAGGAAAATGAGGCCTACCTATCTCACCCAATGCCATAGCTCTGCCTTCCTTTACATGTTCTGCTGCAATGTCCATTCCCGCCTTCATGACCCCAATTGCTAGAGAAAGAGGCATGCGTTCAGAGAGTTTGATCAATTGCACGGGGTAGGGACCTAAGGTTACGAAAATTTTAATTTCGGTATTTTTTCTGGCCATTTTAGCCAGATTCAGTGTGATATCGAATTGCTCTTTAAAATGCTCGGGCATGGTGACTTTCAGCCCTTTATGCGGGAGATGTGAAAATATCAGGTGAGTTCCACCGGCTTTCTGAAATTCCAATACCGCCTCGATGTTCCTACCTGATGGTTGAAGATGGATATGATTATCCAATATTGGTAAACTGGCCATTGTATGCTCTCCACACCCTTGAAAATGTAAAAAAGAAGAAGAAAGATTAATGAAGAAGACCTGCAGCCTTCAGTTCCTCTGTGATCTTATCCACAGCAGCCTCCACATCCTCTGGACGTCTTGCCCCTGTACAAACAAGTTTTCCAGAGCCGAAGAGCAATACCACAACTTTAGGTTCCGATATGCGGTACACCAGACCAGGGAATTGTTCAGGTTCGTACTCTACCCTTTCGAGACCCAAACTGATTGCGATTGCATTCAAATTGATTTCACATCCCAGATCAGAAGAGGCAACAATATTCTGGACCTCAATTTTCGGATTCCGGTCGACCTTAATCCCTGCTTTCCCAATCTGCTTGATTACAGTATCTATTGCAACCTTAACATGATCTAAACTTTTAGCGCCCGTGCACACAACCTTCCCGCTTCTGAAGAGCAAGGTTGCGGTCTTGGGTTCCTTTAGACGATATATCAAGCCTGGAAACTGTTCAGGTTCGTACTCAGCACCGTCGAGTGCTAATGCTATTGCCTGTAAGTTCAGTTCCTCCCCAAGAGAGGTTGATGCTACCACATTCTCGATTTTTATTTTAGCCATTATCATTCCTCCAATTCATTTTAGTTATCCTGTTCTCCTCGATATACCTAGTCTATGAAAACCTTATCTTATCCCCCATTTTCGCACTCTATTTAAATACCCATTTATAAATATTTCGCTGTTGTTATATACACATGAGGACTTTGTACGTCTATAAGACGAGTCGTCAGACAATTAAAAGTAGGTTATCAAAAAAGAAAAATAGTTCAAATAAAGTAATTGATTTATATAGCCAGTATTCTAAAAAATAGCTTTTCAGCAACCGAAACGAAACATTTATATACCACTTAACACATATAGTCACTTGTCAGACAAATAGTCAAAAATGTCTGACGAATCCCATAGACAATCTCAGAACAGCACATAAAAGTGATGTCCAGTGTCACCAACTGAGAAAAAGAGACGACAAGAAAACTCAGAAACCGAAAGGATAACGGTTAGAGTACCAGCGGATAAGCTCGAAAAACTCGATGAACTGGTTGAAAAAGGAGAGTTTAAGAACAAATCGGATGTGGTGAGAGCCGCAATTGAACGATTTATTGAAACTGAAGATGTACCTACCAACATATCAAAGATCGCGGTGGAACTGCCAAAAGGAGACAGTGTTAGTCTGGAGCAACTGGTGGAAGACGGGGATTCAGTCTCCGTCGACGACGCAATAAGACATGCAGTGAGAGAGTATATCCGGGTTCGTATTGAAAAACAGCTCGGTGAAGAAAAGTAATGATACCTATCAAGGATGTATGAAGGGTTGTCAGAAGGGATGGGATGCGAACTAATAACAGGAGCCCAATACTCTGACTTTCTAAGGCAGAATACTCTTGTTTTGTTCAAACCTGCTCAAGTTCAGCTTGAGCAGTTAATAGATCGTCAGGCACGGCTATCAACGCCAGGTCTTTCGATCCTATGAAAAAGATGGGGGTTAAATACCCCCGCAAAAGGCCTAACGGAGGTGTAAAGCATGGACTCGATAGTGTCCAATGCAGCAAAATATACAGCAGAAAGAGAAGCGCTCTATAAAGAGTTCGGGGAACCAAAAATCCTTGTTGTGGGATGCGGTGGTGCTGGAAACAACAGTATCAACAGATTGCACAAGATAGGAGTTCACGGAGCAGAGACAATTGCTGTCAATACCGATAAACAACACCTAGACATCACAGAAGCCAACAAGAAGATACTTATAGGAAAGAATATCACAAAAGGCCTTGGAGCAGGCGGCCATCCAGAGATAGGAGAGGATGCAGCGGATCAGGCAAAGGACGTTTTAGAAGAGGTCCTAGGCGAAGCGGATTTGGTGTTTATTGCGGCAGGTATGGGGGGTGGAACAGGCACTGGATCTGCACCAATTATTGCAGAGATTGCCAAAAGTCTTGGAGCCATAGTCATAGGGGTCGCTACTACACCGTTTAACGTGGAAAGAGCCAGACAGATCAAAGCAAGATCAGGTCTTGAGAAATTCAGAAAAAGAGCGGACAGTGTTATAGTTCTGGACAATAACAGACTACTGGAATTCGTCCCCAATCTACCAATTGATCAGGCATTCTCAGTCATGGACCAGCTAATATCAGAAATAATTAAGGGTATAACAGAGACAATAACAAAACCTTCGCTTATAAATCTGGATTTTGCGGATGTGAAATCCATTATGTGCGAGGGTGGAACAGCCATGATGCTCTACGGAGAAGGAATGGATCAAGAGCCAGAGCAAGTTGTGATAGATGCATTGAACAACCCATTACTAGATGTGGACTATACAGGCGCAACAGGAGCACTAATCCATATAACAGGCGGCAATAAACTGGCACTAAGGACAGTGAACAAGGTAGCAGAGAGCGTAACCTACGAACTTGATTCATCAGCCAACATCATACTCGGTGCAAGAACGGACAGCGATTACAACGACAGACTCCGCCTCATGGTTATCATGACAGGCGTTCACTCACCCAATGTTCTAAGCCCAACAAGCCAGATGTCAGCAAGCGTTTATCAAGACCATGATTCAATAGGACAACAGTTCGACAACGAGATAGCATGGGTAAGGTAAATTACCCCTTTTATGAGGATTATTTCCCCCTCCTCTTTTATTTTTTTTTATTCTTCTAAATAGGGAATTAGACACAGGAATCTTAGGGTGTCATTTCCAGTATTTCTGAATTGATGCTTTTCAAAGGGAGGCATAAATATGGCATCGCCTTTCTTCAATTTTTCTTCTCCCTTCTCCCCAATAAGCACTCCCTCCCCCTCGTAGATGAAAACCTCGTGCTCCCATTCATGGGAATGAAGCGGGGTATGGCCATCAGGCTGTACATCGAACATCCTCATTGCAAAGTGTTTTGCCACGTCAACCATGGTAACAAGCCATCAAAACCCAACAACTATAAAACCTT
>CBDVCK010000167.1:0-8192 GCA_965372465.1 uncultured Thermoplasmata archaeon | reverse complement strand
ACAGTTTTTAATATAAAAATATTTCGGTAAAAAATCCTAAAATAATCACCAATGAAGTATTTTTGAACATTTGGGACAAATAAATAGCTACTAGATATAAACTTCCCTTTTTTTCCATCCCTATAAGATAATCGTTTGCCAGCCCTTCCACATTTTTTACATTTAGGTCGTCTTGCCATATGTCTGTCAATTCCTCTGAAATTTCTATTTTTACATGTATACAAAATAAGTATATATAGATTTTTATATTCAGAGAATTAGATAAAAATATCTGATTTAAAAAAATATTTATTAAACAAAATCTAAAAATAACCGCGGATCTCTAAGCGCTCGCGCACTAAGCATAGGAGGGCGGAAGTCGAGAACTTGTTTCGGAGCGAGGAATAGGCGGAAGTGGCGGAATTTCTCTGGATGTACAATTTTTAGATTAAGGGCGTGGCTAATCGTAAGAAAAATTGGTAAGGAAGAGGAAAGCGGGTTTTGGGAAACATTTTGTATAGATTTAATTCCGTTACATTCATAATACCTCAAAACAATCACCCCTTTAGATGAAAATTCTTGACTCCTGACTTGTCTCAATACAGAGAGTTTACATTAAAGGATTACCGAGAATGAACATTAAATAAGATAGGGGAGCCTTGCAATGAAAAGAAAACAATCGATACTCGAGGATTACAGTGATATCAAACTCGTTTCAATAAAGGATATCGCAACCCCGCAGCAGAAGTACATTCACTTTTGGGATTTTATAGAGCTTGATGAGAAGGTACACGAATTCCAGGCTAAAATGGGAATCGCAATCGGCAGCCTGAGAAAGGATATGAAAGAAAGATATAAGGAATACTACACAAATGTTCAGATCCAGAGCCCTGAGCAATTTGCACGCCACAACAGGGAGCTTGCGGAAATCGAGTACATGCTGGAAAATCCATTTTTTCTCGCTATTCTACATTCAGCCCTGACCAAGGAAGTGGATGATAAAGAACTGAGGCACCTGGCCTTCATCTGGAAAAAGAGGCTCATGGAGAAAAGAGCGGATATCAAGGAAAGCCTTGAACGAGAAATTAAAAAGACCAGTGAAATTTTAGTCAGGTGAAGGAGAATAGGAAAAAATAATTACAGTTTACATGTAAACCACTAAACTTATCGATTTTAAAGTGGATATTATCTGCGAAGAGCATGAAGATAGAAGGAAAATCATACAAGGGAACTCATAAAATCAAGGAATATGCCAAACTTCTGAGATTGTACGCCCTACCTGTTTTTAGCATCATTCCAATCCTTGGACTTCTGACGGTAAGGGATTTTTCTGATATTTCATCGACACATGTTCTTGTTTTGTTAATAATTGGTGCTCTCAGTACAATTTACGGTCATGTCTTTAACGAGTATATGGATGTCGATGTGGATAAGTTATCAAAGAAACTTTCAAAAAAGCCTTTGGTAAGCGGGACTATACCAAGAGGGCATGCCCTGGCCATCTCGATTTTCTCTTTGATTGGAGCGGTAATTCTATCAATGGTTTATTTCAGAAATATCTATATGTCGACTCTGCTTATGATTGCACTTTTCCTTGCTGGAGTTTACAATCTCCTGCACAAAAAGATTCCTGTAACAGATGTATTTCTAGCTGGAGCCGTGTTTTTCTTTGTTTTATTCGGCGCATCCACAGTCAAAGGACAGTTTAACATTACAACTTATAGCATTGGTCTGCTGCTTTTTCTAAGAGAACTTTATACGAACAGTGTTGAAAGCTCGATTAAGGATGTAAAGCATGAAACAGAACTTGGAATAAAAACTATCCCGATCATGCTTGGAGTTAGAATCGAGGATAATAAACTATTTATAACGAAGAGGTTTAAATTATACGCCATGGGTATCGAGATAGCGTTCATGGTGACTGTATTCACTACAATATATATATTAAAATTAAATGATCCTCGATGGTTGGGTATCCTTTTAATTCTGGCTTTGGGATTGTTCTACGCCAAAATTAGGTATCTTGACATGAAAATCTTTGAACGTAAAAGATTAATCAGAAATATAGGTATTCATGAAGCTGTGGTATTAGTTTTTTTAATCACAATATTATTAATAACTGTAGGTGTTGCAGCAGCGGCTTTGACTTCAATTTCGATTTTTTGCTCGGCTTTATGCTTATTGATCGTTTACGGCAAATCCCCGCCAATTTGACCCTCTAAAGCCTATTCCTCCCTTTCCCCTGCATCTCTTAACATTCGCAGCCACTTCTCCTTTCTCTGTTGCACTTCCTCGCTATCTTTTAACTTTGATTCCTCTTCAGATAAAAACTCCACAGCCTTTTCCATGCCAGTCTTGGTAGGATTCGAAATTACCACTCCAGCCTTGATGAACTGCTCCCTTAAGATCTCCATGCCCTGGTCCTTATCCTCAAAATCATTGCAAAAATCCGTAATTATCGCATCAGTCACCCCTATTATCGAGGTTTTATCGGTTTCCATGTAAATGCTCTCTGCCATTATCTCCTCGAATATCTCCTTTGATGGATCCTTGATAATCTGGGTTGCAAGGATAATTTTAGCCAGTGTTAAAAAAACCTCTTCAACGTTCTCACCGGTTTTTGCACTTGTCAGATAATGGTTAACCTCATCAAATTCCGTACCATTCGGGGATAATTTAGCCAGATCGTCCATACTGAACTGAGCGATGCTTTCCAAATCATGCTTATTACCCAAAAATACAAGAGGTACATCAGAAACGACTCTCTTTAAAGTGGGTAGCCAATAGGTATCGAGGCCTTCTAGGGTTTCCTTTCTCGTGATGTCCGCAACGAGCAAGGCACCATCCATCCCCACAAGTGCCCTGGACTGCACTGCACTGTATGCCTTTTGGCCAAGTACATCCCAGATTTGCATGCTCAGGGAGTACTCGTTTTCATTGATTGACAGTTCAACGTTCTTTCTGGATATCTTTGTTCCAATTGTCTCGATATAATGATCGTGAAATTCATCTATTACGTATCGTCTTATAAGACTGGTTTTTCCCACACTACTGTCACCCAGCAGTACGACTTTCTTTTTGACCAGTTTTCCGATATGCCTCACCTCAGTATGAAATAATGCAACTTAAATAGTGATTATTCCAACCCTATTATCATCATCCATATAGCTAATAATATATTTAAGATTATTTTCTGATTGATTTGACTAAATTTTGAGCAAATATCGTAATATTAATAATTATCCCCCCTCATAATCCGATAATCAAGTAAAAGTATACATTCACTTACCCCTAACGTCAAAGTTTAATAACCGAAAAAACGATAAGTATGAAAAAGGTGTTTGTTTGGCCAAATCAAACTTCCATATCTACGAGGTTGCCGAAATTACCCAATATATCAAGAATAAACTCACCTCCGATCCGCAGCTCCTTGATATTTGGATTTCCGGTGAGATCTCCAATTTTGTCCATCATACCTCGGGTCATTTCTATTTTACTTTAAAAGACGAGCGTTCACAACTTCCCTGCGCCATGTTCAAATGGGCAAATTCAGAGTTAAAATTCAAGCTTGAAGATGGAATGAAGGTCATAACCAAGGGGAATATAGATGTATATGCGCCTCAAGGAAGATACAACTTCATTGTCTCAGAGGTACATCCAAAAGGACTGGGTGAGCTGTATCTCAAGTTCCAACAATTGAAGGAGGCACTTGCAAAAGAAGGGCTTTTTGATGTGAAATTCAAAAAACCTCTTCCAAAATACCCTAAAAGAGTGGGTGTCGTAACCTCACCTACAGGAGCAGCTGTCCAGGATATCGTGAATATCCTGAAAAGAAGATTTCCGTGTACAGAGATATTGATTGTACCGACATTGGTCCAGGGTGAGAATGCAAAGGAAGACATTGCTAATTCCATCCGACTTTTAAACACATTTGGAGATGTGGATGTAGCCATTGTGGGGAGAGGGGGTGGTTCTATGGAGGATCTTTGGCCTTTTAACGAAGAGATCGTGGCCAGAGCCATTTTCGAATCAGAGATACCCATTATATCGGCTGTGGGCCATGAGACCGATTTTACAATATCGGATTTCGTTGCCGACATAAGGGCTGCAACACCCTCTGCCGCGGCAGAACTCGCGGTACCGGATAAAAATGAGGTGCTCAGACAGATTACTGCTTTGAATAACTCCATGATGCAATATTTACAAAGCCTTGTGAACATGAAGAAGACACTATACCAGGGTGTTGTAAACGTTTTAAAGCCGAGGTTGGTAATGGAGAAGGTGGTCTCGCATCAGCAGCATACCGATGATCTTTTTTCGAAACTGGTGATGCAAATGGAGAATAATCTCAACTTGTGCAATACCAGGTTCAATGCCCTTTCTGAGCTTCTGGATGCCGTAAGCCCCCTATCCACTCTTAAAAGAGGCTACAGCATCACATTAAAACTACCTGAAGAATCGGCAGTGGATTCGGTCAAAAAAACAAAGGAAGGGGATGATGTGAGGATCATATTACAAGATGGGGAACTTGAATGCTCTGTGAATATATTAAAAGAAGGACGGGTATTTGAAAAATCAAAGGTTCTGCATAGTGATGAAAATGAGGATTTCGACAATGTAAAAAAAGATTAATAAACTTGATTGGTGGTGTAAAATGGAAGATGAACTATCATTTGAAGAGGCCTTAAGTCAGTTGGAGGAAGTCGTGAACAAACTTGAAAGCGGACAGCTTTCCTTGGATGAATCTCTTTCACAATTTGAAAAAGGGATAGCTCTTTCAAGGCTGTGCAATAAGAAGCTTGTTGAAACACAGCAGAAGGTTGAGAAATTGGTGGCAAAGGACCAAAATCTTGTGACAGAACCTTTTGTTTCTGAATAAAAAACTTCTTAAAAAAAATTACGAGGCATGTCCCTTTTTTGTCTTAAAAAATCCAAATAAACCCTTTTCTTTGGGTCGGGACAATTCCTCCAGTTCATCCAACTTCAAAGAGATATTTCCAAGGATTTCATCCATAATTCCATCACTCCCTCGGATAATAGGCATCTCTAATTCCTGTATGAAACTATCTATATCCAAAATATTAGCAGTTAAATATTGAATAGAGGCGTCATCGAATTGCTCCAGACCCAACTGATCTCTTCTCTGGGTCATCTCTTTTTGAAGTTCGGTTAAGTCATTATATCCAACCAACTTCCCTTTAAAGGTTTCCAATGATCTTTTGAAACATTCACTTGCCTCGTTGGTTTTTCCCATTTTACTCAATACCAGAGCCTTTGCATTCCACAGTTTCTTATAATTAGGATTGATGCTTGCAACCCTGTTAAAAGCCTCATTAGCGAACTCATACTCCTCTTCTTCAGAGAGTAATATTCCGAGAGAAAACCAGAGATTTGAGCAGTTCGGGTTCATATGCAGTCTGAAGATAACCTTTCTGATTAGAGTTCCATTTTTCAAATCCTTGATCCTCTTTTTAGTTCTGGTAAATTTCACTATTTTCTTATTAGGATCCCCGTTTTGCGGGTCATCAGGTTTTTTTTCTACGGTTTCATCTGCAACCATCAATGCTCCTCCCCGAACGTGGGTATCATGATGATTTGTTACGAACATTTAAATTACGATATCATATCTTAAATATCTTCTTTTTCAATATCTGAAATTACATAATGCTTTAAATTCTTCGGATTAAAACTGTAATTTGGAATAGGTTAAACTCCTACCCCCATTATCAGTTTCAATAATTAATATTTATAATATTTCATATTAAAAGTTGTTGAGCCCATTATTACTTCCGAATGTTTACGTCGATTAAAGTTTCTGGAAATTCGGCGGTCAAGAATTAGAAGGTCTTTAGTCGGTAAAACCAATTAAAAAGCCTGGATGAGATTTAAAGGAAGGGTAAATTACTTATTCTCTTAACACCTTGGTTCCCAACTCCCATGAAAACACACCTGGAGAAGTGATATGACCCCAAATTCCCAAAAGCCGCTCATCGTACAGAGCGATAAAACCCTGCTATTAGAGGTTGAAAGCCCTCTTTACGAGAATGCAAGGGACGCGATTGGCAAGTTTGCGGAACTTGAAAAGAGCCTTGATTACATTCACACATACCGCATCACACCTTTATCATTATGGAACGCTGCAGCTTCAGGCATGACAGGTTCGGATGTTATTGATGTGCTTGGCAGGTACACTAAATATCCCATCCCAAGCAATATCGATTTTGAAATAAACGATTATATCCTGAGATACGGCAAACTCAAATTGAATATTCGTAATGATATTATGTTTCTAGAGGCCGAGGACTCAACGCTGATTGCCGAGATATGGAGGAACAGGAAGGTAAGGGAGCACCTTGTGAGGCGAATCTCCAGCACGAAATTAGAGGTGAACCCCGAAAGAAGAGGCTTGTTAAAACAGGTTTTAATCGAACTGGGACACCCTGTGGAGGATCTGGCAGGTTACTTAGAAGGAGAGCATTACCCAATAAATCTACTGGATACCACAATGAAAGGGAACCCCTTCAGTCTAAGAAAGTATCAACAGGATGCTGTGGATGTGTTTTATTCCAATGCCGGACCCAAGGGAGGGAGCGGAACCGTGGTCCTCCCCTGTGGTGCAGGAAAGACAATGGTTGGTTTAGGGGTGATGAGCCTTTTTTCCACAAACACCCTCATACTCTGTCCAAATGTGATAGGTGTCAAGCAGTGGATAGATGAAATTTCGGACAAGACCTCTGTTAAAAGGGAAGATATCGGCGAATATACCGGGGAAAAGAAGGAAATCCGGCCTATTACCATCACCACCTATCAGGTCCTCACATGGCGGCCTTCAAAAGATTCGAAGTTTCCACATTTCAATATCTTTTCGCGGAGGAACTGGGGACTCATCATATACGATGAAGTACATCTCTTACCCGCACCTGTATTCAAGGTTACTGCCAACCTTCAGGCAAGGCGCAGATTGGGTCTCACTGCAACGTTGATAAGGGAGGATGGCAAGGAAAGGGATGTGTTCAGCCTTATCGGTCCCAAAAAGTACGACATCTCCTGGAAGATACTTGAAAAAGAGGGTTGGATTGCAACTGCAGAATGCATAGAAATAAGAGTGGATATGACATCTGAAGTGAGGATGGACTATGCTCTAACAAGTGAGAGAAAGAGGTACAGAATCGCTGCCGAGAATCCTAGTAAGTACGATATTATAAAAAAGATTGTGAAGAGCCATAAAGAGGATAATATATTGGTAATAGGCATGTACCTTGCACAGCTTAGGAAAATAGCTGAAATGTTTAATGCAGAGATAATAACAGGAAAGACACCGAGAAGGGAAAGGGAGAGATTGTATGAATCCTTCAGAATAGGCGAGATAAAACTGTTGATACTGTCCAAGGTTGCTAATTTTGCCCTTGATTTGCCTGATGCCAATGTTGCAATCCAGGTATCAGGTACCTTTGGTTCCAGGCAGGAGGAGGCACAAAGATTGGGAAGGATTCTAAGACCAAAAAAGGATGAAAGCATAGCAAGGTTCTATTCCATAGTAACGAGAGGTACCAAGGATCAGGATTATGCCGAAAAAAGACAATTGTTCCTCACAGAGCAAGGATATAAATACATGATAGTTGATGGTTCCAAATTCCACAGGCGAGAAAATGGCCCAGAAGACTAAAACAAAGAATCACCAAAAGGAAATGATATCCTCCCTGGATGATAAGGAAAGAGCCTTCCTATCCATTATACTTATGAACAAAGGCTCTATTACCACAATCAAGCTAAAACGAGTATTCCTTGAGAGGTACACCTTATGGAGCTTCCAAAGGACCGAGAAAAAACTCGCACAAAAAGGACTTCTTTTAAAAAATACAGACAAAGAAAATAAAAACATTATTTATTATAAGGTTCCGAAGGAATTTGCAGATGAACTTTCAAAATCGTTTTCTTCTTTGCAAATCAGTCCGATAAATGGGGAGCAATTCAATAGAATTCCCAAAGGTTGTTGTCATGAGTACTCGATTATTCGTTATCTTTGGCAGATAGATTCATTTACAGATTTAAGCCTTCTTCGTCTAAAAAGGGAGAAAGGCTTTGCGAAAATCCCTAGAAAAAAGGCTGAAGAATTGCTGGGAATAGAAAAGGAGCGGGTAAGATTCTTAATTTTACTTTACTCTGGTCTACCAACCCTTAAATTATTTACAAAAAGAGGATACGAGAAATGG
>CBDVCK010000166.1:0-8207 GCA_965372465.1 uncultured Thermoplasmata archaeon | reverse complement strand
GTAAATCCACACTTCTTCACCGATGTAGGCTGTCTGATGGTCTGGATCTGCATCTGCTACCGGATTCTGGTTTGTGGGAGTTCCCGGACCAAAAACGTATAAAACTCTCCCCATACTAGCAAAGAGTTTTTGATAGGCTACGGCCAATGAATGATGAAAAGGCCTTGAAGGCGACAGGGCAGTATAGGTCCAGATGGTCTGCCCAGTGGATTGGTTCAATGCTACGATTTCACCGGTATCAAAAGCGTTAAATACCTTATTATCAGCAACTGAAGGTGAAGTAATCACAAAGGCTGAGGAATTATATGCCCATAATATCTCACCTGTATTTTCATCCAGGGCAAAGATTGGACAGGAGGGTGTGTTAGCACCGAAGAACACTTTGCCATTGGCCACGGCAGGTGTAGTGTAGGAAAAAGTGGTTCCTAGATTCGTTTCCCATATTATGTTGCCAGTGTTTGCATCCAAACAGTAGAATTCATCTGTGTTGTCATTGCCAATGAATAACTTTTCATCTTTATAAACGGGAGCCGAATTGAAAGTCGAAAGATTCAGATGGAACTTCCAAAGGAGCTCTCCGTTTGTTTCACTGAGACCCCACAGATTATGATTTGTACTGTAAAATATTTTATCATTAGCAATGGTAAAGGAAGTGTTCCAGTAACAGTTCAATGAGTCGGTTATGTTCGCATTCCATAATAATTCACCTGTACCGTCATCAACACAGAATATAAAATTGGTTATCGAATTATTGCCAGAGGCGTAAGAATTTAAACCAAAGTATAACTTGTTATTTGCCGCAGTTACAGGTGTAGCGTCGGAACTTGTGAACTGTTCATCAAGCCATTCTATTGAACTGGCATGCCACTCCCATAGTTTATCCCCTGAATGGATATCAAAGCAGTAGACAATATAATCATAACCTCCGCTGCCAAAGTACTTGACACTCACAAACACCATCTCATTGGCTATGACAGGTTGGGAGGGGATCCCCTGGATATTGTAGCTCCATAATATATCTCCAGTGCTTACATGGAGGGCATATACAGTGGGTTCCCAGCTCACCACAACAGCTGTTCCATTGGCTACTGAAGGGGAGGTCAGGCGCTCAGTTCCTCCGAACGTCCAGAGCAGATTGGGGGAATCCGGAGCGTCTGATGTTGAAAAGCCCGAATGCTGCGGGTCATGATTGAACATAGGCCAGTCATCATTGCTGGATGGAGGAGGGGTCTGTCCTTGGACATGGATTATACTGGTGACATCATCGGTTAGACCTCCGTTATCCGTTATAGTCAAAGTGGTGGTGTAATTACCAGAGGAAAGGTATGAATGCGAGGTTACGATTCCACTTCCATGACTCCCATCTCCAAAATACCAGTCATAGGATACGATATATCCATCTGGATCGTAGGAAGAATTGCCAGAAAACCATGCTTCCTCGCTGATATTCACAATTTGCATACCGGGCTCAACATTGGCAACCGGTGATTGGTTCGGGTTCTCCTCCCAACCATTTTCAATCATAAATGGATAAAAATCAAAACCTGTACCAGGATGTGGGATATCGGTATCTCCGATACCATCTCCGGCAATTGCATGTTTTCCCGAACCGCTTCCATCATCCAAACCCGTGTAATTACTCCAGTAATTTCCTTCTAATAAAGAGGTATTATACCAGTAATTGTTACTCCCTTCATCAACGATATTTATATTGTAACTTCTTATGAAGTTGTTATGAAAGATTGCTGTATTGGTGCAATTCTCTTTTACAATTATTACATAGTTGTCTACATCTCCTGTAAAATAATTTTCATTAATTGTTGTATAATGGGTCAAATCATTGAGGCTAATATCGCGCCAATTTGATGAAAATACATTCTGTGTTATTATGTTATAATAGTTTTCTTCCATAGTTAATATACCATAATTTAAATTTCCTCTAAAAATATTTGATAATATTTGATTGCCTTCACAATTTGCAGCCATAAGAATACCCCAGGTATTGTTGGCCAGAATATTATTTTCAATTACATTATTGTTGGAGTAGAAACTGAGGTATATCCCAAATGCTCGGCTATTTGGATGATTGTAGGAAGCATTGTTATTTCTTATAATATTTGAACTGGAATGAGAGATACTGATACCACCGTACCAATAGTTGTATGTGAAGGTGTTATCCTCGATAAGATTGTAATCCGAATATGTCATAACTATTCCATGTATGTGATTTGAATTGGCGGTATTATTTCTAATTTCATTATTATCAGAATGATAAACTCTGATACCAGACCCATTATTATTGGAAAAGTCACTGTTTTCAATTATATTATTATGGGAATTATTAATAAATATTCCATACCAATTATTAATTGCCCTAATATTTGAGATATGACATTGCCCAACACTATCTATTATTATTCCATCATTATAACTATTGCGATTTTGGATCGTGAAGGTAGTAATATTCACCCAATTAGCAGAAACGCTAACCGCATCTCCAACCCCTCCACCGTCTATTATCGTGTCATCCCTGTTCTCTCCTTGTAAAGTCAATGATTTGTCAACGGTCACCTGTTCGTTGTAGGTCCCTGAAAATACATATACAGTATCTCCACTACCTGCCGCATCAACACCCTCCTGAATTGTATTGTAAGGATACTGCACAGAGCCGTCTTCTGTACCACTTGTATTATCATCATCCACATATATCGTCGTCCCGGAAGCACTATTGGTCATTGATAGGGTTGTTATTAGGGCTGGACCCAACATCAGTACACAAACCAGTATGCTCAATTTTCGGTTCATTTGACTCCTTCCTTGAGATTTTCGATAATTTATATAACCTAAAGGATATAAATAAAGTATGGAACGATTTTTTGAAACCCTTTTTAATTGAAATCCTCATCAAAAAGCATATAACGTCCCATTAGGATACACAGGACATGAAATTGGTGTTCCTAGGTTCTGGGGGAAGCTGGCCCTCGAAAGAGAGGAATCTATCCTCAGTGGCTTTGAAGATGAACGGTGATATAATCCTATTTGACTGTGCCGAGGGTACACAGCGCCAATTGATCATATCCAGCCTGAACTTCATGCATGTGAATAAAATCCTGATATCTCACTTTCACGGCGACCATTTTTTGGGATTACCGGGCCTCATCCAGAGTATGTATCTTAATGATAGAAAAAGGGACCTTAACATATATGGCCCCGAGGGAACCACAAACATAGTTAGTGGTTTGTTCTCAATGGGTTACTTCACTCCCACATTCAGGATATTGACACATGATCTTTGCGATGGTGACGAACTAACATTTGAGGGATATAATCTAACGGTAAGAGCAGGCGATCATGATATACCGGAACTGGCGTTCTGTATTGAGGAGCATCAGCGAAAGGGGAGGTTCAACCCTGAAAAGGCCATTGCCCTGGGTGTTCCAGAAGGTCCGCTTTTCAGAAGACTTCAAAGTGGGGAGGTGGTTTCGGTTGGGGATAAAGTAATCAAACCGGAGGATGTAATGGGTAAACCCCGCAAAGGAAGGAAGGTCGTATATTCCGGAGATACAAGACCCAGTAAGGCAATTGTTGAGCTTGCAAAAGATGCTGATGTGTTGATACATGATGCCACTCTAAGTAAGGATTCGGAAGAGAAAGCAATAAGATATGGCCATTCAACTTCCCAGCAGGCCGCATCTGTGGCAAAACAATCCAATGCAAAGGTGTTATTTTTAACCCATATCAGCCCCAGATACGATGATGCACTCCTTCTTGAAGATGAGGCTAGAAAGATTTTTAAAGATTCATATATCGCCTGCGACTTTCTGGAATATGAAATACAACTTCCTTAAAAAACACCCACATATTTCTCTAAATTTGATACTATAACCAAAAACCTTTATTGATAAAAAGCTATATTGCCACACGGATTTCATAATCGAAAAGTATAAGAGGTTGCTGTAAACTACAATATTTCGTAGTTTAATTTGAAAAATCTCACTAAAGCGAAGGCTACATCAGATGGAATTAGAACAATATAAGAGGTGCAAGTTTTGCCAGAGGACGAAAAAAAAAGCGCACTTTGTCCTATTTGCGATTCTCCAGTGGAAATCGATGCAAAAAAATGTCCTGAGTGCCAGGCAGATTTAACTGTTTTCGGAGTAAAAACCGGTGAGGAGGAAACTTCTGACGCTAACATCCAGGAATATGACGATTCATTAGAGAAGCTGCTTGGGAAAATAGGAGAAAAGGACGAACAAAAAGAGCATGAGCTGTTCGAGGAAATCATGGCTGTAGTGGACAAAACAGATGAAATACCCAAAACCGAGGATGCAGTTGAATCCGAAGCTGCCCTTGAATCGGGTGCAGCTGAAGCATCTGGAGGAGAAGTTGTGGAAGAGGCACCTGCATCAGCTGTGATGTTTGAATGCCCTCTGTGCAATACCCTGGTAAGCGAGGATGCCACATCATGTCCGGGCTGCGGAGCTATTTTTGCTGAGCCCGAGGGAGAGGCAGCTTCTGGTGGTGCTGAGGCAGCAGAATCCCAGGAAGCACCTGGCATCGTTGAAGAGACTGTGGCTGCTGAAGAAGAGTATGCACCAGCAACTGCAGAAATGGAAACCCCTCCTGAGGCAGTGCCGCCTGAAGAAACAGTTGCACCTGTTGAAGAGGCTTCAACCGAAAGTGCGGTTGAAACTTACGAACCAGAAACGCCCCCGACAGAGGAGGTTGCTGAGAAACCAAAGAGAAAATTCTCGCTTGGTAAGAAAAAGAAAAAAGAAAGGGTCGCTGAAGAGAGAGCCTCCGCTGCCCCCGAAAGGCCACCCACTGCGGTAAAGGATGAAAGATCATTGCATAGGGAACTTACAACATGCGTTTCAGAGGTAAAACCTCTACTTGCCGTTGCAAGACAATTTGAGATCAATGTCTTCGAGGGAAGAAAACTCATTGACCAGGCGATTACCGCAGGTAAAAAAAGGAATTTTGAAAAAGCAATAGATTTAGTTAAAACAAGTAAAAAGACCATTGAGGATGTGATAAATCAATATATTGGAGATTCCCTCCAGACAACACAGGTGAAGATCAATGCTATAAAAAAGGCCGGTGGCGACGCAGGTGGACTAGAGAAGAAGGTGATTATGGTTCAGACCCTGCTTGATGAAAAAAGAATTATCCAAGCCGTGGAAATCGCAAAAACGGTATCCGAGGAAACCGAAAAATCCGTAATGAAATTGAAATCGGTCCTCAAAACAAAGGAACGATCGGAGAAAGGTAAGGACGTTGCAGAGAAATTGAAAGCCTTAATCGAATTGATAAAAAGCGGAGAGCAGGTAAAAGTCAATGTCAAAGGAGCAAAATCCCTTTTGACCCAGGCCAGGGTCGCCATTAAAAAGAACGAGCTTGCCAGAGCCGAAGAATTACTTGTTGATGCAAAAGAGGACTTTTTAAAAGAACTGCCAAAACAGCTGGCTGATATAATATCCAATTCCAAGCCGGTTCTTTACAAGGCGAAAATGCAGGGCGTGGATATCAGGCCCAGTATTAAACTATTAAAAGAGGCAAGTACTGCCCTGAAGCTGAACGACTATCTAGATGCCCTTGGGGCCATAAAACAGTATAAAACAGAGATGTATCAGTATCTGAATTAACTAATTATTAGGAATCAACAAATGAGATTTTTTCCATCTCCCGTTCCAGAATCTTCAATTCTTGTTCCTTTAATGTGTATGGTCCGATTGTGAACAAAAATATGTTATTGCTTTCCGAAACCTCATCCACGATCCTTCTGATGAACCTCAAAACCCCATCAAAACTGTTATTGCTGACAAGGTATTCTATACCATCGAGGATCAAGCATCCCTGTTCCTCGGTTTTAACAAAATTTCCGATTTCATAAATAATTCTCTCAAGGCTGGGTTGTATGGTCATCTCTGTTGTGCTTTCCTTATCTGTAAGCCACATAATAGTTGCATTCTGAATGCCTTCTCGGGTCTTTAGATACCTTGGATTGGTCCTGCTGATTAGAAAGCCCTTGTAACCCTTATTCAACATATCGACAAACAGATTCAAACTTTTTTCCAGCTTTTCTTCAATGAGCAAATAGCAGTGACCGTCTTTTAGATCCAGGTCTTTTTCTCTTTCTTGGGAAGTTTCCTTTTTTTCCGGTTCTTCGGAACATCTTGGACACGTGCCGTCCTCTCTTAGAAATGAACCGCATTTGGGGCAAAGGTTCTCATCGGTTTGTGCCTTTTCCTCCTTTTTGGATTGCAGCTTGTCGATTTCCGTCCTGATATCCGGTATCTGACCGGGGTCCTTCAATTTCTTTCTAATGCTCTTCACTTCTTTTTCGAATCCAGGCATTTTTAGAAAATCCAGCTCGGAGCCCATTTCTTCCAGGGTCGAAACATCCTCTTCGAATTGTTCAAAGGCGGCTTTGGCTTTTGGCATATCCATGGATATTATCGTCTCAAGTTCCGAGACGTTATATCCTGCCTGTTTCCAATCCTTTAATTTCTCCGAAAGTGCATCCCTCTCAACACTTTCTTCCGATGTTTTTCCTCCCCAGAACAATCCGATTCTCTTAGCCTCCTTTTTTGAGGAGGCTCCTTTGGAATTAGCTTTTTTGGCCTTGCCGTATCGCTCGATGATAGGCTCAATGTCGATTCCCGAATACACCTCAATTGTTGCGGCCTCATCTTGGGAATCGGTTTTTACATCCTCCAGTGTGTTCTCCCCTGCATACACCTTTCTTATGAATTTATTGGGGTCTTTTTTTCGCCTTTTTAGGACCTCTCTTATACCGAGCTTTGGCTTGGAATCCTTGACTATCAGATAGGATGTAACGTTCTCCTCTTCCTTCTCCAGCTTTATCATGACATAGCCATTGAAGGTCTTCTTGCTGAGAAGGTCCAGTACTATCCGGAGGGTGTTGTCTCCCCCTTTCATAGGCTTTCCGATTTTTGTTCCTTCAGGAATGTCCAATCCAGCCAAATTTCATCCCGAAATCCATTATAGGTTTCATTGATTTAATTGTTTTGCCTCTGTATGTTAATGTTTGAAAATTACTTCAGAGGGAATTTATGTATTATCATCCAAAATCTCGTATCGTTTTTGGCCCTTGAATTTCTCTTCTTTTAGGAACCCTTCCCTTACAAGGACATTCAGGTTGTAGCTTACGGTCTGCTGGGATTCTTTGAGTTGCTGGGCAATTTCCTTTTGGGTGGCTTTGGGGCGGGTCTCGATGTAGTCGAGGATGGTTTCTTGGGTCTTGCTCAGTTTGATTCCGTCTTCTTCCGGGACCTCGACACCTATTGGGTAGAACCGTCTGTATCTCTTATCCCTGGTTGATTTGATGAAGCCCTCTTTCTCCAGTTTCCTTAAGTGGTATGCGAGGTTGCCGTTTCCGATTTTCAGGGTCTTTTTGATCTCGTTGAAGTGGGTGCCGGGCTCGGACTGGATGTGTCCGAAGACCTGACCTCTCACGAAGTTGTCCAGGGTCTTCTTGCCGTGGATTCTCGTGTAGAGCGGGACTGCGAAGGTTAATAATAATAGGTATTTCCAGTTCTCGCTTCTTCTCGAGGCTGCGGCTGCTGCCCCGAGGGTGGCTAAGGTCCCTGTGGCCACTGCACCTACAACTATTATTGGATCGAATAAACTGATTGCGCTTTCGCTTACCACTATGTCCAGCTCTTCTGCATTGCTGAAAATTCCATTGTCTCCCTGGGCCTGGATTATGATGTCTCTTTCGAGTTTTGTGACACCTTCGGGAAGTTCCGGGGCTGTGATTCTAAGGTAGAACTTGATTGTGTCGCCGTCGCTCATTGTTCTTGGAGGGGTTATGGATTGAATCGTGAGGTTTTGATAGTCTAATACCACAAGATGGACATTTTCCACGGTTTGCATATAGCATGTCACTTCAACAGAAATCGTGCGCATTTGACCTGATTCAAATCTGTAGATGTTTATATCTCCCACTGAGAGCACAAGAACCGAGGAGGTATTTTCCCCCACTGTGACTTGTAGATTGGCATTGATATTAATACCAGTAGATAGGTCTTGGACCACTACATAGAGCGTATGGCTCCCGGAAGTCGCTATCAAATTTACACTTGCGGTAGAGGTACCCTGTGATGGAATTATTATAGTAAAAGCATCACCTATCTGTATACCTCCACTCAAAGGATCTCCATCATAAAAACTCACATTTGCCT